>NZ_JBDTEM010000437.1:0-10061 GCF_039922535.1 Rhodoferax sp. | reverse complement strand
AAGGGATAGCGGTGCGGCAGTTGCTTGAGAATTTGGTGGATGTCCATCATGGTTTTTTGGGGCTCTGTTGGAGTTGTTCTAATGTTCACGAATTATGCAGAGCCAGGTCAATCGGCCTTTGGCCCGTCAACCTGGCTCTGCATAACCTCTAAGGTTTTTTCAACCACCTTGAGGCGGTCGCGCAGGCTGTGCAACTGCTTGAGAGAGGCGGCATTTTTTTCCCACTTGGCGTTGTCGTCAATCGGGAACATGCCGGTGTAGTGGCCGGGCTGGGTGATGGAGCGGGTCGCCACGGTGCCTGCGGAGATATTGACGTGGTCGGCCAGGGTCAAATGCCCCAGCACAATCGCGCCGCCGCCCACGGTGCAATGCGCACCGATGTGGGCACTGCCCGCCACGCCGACGCAGCCCGCCATGGCGGTATGGGCACCCACAAAGACGTTGTGGCCGATCTGGATCAGGTTGTCGAGCTTGACGCCGTCGGAAATCACGGTGTCCAACAGCGCACCCCGGTCGATACAGGTATTGGCACCGATTTCGACATCGTTGCCGATGCAGACCGCGCCGAGCTGTTCAATTTTTTCCCAGACCCCGGCATTGGGCGCAAAGCCAAAGCCATCGGCACCGATCACCACGCCCGCATGCAGCAGGCAACGCGCACCAATGCTGCAGTCCTCACCCACCGTGACGCGTGACTTGAGTACCGTGTCGGCACCAATGCGGGCTCCGCGCTCCACCACACACAGCGGGCCAATACGAGCGCTGGGGTCGATCTGGGCACTCGGGTCGATCACTGCACTGGGATGGATGGCCGGACCAGTAGCTACCGGCCGCTGGCGCTTCCAAAGCTGGGTGACTTTGGCGAAGTACAAATAGGGGGCATCCGCTACGATGCAGGCACCACGTGCCAGAGCCATATCGGCCTGGGCGGGACCCACAATCACGCAACCGGCCTGAGACTGGGCCAGTTGTTGCTGGTACTTGGGATTGCTGAGAAAAGCCAACTGCGACGGACCGGCCGACTCCAACGGAGCGATGCCATCAATAGACAGCTCTGCATCTCCATGCAGTACGCCCCCCAGGGCTTCCACTATCGCGCCTAGACGCAGCGCCATGCTGGAACCCCTCTCAAAAAATTACTTGACGGGAACCGCGTTCAAGGCCTTGATGACCTTGTCGGTGATGTCGTACTTGGGATTGATGTAGACAGCTTCTTGCAACACGGCATCGTACTTTTCGGTTTCAGCCACTTGCTTGATCACCTTGTTGGCTTTTTCCAGCACTTGCTGCAGCTCTTCGTTCTTGCGGGAATTCAGGTCTTCCTGGAATTCACGGCGCTTTCGCTGGAAGTCGCGGTCCTGGTCCACCAGTACCTTTTGGCGCGAGGTACGTTGGCTTTCCGCCAGGGTCGAGGCTTCGCGCTCGAACTTGTCAGAAGCGGTTTTCAGAACCACACCGGCATCGCTAAGTTCTTTTTCACGCTTGGCGAATTCTTGTTCCAGCTTGGCCTGGGCCGTCTTAGCCGCCGCGGACTCGCGGAAGATACGGTCGGTATTGACGAATCCGACGCGGAACTCGTCCGCCTGCGCGTGGGCAGACAGGAGCACAGCCCCGAATAAAATGCCGGATCCGAATTGGCGTAAAAAGTGCTTCATTAGAAAGACGTACCTATTTGGAATTGCAAGGGTTGGATTCTATCGCCAGCAAACTTGCGAATGGGCTTGGCATAGGCCAAACGCAAGGGACCGACCGGAGAAATCCAACTAAGGCCGACACCGGCCGAAGCCCGCATCTCGCCGAAACGAATCCGCTCATTTTCGCCGTACACATTGCCAATGTCACCAAAGGCAAACAGGCGCAGCGTACGGTCGTTGCCAGCGCCGGGGAAAGGCGACTGGATTTCTGTGTTCAGGGTGAACTTCTTGGGCCCGCCAATCACCGACCCGGTCACGTCGCGCGGGCCCAGTGTGCCCTGCTCAAAGCCACGCACCGAGCCCAAACCGCCGCCATAAAAGTTCTTGAACACCGGGAAAGGCCGGTTACCCAGGCCCTTACCATAGCCGACCTCGCCATTGAAGGCCAGAGTGAACTGCTTGGTCAAAGGCACGTATTGCTGGTACTGGTAGTTGGTGCGCACGTAATGCGCATCGCCAAACAGACCGGCTTCGGTGTTGAGGCGCTGGTATACACCGGTGCTGGGTGCGAGGGTGCTGTCCCGGTCGTCGCGCGACCAGCCAATGGTCAGCGGAATCGCCAAACTGGTGTAACCAAATTCTTCGGCATAGGCCAGATAGGCGGCAGGAATATTGGTACCCGGCTTGATGGTCGTGCGCTCCAGGCTACCGCCGAAGTACACCGTGTCCAGCTCGCTGAACGGCACACCAAAGCGCAGGCCTGCACCTTCGGTCACCAGTTCGTAATTGCCGCCCTGGTCGTTGTAAGGCTTGGTGGCACGGTGGAAGATGTCGATGGAGCGGGAAATGCCGCTGTTGGTGAAGTACGGGTCCACCGTGCTGAGCACTACGACCTGGTTGTACTTGCTGGTATTGACTTCCAGGCCGAGGTAATTACCCGAGCCGAACGCGTTTTCCTGCTTGATGGCGAACGACAACGACAGCTTGTCGGCACTTGAGAAACCGGCCCCCAGCTGGATGCTGCCACTTGATTTTTCTTCCACATTGACCTGCACATCCACCTGGTCGGGCGAACCGGCCACGTCTTGAGTTTCTACGTTGACTTCCTTGAAAAAGCCCAAGCGGTCTACCCGGTCACGCGACAACTTGATCTTGTCACCGTCGTACCACGACGATTCCAGCTGGCGGAATTCTCGGCGGATCACTTCGTCGCGGGTACGGCTATTACCCGCCACATTGACCTTGCGCACATAGGCACGGCGGGAGGGCTCGGACTGCATCACCAGAGCCACACGGTTGGTGGTGCGGTCGATTTCCGGCTTGGCCTCGACCTGGGCAAACGCGAAGCCGAAACTGCCAAAGTTGTCCTTGAAGGCCTTGGTGGTTTTGGCCACCAAGTCGGCGTTGTAAGCCTCGCCGGGCTTGATGCTGACCAGCGACTTAAACTCGTCGTCCTTGCCCAGGTAATTGCCCTCCAACTTGACGGCGGACACCACGAAACGCTCGCCTTCGGTCACGTTGATGGTGATCGACATACTTTGCTTGTCGGGCGAAATCGCCACCTGGGTGGAGTCAACCTTGAACTCCAGGTAACCGCGCGACAGATAGTAAGAGCGCAGCGTTTCGATATCGGCGTTGAGCTTGGCACGGGTGTAGCGGTCGGACTTGGTGTACCAGCTAAGCCAGCCCCCCGTGTCCAGCTCGAACTGGTTACGCAACGTGGATTCGCTGAAGGCCTTGGCACCCACGATGTGGATGTCCTTGATCTTGGCGGGCTCACCTTCGGTGATGGTAAATGTCAGGTTCACGCGGTTGCGGTCCACCGGGGTGACGGTGGTCACCACTTCGGCGGCGTACAGGCTCTTGTTGATGTACTGGCGCTTGAGTTCCTGCTCGGCGCGGTCGGCCAGGGCTTTGTCAAACGGACGGCCATCGGTCAAACCCACATCGCGCATGGATTTCTTCAGTGCGTCCTTGTCAAACTCCTTGGAACCGACAAACTCGACATCGGCAATCGTGGGGCGCTCTTCGACCACCACCACCAGCACGTCGCCACTGACTTCCAGTCGCACGTCTTTGAACAAACCCAGAGCGAACAAGGTGCGAATAGCCGCGGAACCCTGGTCATCGTTGTAGGTATCGCCTACCCGAAACGGCAGGGAGGCAAAGATGGTGCCCGGTTCGACGCGTTGCAAACCCTCAATGCGGATGTCGCGGACCGCGAAAGGCGTGACAGCCCAGGCCGTGTTGGCAGCCAATACCAGCGCCACTGCAGCCGACAAAGTCCGCAGGCGAAAGCTATTAAAGTGATTTTTCATGGAATGTGGTAAGTCTGATGCCGCGCTAGGCGGGCAGTCAGGTAAATGTTAGCCAAACAGGCGGTTGACATCGTTAAACAGTGCAATGGACATCATCAACAACAGCACTGCACCGCCTCCGCGCTGCATGCGTTCCATCCAAGCGTCAGATACGCGTTTGCCTGTGACAGCCTCCCAAAGATAATACAACAGGTGCCCACCGTCCAAAATCGGGATGGGCAGAAGGTTCAGGACACCGAGGCTAACGCTAATCAGAGCCAGAAATACCAGGTACTGGGTAAAGCCCAAGCTGGCCGACTTGCCCGCATATTCGGCCACCGACAAGGGGCCACTCAAATTTTTGATGGAAGCCTCGCCCACCACCATGCGGCCCATCATGCGCAGAGTCAGGCCAGACACCTCCCAGGTGCGCTCCACGCCACGCCACAGGCCGTCGAACACGCCATAGCGGATGGTCAACATCTCCGGGGGGGCGCCCACATAGGCGCTGATGCGGCCAATCGACTGCAGGCCATCGGCTTGGACATCCGGGGTGACGGTCAAGGCCAGCGCCTGCCCGCCGCGTTCGATCTGCCACACCTGTGCCAGGCCTTGCCCGTCCAACAGGGAGCTGCGGATGGTGTCGCGCAATTGTTGGCCGTCCACGATGGGCGTGTCACCCACCCGCAGCACCAGGTCGCCAGGGGCCAGGCCTGCGCGAGCGCCCGCGCCATCGGCCATCACCTCGCCGAGTACCGGGCGGGTCCAGGGACCGAGCACACCAATGGTGCGGAACAATTGGGCATCGGCATCTTGGGCATGCAGCGGAGCCAGGGCCATCACGACTTCGCGCCGCGCCCCCTGGGCAGAAGTTGCCAGCTCCAGTCGCACATCGCGGCTGTCCAGCGCACCCCGGGTGAGCAGCCAGCGCAATTCATCGAACGAGGCCACATCTTCTAAATCTTCACCGTCCCAACCTGCGCGGGTCACGGTTTCACCACCCTGGATACCGGCTCTTTCGGCCACCGAGCCAATGGTGGGACTGGCCAGAACAGCCTTGGGTTCTTCCACGCCACTCCAGTTGACCAGCGCGTACAACAGCACCGCCAGCAGCAGATTCGCCACCGGACCGGCCGCCACAATAGCGGCACGCTTGGGCAGCGACTGGGTGTTGAAGGCCAGATGGCGTTCTTCAGGTGCCACTGGCGCTTCGCGCTCGTCCAACATCTTTACAAAGCCACCGAGCGGGAACGCGCTAATGACAAACTCGGTTGGCGAACCCTTGGGCTGCCAGCGCAGCACGGTTTGGCCAAAGCCAATGGAGAACTTCAGTACTTTGACCCCACAGGCCACGGCGATGCGGTAGTGGCCGTACTCGTGCACGGCAATCAGCAAGGCCAGTGCAACGATGAAAGCGACGATGGTCAGCATGGCTGTCCTTGGTTCAAGTGGTCAGGCGGTCAGGCGGGACACGGCCTGGTGCGCAATGGCGCGCGATTCCGCGTCCAACGCCAGCAAATCTTCCAGCGTCTGCGGCTTGGAGGGGGTGACGGCCGCCAAAGTTGCAAGATTGACCGCATGGATGTGGTCAAAACGGACTCGCCGGTCCAAAAAGGCTGCCACCGCCACCTCGTTGGCCGCATTCAGCACGGCGCAGGTACCCGATGGCGCGCGCAGGCTTTCCCAAGCCAGGGCCAGACAGGGAAAACGCTGAAAATCGGGCACCTCGAAGGTCATGGCCGCCATCTGGGAAAAATCCAGCCGCGCGGTACCGCTTTCGATTCGCTCGGGCCAGGACAGCCCGTAAGCAATCGGCACGCGCATGTCCGGCGTGCCCAGCTGGGCCATCACCGATGCGTCATGGAACTGCACCATCGAATGGATGATTTGCTGCGGGTGGATCACCACCTCGATCTGCTCGGGGGTCACGCCAAACAGGTATTTGGCCTCGATCACCTCCAGCGCCTTGTTCATCATGGTGGCCGAATCCACTGAAATCTTGCGGCCCATGGCGAAATTGGGGTGGGCGCAGGCCTGGTCGGGGGTCACGTCGCACAGGGTGGCCGGGTCGCGGGTGCGAAACGGGCCTCCCGACGAGGTCAGCATGATCTTCTCAATCCGCCGGGGCCAAACTGCCGGGTCTTCGGGCAGCGACTGGAACACCGCCGAATGCTCGCTGTCGATAGGTAGCAGCAAGGCACCGCCCTGTTTTACAGCCGCCAAAAACACATCGCCGCCGACGACCAGCGCCTCTTTGTTGGCCAACAGCAAGCGTTTGCCCGCACGGGCTGCCGCTAGGCACGGGGCCAGTCCGGCTGCGCCGACGATGGCAGCCATGACCGCATCGACCTCGGGATGCGATGCTACCATTTCAATAGCTTCCTGCGCAGAAAGTACCTGCGTTGGAAGGCTATTTTGCTTAATTTTTTCAGCCAGCAGTGCGGCATGCGGTGCACTGGCCATCACAGCGAAACGGGGCTTGAACTGCGCACATTGCTGCAGCATCAGGTCCACCTGGGTGGCAGCGGTGAGTGCAAACACCGCAAACCGCTCTGGGTGGCGGGACACCACGTCCAAAGTACTGGTGCCCACCGAACCAGTGGAGCCCAAAATCGTCAAGTTTTGTTGCATGCCTAAACCCTAGCCCACCAGCGAAACCAGCATCATGGCCAGCGGCAGCGTGGGCAGCAGCGCATCCACCCGGTCCAGTACGCCACCGTGGCCGGGCAACAGGCCGCTGCTGTCCTTGACCCCGGCACTGCGCTTGATGAGCGACTCGACCAAATCACCCACCACGCTCATGGCCGCCATAAACAGTGCGGCCACCACCAACAAGATGCTACTTTGGTGTGCCAGCCGGGTGTACAGGCTGGCCACCGGGGAAGCCCAGGCGTTGTCGGCCCAAACCCACGCCACCGCCAGCACCAGCACGCCCAGCATGCCGCCGCACACGCCTTCCCAGCTTTTACCGGGGCTGATGCTGGGGGCGAGCTTGTTTTTGAAAAATTGGGTGCCAAACGCCCGGCCCGCAAAGTAGGCACCGATATCGGCCACCCAGACCAGCAGCAGCACTGACAGCAAAAAGTTGGTGCCAATCACCCGGGCCTGGCAAATCGCCAGCCACGCCAGCCAGAGGGCTGCAAAGCCAAACAGGCCACGCAACACCTTATCAATGGCAGCCCAGCCGTTCACCCCGTTGCGCAGCAGCCAGCCACCGACCAGCACCCAGGCCGCGCCCGCAATGGTCCACAGTGTGGGCGTGTGGGCCGTCAACAGGCCCATGATCCATGACAGCAAACAGGCAAACACCATGGCCATGGCCAGCGCCACCGACTTGGGCTGCGTCATGCCGTTCATGCGGCCCCACTCCCAGGTGGCGGCGGCAATCGCGATGATGGCCAAGAGACACAGGGGTTCTGGCTGGGGATAAAACAACGCAGGCAAAAGAAAGGCCAGTAAAACCAGGGCCGTGATAACGCGTTGCAGCAGCATGGATAAGACTCAGGTTGACGGATCGGTGGCTACCGGTGCCACCTGGGCCGATGTTTTGCCAAAGCGGCGCTCACGGCCGTTGTAGACGGCGATCGCCTCGTCCAGCGCGGCTTCGTCAAATTCGGGCCAGAGTTTGTCGCTGAACACCAGCTCGGAATAGGCAGCCTGCCAGAGCAGAAAGTTGCTGATGCGGAACTCGCCGCCGGTGCGGATCAGCAGATCCGGGTCGGGTGAATGGGCCAGGGCCATGGCGCGGTCCATGCTTTTTTCGGTGATGGGTTCGCCTGCTGCAGCCAGTTTTTGCGCCGCCTGGGCAATGTCCCAGCGGCCACCGTAGTTGAAGCAGATATTGAGCACCAGCTTGCGGTTGTCGGCGGTTTCTTTTTCGGCTTCCAGCAGGCCGTTGCGCACCTTGTCGGACAGGGCCGATAGGTTGCCCACAAAGTGCAGCTGCGCACCGTTGGCCTTGAGCTTGACGACTTCTTTGGCCAGCACGCTGACCATCAGCGACATCAGGCCTGAGACTTCTTCGGCCGGCCGGTCCCAGTTTTCGGACGAGAACGCAAACACCGTCAGCACGCCCACGCCCCGGTCCAGGCAAGCCTGGACGCAACGGCGCAGCGCATCCACCCCCTGGTGGTGCCCGGCCAAGCGTGGCATGAAGCGCCGGTTCGCCCAACGGCCATTGCCGTCCATGACGATGGCGATGTGCTTGGGAACGCGTGCGGGAAGAGCGGACATCAAGTAAATCTGTGCAGTGCCAGAACACCGTGGAACTGGCTTTGCCAGGCCACAGGTGTTGCCCCCTGCAAGGGGGTTGGCAAAGACACGAAGTGCGTAGCCTGGGGGTAAGCCATTTAAACCGCCATGATGTCGGCTTCTTTGGCGACTATGAGTTGGTCCACTTCGGCAATGTGGCGGTCGGTGATTTTCTGGACGTCGACTTCGGCGCGCTTTTGGTCGTCTTCCGAGGCCAGTTTGTCTTTCACCAGTTTTTTGATGGCTTCGTTGGCATCACGGCGCACGTTGCGTACGATGATTTTGGCGCTTTCGCCTTCTGTACGGGCCAGCTTAGTGAGTTCCTTGCGGCGCTCTTCGCTCATGGCGGGCATGGGCACGCGGATCAGGTCGCCCATAGACGCGGGGTTCAGGCCCAAATGGCTGTCACGGATGGCTTTTTCCACCTTGGCTGCCATGTTCTTTTCCCAAGTCTGCACGCCGATGGTGCGCGAGTCGATCAATGACACATTGGCCACCTGGCTGATCGGCACCATGGAGCCGTAGTAATCCACATGCACGGTGTCCAGCAGACCTGGATTGGCGCGGCCGGTGCGGATTTTGGACAGATTGTTCTTCAATGCCACGATGGACTGGTCCATCCGGGCTTGCAAATTGGTTTTAACGTCGGCGATAGTCATTTTTATGCTCCTCAGTAATCCGTGGGCCGAATTAGGCGTGGACCAAAGTACCTTCGTCTTCACCCATCACCACGCTCTTCAACGCGCCGAGTTTGAAGATCGAAAACACCTTGATCGGCAGATTTTGGTCGCGGCACAGCGCAAAGGCAGTCGCGTCCATGATGCCCAGATTTTGGGACATCGCCTCGTCGAACGTCAGCGTGGTGTAACGGGTCGCGCTAGGATCTTTCTTGGGGTCGGCGGTATAAACCCCATCCACCTTGGTGGCCTTGAGCACGATTTCAGCTCCGATTTCGGCACCACGCAGGGCAGCGGCCGTGTCGGTGGTGAAAAACGGGTTGCCGGTGCCAGCCGCAAACACCACGACCTTGCCTTCCTCCAGGTACTGCAAGGCCTTGGGGCGCACATAGGGCTCAACCACCTGCTCGATGGAAATGGCCGACATTACGCGCGCCGTGAGACCCTGCTTGTCCATGGCATCGGCCAGTGCCAGCGCGTTCATCACCGTGGCCAGCATGCCCATGTAATCGGCCGTGGCACGGTCCATGCCTACGGCCCCACCGGCCACACCGCGAAAGATGTTGCCGCCGCCAATCACCACCGCCACCTCGACACCCATCCGGGTGACCTCGGCCACCTCTTCCACCATGCGAACAATGGTGGTGCGGTTGATGCCGAAGGAATCATCCCCCATCAGAGCCTCGCCAGACAGCTTGAGCAAAATACGCTTGTAGGCTGGCGTAGCGATGGGCATGAAAGATTCTCCGGCAGGGGGTGTTTGGGATGACAGCAAAACAGGGGCGGCAATGGCGGGGAAGGGGCTCAGCTCAGGCAGCAGCCTTGGCAGCAGCCACCTGGGCAGCGACTTCTGCAGCGAAGTCGTCGACTTTTTTCTCGATGCCTTCACCGACCACGTAGAGCGTGAAGCCCTTGACGGTCGTGGCTCGCTCTTTCAGCATCTGCTCGACAGTCTGCTTGTCGTTCTTCACGAACGGCTGGTTGAACAGCGAGACTTCTTTCAGGTACTTCTGCACACCGCCTTCGATGCGCTTGGCCACGATTTCGTCGGACTGCACCGGCTTGCCAGCGGCCTCAGCGGTCTTCTTGTCCTCTTCCGCCTTGCCGGCTGCCACCGAACGCTCTTTCTCAATCAGTTCGGCAGGCACATCGGCACTGGTCAGCGCAACAGGCTTCATGGCAGCAATGTGCATGGCCACGTC
>NZ_JBDTEM010000436.1:0-3339 GCF_039922535.1 Rhodoferax sp. | reverse complement strand
CGTGCCAACTGCAGCAGGGTGGCCAGTTCCAGCGTGGCGCCGGTGCGGTAGGGAATGTCGTAGACGATCAGCGGCACCTGGGACGCATCGACCAGGTCGGTAAACCAGCGCAGCAGCCCGGCCTGCGAGGGGCGGATGTAGCAGGGGGCCGCCACCAGCAGCGCGGCGATGGGTTGGCGGCTGAAGGCCTGCACGCTGGCCAGCATCTTGGGCAGGTGGTAGCCCGACAAGCCCATCACCACCGGCAGGCCCTGGGCGGCTTGCAGTACGGTGGCCAGCACGGCCTGCTGCTCGTCGGCATCCAGGGCGGCGGCTTCGCCGGTAGAGCCGCAGGCCACAAAACCTGCAATGCCGGTGCCGCACAGGCGCTTGACCAGCTGGGCCAGAGCCGGGTGGTCTACGGCACCGTCGGCACTATCCGTAAAAGGCGTGACCAGGGGAATCCACAGGCCAGAGAAGTCGGGGGAAGTATCAAGAGAACGCACGCGATGTCCTTTGTGTCAAAAACAGACCGATGGGTAAACCATCGTCAAAGGAGCGTGGGACCGGGGGTGGGGAGGGCTAGGTTCCATCGCTCATCTGAGGACGGAACCGCAGCTCCGGTCAGATAAGCTGGGGTTTTTTGGATGCCACTGCGGCCAGGCTTGCGCCACACATGCAAAGCATGGGGTTTGAGAGCGTGGAGTGCTGGGGCATGGCCAAAGTGTACGGGCTAATTCAGGTACTTAGGCCGGTCTGCCGCTACCGGTGCGTCGCTGGTTTGCAACGGCAGGGTTCCCAGCAGCTCGCTGCCTTCGCCCCAGGCCGACTGGTGCAAGGCCCGCTCCAGCAGCTGCACTAGGCCGTGCACCAGCGGCGGGGCCAGTTCCACCTGGAAGCCGCGGCCATTCGCTTGCCCCTCCAACTGCTCGTTGAAGGCAATTTTCAAAGGGCCGTTGGCCACCGGGGTGATACGCACCTCGGTCACCAGCAGCGGGGCGCTGCCTAATGGCAAGGTAGGCAGGGCACCAGGCGCGGTCGTGTCAGGCGCATCTTGGTAGGGCGTGGAAAAGTCGGCATCGCGCAGCACGGCTTCGCGCTGGAAGTCGGCCAGCATCTTTTTGCTGGCCTCGTCGCGCAAATGGGCGGTGCTGCCGTCTTGCCGGGCCACATGCTCCACCACGGCTTTGTTCAGCGTGGGCCATAGCGCGAGGGTGAGGCGGCGGGTCAGCCACAGGCGCATTTCGGTGCCATCGTTGGAGTTGATGCGCACCAGAATGCGGTCTTGCTCCTGGTGGTAGCGGGCCGATAGCTGGTGGATGTTCATGGCCCAATTTTAGGACTTTGGCTTTATGTGTATCTGCTTCACTTTTTATAGCTCCTTGCGCAGGTGGAATCTGCGCTGGAGGCCTATTTTTTATAAATCCAATGCTTGATCTGGCGCAAGCTTCTGCACCGTAGCGCCTTGAAAATGCAGGCTTACTGCCCATCTGTCACAGCATTGGAGATTTCACTATGCGACAAGACAAACTCACCACCAAATTCCAGGAAGCCCTGGGCGACGCACAAACCCTGGCACTCGGTGCGGACCACGCCTACATCGAACCGGCCCACGTGCTGGCCGCCATGCTGCGCCAAGACGACGGCCCGCAGGCCCTGCTGCAGCGGGCCGGCGTCAACGTGCCGGGCCTGCTGGCGGCAGCCGAGGCGGCCATCAAAAAGCTGCCCGAGGTGCACGGGCAAGACCAGGTGCAGATCAGCCGCGACATGGGCAGCCTGCTGCAGGCATCTGAAAAAGAAGCCATCAAGCGTGGCGACCAGTTCGTCTCCAGCGAGCTGTTTTTGCTGGCGCTGACCGATAGCAAGGCCGACATCGGCACCCTGGCACGCAGCCAGGGCCTGACCCGCAAGTCGCTGGAGTCGGCGATTGACGCGGTGCGTGGCGGCCAGAACGTGGACAACGCCGATGCCGAAGGCCAGCGCGAATCCCTCAAAAAATACTGCCTGGACCTGACCGAACGCGCCCGCATGGGCAAGCTGGACCCGGTGATTGGCCGCGACGACGAGATCCGCCGCGCCATCCAGGTGCTGCAGCGCCGCACCAAGAACAACCCGGTGCTGATCGGCGAGCCCGGCGTGGGCAAGACCGCCATCGTTGAAGGCCTGGCCCAGCGCATCGTGGCAGGCGAGGTGCCCGAGTCGCTCAAAGGTAAGCGCGTACTCTCGCTGGACATGGCGGCTTTACTGGCCGGGGCCAAATTTCGCGGTGAATTTGAAGAGCGCCTGAAGACTGTGCTCAAAGAGCTTGCCAAGGACGAAGGCCAGACCATCGTCTTCATCGACGAGCTGCACACCATGGTCGGCGCGGGCAAGGCCGAGGGCGCGATGGACGCGGGCAACATGCTCAAGCCCGCGCTGGCCCGCGGCGAGCTGCACTGCGTGGGCGCGACCACGCTGGACGAGTACCGCAAGTACATCGAAAAAGACGCGGCCCTGGAGCGGCGCTTCCAGAAGATTCTGGTGGGCGAGCCCACGGTAGAGGCCACCATCGCCATCCTGCGCGGCCTGCAAGAAAAGTACGAAGTGCACCACGGCGTGCAGATCACCGACCCGGCCATCGTGGCCGCGGCCGAGCTCAGCCACCGCTACATCACCGACCGCTTTTTGCCCGACAAGGCGATTGATTTGATCGACGAGGCGGCGGCCAAGATCAAGATCGAAATGGACTCCAAGCCCGAGGTGATGGACAAGCTGGACCGCCGCCTGATCCAGTTGCAGATCGAGCGCGAAGCCGTGAAGCGCGAGAAGGACGAGTCTTCGCAAAAGCGCCTGGGCCTGATCCAGGACGAGATCGTCAAGCTGCAAAAGGAAATCGCCGATTACGACGAAATCTGGCAGTCCGAAAAAGCCCAGGCCCAGGGCAGCGCGCATGTGATGGAGGCGATTGAAAAAATGCGCTTCCAGATCGAAGAACTCAAGCGCAAGGGCGACTTCAACAAGGTCGCCGAGCTGCAGTACGGCAAGCTGCCCGAGCTGGAAAAGCAGCTCAAAGTTACGCAGGACAAGGAATCGGTGAAGGGCTCGGCCCACGCACCGCGCTTGCTGCGCACCCAGGTGGGCGCCGAAGAAATCGCCGAAGTGGTGGCCCGCGCCACCGGCATTCCGGTGAGCAAACTGATGCAGGGCGAGCGCGACAAACTGCTGCAGATGGAGGTCAAGCTGCACGACCGCGTGGTCGGCCAGGACGAAGCGATTACCGCCGTGGCCAACGCCATCCGCCGCAGCCGTGCGGGCCTGAGCGACCCGAACCGGCCGACAGGATCGTTCCTGTTCCTCGGCCCCACGGGCGTGGGCAAGACC
>NZ_JBDTEM010000435.1:0-10001 GCF_039922535.1 Rhodoferax sp. | reverse complement strand
CGCTTTGGCTTTGCTACCCCCCCTTTCCCGGCCTTTTTAATGGCCCATGCTGGCGCGGTTGATGGTGACCGGAACGGCTTTAAAAACCTGAAAAAACCTTAGATGCCCCTTGGTCACCAGTGGATAGCGTGTTTCTGAGGTTATGCCGCACCGTATTTGTGCCGGGTACAGCAAAAAGACTGCCCGCCAGATCGGCGACGAGAACCTGTCGAAACTTGAGATAAAAGCCGCACCCTATTTGTGTCGCATAAACAACCGCGAAAAACCGGCAGGCTAGTGATTACTAAAAGCACATCGCTCGAAGTGGATCGGCTGCATCTACTCACAAAAACTCACGTCGCCTCGCTGTCCCTTGCGCACTCGGGCGTAAATGTCTCAATACCGCCCGTAATTTACGGTTGATTGGCTGGCCACCTCTTGGCCCGCCGCAGTCGAAGTAAATGTTAACTTTTACTAACAGCGGCCCATCGCACCAACAGCACTTTTCAGCACTTTGCCGTTGACATCGCGCGCGCGTGCGTTGTGGTGCAGAAACTCCCTGTCTAAACCGTGGTCACCGTCTTGACACGGCCTCAATCGGTGCGGGTCCGAACAGCACACGCCACAGACTGCGCAGCACGATGTAGTTCAACGCCACTAAAAAGGCCACCATCAGCGCCCACCGGTGACGGTTCCTACCGTCAGGCCGACATAACCTAAGTCGTCGTAATCATCTTCCACAGCTGGTCGAGTCATCACAGTTCTCCATCCAAAGGTTGAAGGGGTAGCGTCCAATCTAGGGCAGTTTGATACTGGCAATATGACAAGTTCCCGGAAATCGAGTTGTTGATCTTCCAAACAGTGCGCCCCGCGTCGGCCCAGGCATTCAGAGCAATCTGCGTGCCGGGCATGTGGCTAGTCATCCTGCGGGCAAGGTGGCACCGACAAACGAACCGTGGCCCATTCCCCGGTTTTGGGGAGCGGGTCTGACAGCACATTTCTGAGCCTTCGTCGTTGCGCATAACCGGCTGAACTTTCAGCCCGTGTCGTTTCGCATGACCGCCCAGCGCCAGCACTACTCCACGCACCAACGACAAAAGCTGCGCACGGGCTTTCTCGTTTCTTGCTCGATGCATCACGCGGCGACCTGGGCTCACTTTTGAGCCGTCATTGTGGAGGGCGTACATTGGGTCCACTCAATCCCAGGCGCTCAGGTCTTGGGCGAACTCGTCACGCTCGCGGGTCACGCCATCGTCACCAACGCGCACGGCGAGCCGTGAAGGCTTGCCAGGCGGCTTTCTAGTGTGGCGGTCGCTCGCTTGTCGCATGGCAGCCCTTGCAACGTTTAAACGGGCCGGGTGCGGTGTGGTCCATTGCGACTTGCACCCCACGGTGCCCCAAAGTTCGGCCAACGTGGAAATGGCCTTTTGGGGTTCGCGGTCAGTTGGCTCCACTGCATCAATACCGATGCGGGTGCAGGGAACCAACTGCACAGAAGATGGTATATCTAGATGGTGTCCGTGAGACGGTGTAGGGAGAACCCCAAAAACACCCCCTACAGCACCGTGAGACGGTGCAGCGGACATGCTCTCTACACCGTGAGACGGTGCAGTAGGAGGACGCACTGCACCGTGAGACGGTGTAAGGCTTGCGTTTTTATTGCCTGCTTGGCGGTGCTTTTCGTACAGCTCTTGGCGTGTCGGCTTGATGGCACCAATCGCCAATTCAGCATAGGCACCTCGCTTGAACGTCTCCAATGCGCCGACGTCGTAACCCGGGAAACGGTCCAAGGCTCTCCAGGTCACGGCGTACCAGCTGGCTTTGTTAGGACGGTGGCCCTTGCAGGTCTCGTGAATGAAACCAGCCCCCAGCAATTCGACCTTAGCGCGTGCGATTACATCGTTTGACTTCCAGCCCCGCTTGGCCAGATACGCCGCGCCACAGAGCAGGCGTCCATTGTTGTCGCGCACGAACTGGCGTGCAATCTCCAACAGCAGCGAACGGGCTGGGTGCGATAAACGAGCGTAGGCTGTGCAATCCAACACAGTCCAAGGCAAGGCGAC
Source organism: Rhodoferax sp. (assembly GCF_039922535.1). Lineage (GTDB taxonomy): Bacteria > Pseudomonadota > Gammaproteobacteria > Burkholderiales > Burkholderiaceae_C > Rhodoferax_B. Next base: position 7,959 of record NZ_JBDTEM010000435.1, on the reverse strand, counting down.
GAACGCGCCCGCATCGCGTCCTGAATCGCCCTTGCGGCCAATCTTGTTGCGTCCGTTAGCCATACTGCGCCTCCACGGTGTCCAGCATGGTGATGGCAGACAACGCCAGCATGGCGGCCTTGGCGCGGTCGTAGGCGGCGTGGTAATCGGGTGCACCCTGCATGGCTTTGGCAGCCACGGTCTGCGCCACACACAACAAGGACTGCGTGGGCATAGGCACGGTGCTGCGTTGGCCCGCTTCGATGCCCGCCGTCTTGTTGATCAGCTTGTTGACGTTCATGTGCACAAAGCGCGCACGATCAGAGCCACCGGCCAGCGCGTCTATTTCGTCGTGCAGAGCGCGATAGCTGGGCAGGTACTCGGCACCGTGTTGGATAGCTGCGCGCCGTGCTTCCCCAAAGGCTTTGACAAGACGCACCTTCAGTGCCCGCGTGCGTGCCGTGTTGCGGCTGTAGGTTAGCAGTAGGTAGGCTTGGTCTTCGATCAGCAGGGCGAAGCGCTCAGACTGACCACTAGGTGAAGCTCCGGTTTCAAACCGGACCTTGCCAAACTCTGCGAAGTCGGATTGGTGGTCTTTCACCAGCTCAAAAACGCTCTGGTGACGATTGCCCAGGGCCTCAGCCAGCAAGCGGGTATCCACGCGGGGAACTTCTTTGACTGCGACTAGCGCCAGCGGCTGGATGCTTTTGGGGATGTGCTTTTCAAGCGTGATCATGTTCTGCCCCCACGGTGTCCAGCACGTACAAGCCGACGCGGTGGGTATCACCTGACTCGGTGGTGACGGTTTGCCAAACCGTGGTGATGTTGTCACCACGATTGCGCAACTGCATCACCCGCGCCCTCGGGTCGTACACATCCAGATAGCGCATGGCTTCAAAGGTGGTGACGGGGAAGCGGGCCAGTGCTGCACGCATCCGAGTACATTGGCTAGCGCCACTTTGGCCCGCGTGGTCATCGCGTATCTGGTGCAAGGCGGCGATCTTGTCGGGGGTGCTCATGCTGTACCCCCTTAAGCCGTCAGCAGCTCGGTGCGCTTGGCGTGCAAGCGTGTCACCAGTGCTTTGATCTGCGCCTCGTTCTGGCCTGCGATGCGTGCGGCGTTGATGGCGGGCACCTCGGTATCGGGCCACCCTACCGAGCGCTCACCAATGGGCACGGGCTTTGTGAACAGGCCCGCCCGGATGGCGTTGTAAATGCTGGCGTGGCTACGGTGCCCGGTTTCTGCCTTGACGGCATCCATGCGAAAAAGTGCCATTGACTCCCCCTATCCGGCCTTGGCCGTAATTGCGATAGGTGATTGTTGAAGCGGCCTCCAGCCTTAACCGGCTAACTCAGGGCAGCCTTTTTCTGGCATCTGTCCAATACAGCTCTAGGGTCGAAAGTGCTAACTTTTTCCTCTCAAACTTATCGACATCAACCTCGTACCTTTTGACACCATTTATTGTGAGTCCTTTAATGCTTACGCTATCTGTGCCACTATGTTCGGCTTGGACAAAGTCGTTCAAGGTGCGAGTTAGATCCCCGTCGATCCATTGGCGCATCGCTGCAATCGTCGCGCTTTTAAAGGTCTCACCCGTTTTAGGTCTTGGTTTTTGGGCTATTGCTTTCTGCTTATATTTAGCCCAGCTACGAGCGACGGCGTCCATAAAATGGTCTATGGTTTTGGCATTCAGGTGTGCCCCAATTGCTGCATTCAAGATTGCTTGCTTGTCTGGATCGGCGTCATCACCGCCATGCTCAATGACCAACTCAAAGAGTTTTTCTGCGGCAACCGTGCGACTAAGACCTGCAAATGAGCTAGCGATTTGGAATGCGCTTTTGATCGTCGGCACTAAGCGCAAAAAATCATCTAGCTCTTGCTGGCTACTGAAGCCATTGAATGGGCCTTTAAACATTGCGCGTCCTAGACTAAGCCGTCTTAAACTGGATCACCTCAGCGCCAGCGGCCAAACGGTCTAGGTAATCGGCCCACGTTTGAATCTGCTCGAATCGCTTCTTTAGGTACTGGGTACGGTTGTAGCTGCGCCCGTTGGCATCCTTCACACCGTGAGCCAGGTTCGCCTCGATGGCCAACGGATCTAGGTCGAGTTGATCCACCAGCATCGTGCGGGCACTTGCCCTGAAGCCGTGCCAGGTCTGCTCAGTGCCAAAGCCCAAGGCATACAGGCCGCTGCGCACTGAGTTATCGGAAATGGGCCGGTCGTGGCTGCGCTCGCCAGGGAACACGTAAACACCATGGCCGATCAGCGGGTGCAGCTTGCGCAGCAGCTCTACAGCCTGTGTTGGCAATGGCACGGCGTGCGGGTCGCCACCCTCTTTCTCAGCCTTGGTGCGCTTCATTTTCATGCTTGGGATCGTCCACAGGCCAGCGTCCAGATCCAACTCGCCCCACTCCATCATGCGCAGGTTGCCAGGGCGCTGATACAGCATCGGGGCCAGTTGCAGCGCCGTGCGCACGATTGGCCCGCCCTTGTAAGTCTTAATGGCGCGCAGCAGATCACCAAACCGGGTTGGCTCCACGATGGCGGCAAAGGTCTTTCCACGGTATGGCGTTAGTCTGGCCTTCAAGCCTTCGGTGATGTTGCGTTGCTGTGCATCGGTGGTGGGCAACCAATATTCCCAGATTTGCCGCGCCAGCATCAGCGCCCGGTCAGCGGTTTCCAGTGCACCTCGCTCCTCCACTTTCTGCAAGGCGGCTAGCAACTCCATGGCGTGAATATCCACGATGGCACGTTCACCAATCCAGGGAAACAGATCGCGCTCCAGTTGCCGGGATATGCGCAGGGCGTGGCCATCGCTCCATTGGGGGGCCTGTTTGGCGTACCACTCCAGCGCCACCGTCTTGAAGGTATCCCCAATCGTGCGGCTGGATTTCAGCTTTTCGATCTTGCGCACCTGTACCGGGTCGCGCCCTTCGGACTTGTGTGCTTTGGCTTCATCACGCGCCAGCCGCGCAGCTTTGGGGCCAACTACTGGATAACTACCCAGTGCCATGCGGCCCTCTTTGCCATCCTTGCGGTACTTCCAGAACCAGCGCTTTGAACCGTTCGGGCTGACTTCCAGATACAGGCCACCAGAACAAGTCAGCCGCTCCCGTTTCTTGCCAGGTGGGCATATTGCGTTCTTGCATTCGGGATCGGTCAGCATGGGGAAACAACTCCAGGGAGGGGGAACAACTAGCGGGGGAGCTGGCAAGCCGGGGGAACAGATCGAGGGGTTTTCACTGGGGAATGGGGGAACGAACCCTCAAAACCCCTGTTTTCCCCCACTTGTTCCCCGTATTGTTCCCCCGCTTTGCCGTAGCTGTCAATATACGGCTTTGTACGCTGTTGCAGGCTAAGTAGCTGATTTACCAATGAAAAAGGCCGCTAACTGTATGTCGTTAGCGGCCTTCGTCGGTAGTGGTGGTGGAGCTGGGGGGATTTGAACCCCCGTCCGCAAGCCTTCTTCGAACAGTTCTACATGTGTAGCCGTCTGGTTTAAGTCTCGCCTTTTGCATCGCGCAGTGGCACGCTATGCAAAACGCCAGCAACCTATTTTCTTGAAGACCACTAAGTTACCCAATGATCTTCCAGCCAAATGAAGTTACCCCGCAGCCTGGACGGTCAAACCTTACGGCTTAGCCACCCTTGCCCAGCCTATTGGCTTGCTGTTGCGAGGCTCACGCGCAATTAAGCGGCGAGTGCGAAACGTTCGTCGTTTGCAGTTAGGTTTTTTCTGTTGTTTTACGAGGTGACAGAACCTCGACATGCCCTGCTGCGCGTCCGAACCCACGTCGAAACCAGTGCAGCCCCAAGTAATCTATTTTACCCGGCTTATGGCAACCAGTGCAGTAGCTCTAAAGGAGATTGGATCGTCGCGTGGGCACCCCATTGGGCGACATCGGCATTCCTCCCCAGATATCCGTAACCCGCAGCCACTGTCGCCATACCTGCGGCCAAGCCGGCCACTACATCACGCTCATCATCCCCAACATAAATACATTGCTCAGGAGCTAAACCCAAACGCCGGGCGGCTTCAAATAACGGTTCTGGATGGGGCTTTGCATGCGGCGTAGTATCGCCACCGACGATGGCATCTGCAGTTGTAAACAAGGGCATGGCTTGGGTTAAGGGCAAAGCAAACCGCTCAGACTTGTTTGTGACCACGCCCCAAGGGATCTGGCGTGCGACCAGTTGGGCCAGCAATTCCGGCACCCCCTCAAACGCATAGGTTTCCTGTGTCAGGCGGCGTTCATAGTTCACAAAGAACTCTTCTTTCATGGTCGCGAAATCGGGATGGTCGGGCTGCATGCCAAAAGCTACGCCCAACATGCCCCGGGCCCCTGCACCGACCATTGGGCGGTAGCGGCTTGGCTCAAAAGGCGGCAAACCACGGTCGGTACGCATTTTGTCTGCCGCACCCGCGAGGTCAGGGGCGCTGTCCACCAAAGTACCGTCCAAATCAAACAATACGGCCCGGATATTTTGAAACGCTGAATGCATGCGTGTGTTCACAACTTTTGTGTCGCAAACATATAGTTCACGCTAGTGTCGCCACTTAGCAAGTACCGCTGGGTAAGAGGATTGAATTCAAGCCCACGCGTATGCTGCAAGGTCAAACCTGCAGTGCGACAGTGCCTGGCCAACTCACTAGGACGTATCATCTTTCCATACTCGTGCGTACCGCGGGGTAACATATTGAGTAGATATTCGGCACCTACTACAGCCATCAAAAAAGCCTTGGTACTGCGGTGGATAGTGGAAAAAAATACCCAGCCTCCAGGTTTCACCAAAGTGGCGCAAGCCTTCACCACGGATGCGGCATCGGGCACATGCTCCAGCATTTCCATACAGGTAACCACATCGAAACTGGAGGGTTGCTCCTCTGCAATGTCTTCTGCGCTGACTTCACGGTACCGCAGATGGGGTGTCTGGGCCTCCATAGCGTGGAGCTGGCCTATTTTGAGGGCTTTGCTGGACAAATCGATGCCCAAGACGTCGGCACCACGGCGGGCCATCGAGTCGGCCAAGATGCCGCCACCACAGCCCACATCCAACACCTGCTGGCTCTGCAGAGGCGCGATGCCATCGATCCAATTCAACCGCAGGGGGTTAATCTGGTGCAGCGGGCGGAACTCGCTATCCAGATCCCACCACCGGTGCGCAAGATCTGAGAATTTAGCCAATTCGGCGGGGTCGGCATTCAAACTTGGATTCATCCGAATATTTTCGCAGATTGCGCAAAGCTCTCAGAGCACAATGAATTTAAACCACATATGAAAAAGCCCCTTGAGCTATTTACTCAAGGGGCTTTTTTTGGAGCTAGCCAAAAGGCCAACCCTACGCGGAGAAACCAGAAAAATCTGGTGTCTAGCGCATTAATTACTTGTTGCGCGTACCAACTACTTCGATTTCTACGCGACGGTTTTTAGCACGGCCTTCGGCAGTCTTGTTGTCAGCAACTGGTTGCTTTTCGCCCTTACCTTCGGTGTACACGCGGTTCTTTTCGATGCCGCTAGACACCAAGTAAGCCTTTACAGACTCAGAACGGCGAACCGACAGCTTCTGGTTGTAAGCATCGCTACCCACGGAGTCGGTGTGACCCACAGCAATAATGACTTCCAGGTTGATACCCTTAACTTTGCTTACCAGATCGTCCAGCTTAGCTTTGCCTTCTGGCTTCAGCACAGACTTGTTGAAGTCAAAGAATGCATCGGCGGCGTAGGTCACCTTTTCTGCAACCATCACAGGTGCCACAACAGCAGCTGGAGGAGCCATAGCTGCAGGAGCCATAGGTGCTGGTGCTGCCATCGGTGCTGGTGCCGGTGCTGGAGGAACAATAGCGCCGTCGCAACCTGGAGCTGCAGTAGCAGGTGTCCAGTTGTTGTCACGCCAGCACAGTTCGTTGGAGCCATTCTTCCAGACCAACTCGTTGGAGCCGTTCTTCCAGTTGTCAACGGTTTGGGCACCCGCGGCGGTTACAAGCGCTGCGGAGGCAAACAACATTGCCACTTTATTCAATTTCTTCATGGTTCTCCTCTTGGGGAAAAAGCCGCAGCAGCGCTGCGAAACGGGACGTTTACAGTGACCATCACTGCATACGTTCATTGAATTGTGCCACAGGGCTAAGGGGAAACGAGTAGGACAACAGGCATGCACGACGGTATACGCAGGCATTGTGGAACATGTGTTGCTGTGTGGCGACAGTCACTTGGGCCTAAAATAGTTGACCTCCGCTGTATGACGTTTGCCTCTCTATGACCCAGTTCGCCAAAGAAACCCTGCCCATCAGTCTTGAAGAGGAAATGCGCCGGAGCTACCTTGATTACGCGATGAGCGTGATTGTGGGCCGCGCCCTCCCTGATGCACGTGACGGTCTCAAGCCCGTGCACCGGCGTGTGCTGTTTGCCATGCACGAGCTCAATAACGACTGGAACCGCGCATATAAGAAGTCGGCTCGTATCGTAGGCGACGTGATTGGTAAGTACCACCCCCACGGCGACAGCGCGGTCTATGAAACCATCGTTCGCATGGCGCAGGATTTTTCCCTGCGCCACATGCTGGTAGATGGCCAAGGCAACTTCGGCTCGGTGGACGGCGACAACGCCGCCGCTATGCGCTACACCGAAATCCGCATGTCCAAGATCGCCCACGAGCTGCTGGCCGACCTGGACAAAGAAACCGTCGATTTCGGCCCCAACTACGACGGCAGCGAACAAGAGCCGCTGGTCATGCCAGCGCGTTTCCCTAATCTATTAGTCAACGGGTCCTCAGGCATTGCCGTGGGCATGGCCACCAACATCCCGCCACACAATCTGAACGAAGTGGTCGATGGCTGTCTGCACTTGCTGCGCAATCCGCAAGCCACGGTGGACGAGCTGATGGAGATCATCCCCGCGCCCGACTTCCCCACGGCCGGCATCATCTCCGGTATCAACGGCGTAACAGACGGTTACCGTACCGGCCGCGGCCGCGTCGTAATGCGCGCCAAGGTCCACTTTGAAGACATCGACAAAGGCCAGCGCCAGGCCATCATCGTTGACGAGCTGCCCTACCAGTGCAACAAGAAGACTTTGCAAGAACGCATGGCCGAGCTGGTGCACGAAAAGAAAATCGATGGCATCAGCCATATCCAGGACGAGTCCGACAAGTCCGGCATGCGCCTGGTGATCGAACTCAAACGTGGCGAAGTGCCCGAGGTGGTGCTAAACAATCTTTACAAGCAAACCCAGCTGCAAGACACCTTTGGCATGAACATGGTGGCGCTGGTCAATGGCCAGCCCAAGCTATGCAACCTGAAGGACCTGATCGAGGTCTTTCTGGAGCACCGCCGCGAAGTCGTCACCCGCCGCACCATCTTCAATCTGCGCAAGGCCCGCGAACGCGGCCATGTGTTGGAAGGTCTAGCCGTCGCGTTGGCCAATATTGACGACTTCATTGCCATCATCCGCAATGCGCCAACCCCACCCGTGGCCAAGGTCGAGCTGATGGCGCGCCCCTGGGACAGCAAGCTGGTGCGCGAAATGCTCACCCGCACCCGTGCCGACGGCGGCATGGTGAACGTGGACGACTACCGCCCGGACGGCCTGGAAAAAGAACTCGGCATGGGCCAGGACGGCCTTTACCGCCTGTCCGAAGTCCAGGCACAAGAAATCTTGCAGATGCGCTTGCAACGCCTGACCGGTCTGGAGCAAGACAAGATCGTTGCTGAATACAAAGAAGTGATGTCCGAGATCGAAGACTTCCTGGACATCCTGGCCAAGCCCGAGCGCGTATCGGCCATCATTGGCGAAGAACTCACCGCCATCAAACTGGAATTCGGCCAAACCAAGCTGGGTGCACGCCGCAGCTTGGTGGAATACAGCTCCTTCGACCTCAGCACCGAAGACCTGATCACCCCCACCGACATGGTGGTCACACTCTCCCACAGCGGCTATATCAAGAGCCAGCCTCTTTCCGAATACCGGGCCCAAAAACG
>NZ_JBDTEM010000434.1:0-5660 GCF_039922535.1 Rhodoferax sp. | reverse complement strand
ACGTCCACAATCTGCTGCATCGTGACGGCATCCGGAAATTGGATGTAGTGGAAGAAGCAACGGCGCAAAAACGCGTCGGGCAGTTCTTTTTCATTGTTGGAGGTGATGAACACCAGCGGGCGGTTCTTGGCCTTGACCAGTTCACGTGTTTCGTAGCAATAAAACTCCATGCGGTCGATTTCGCGCAATAAGTCGTTGGGAAACTCGATGTCGGCCTTGTCGATCTCGTCGATCAGCAGCGCCACTGGCTCGTCGGCGGTAAAAGCCTGCCACAGCACGCCTTTGACAATGTAGTTGTGGATATCTTTGACCCGTGCCGAATCTTCAATCCCGGCCAGCTGCGAATCGCGCAAACGGCTGACTGCATCGTATTCATACAGACCCTGCTGCGCTTTGGTGGTGGATTTGATGTGCCATTGCAGCAGCGGCATGCCCAGTGCGGCAGCCACTTCCTCTGCCAGCATGGTTTTGCCGGTGCCAGGCTCGCCCTTGACCAGCAGCGGGCGTTTCAAAGTGGCGGCAGCATTGACGGCCAGCATCAGGTCCTGGGTAGCGACGTAATTGTTGGAGCCTTGGAACTTCATGGTGGTGGATCAAAAGCAGGGAATGAATTTGGGGCCGCATATAATCTGCGGTCGATGGCAAGCCTGCTAAACAGGGCTGAATGTAGGCTTGATTTTTCCCCAGATTGTGCGCGCAAAAATGAATAAATTATTGACCACGGTGTTAGCGTTTGCTGCTGTTTCGCTAGCAGGTATTGCCAATATTGCCAGTGCCCAGGACATCGTGGGGGATGCCAAAGCCGGACACGCCAAGGTTGATATGTGCTTGGGCTGCCACAGCATCATTGGCTACCAGGCCAGCTTTCCCGAAGTGCATAAAGTGCCGAAAATATCGGGTCAAGGTGCTAAGTACATCATTTCTGCGCTCAACGCCTATAAAAAGGGCGACCGCAAGCATCCCACCATGCGCGGCATTGCCGATTCGCTGAGTGACCAGGATATGGCCGATGTAGCGGCTTACTACAGCGCCAATGGTGTCGTAGCCGGTGCCACTCTGCCCGCCAAACCCACGGTAGAGCCCAGTGCCCAAGTGGCTGCGCTGTTGACCAAGGGTGCTTGTGTGTCTTGTCATGGTGACAACTTCTCCAAACCCATTGACCCGACCTACCCCAAGATCGCCGGCCAGCATGCCGACTACCTGTATGTGGCTTTGAAGTCGTACAAAACCGAAGGCAACCCTTTGGTCGGCCGCTCCAACGCCATCATGGGGGGTGTGGCCAAGCAATTCTCGAATGCGGAGCTCAAGGCACTGGCCGGTTACGTGCATTCGCTGGAAGGCGAGTTGAAGGTGGTGCCGCAGTCGCGCTTCCGTTAAGCCAACGCCAGTCTGCTCCGCGTAAAAGCCCGCACCATGCGGGCTTTTTTACGTCGGATCAGTCTTGCGTGGCCCGGCGTTGTACACAGTCAATATAGGCAGCGCCGTCTGGGGGGCGGCCTGCGCGCTGGCTTTCCCACAGCATCTGTCCCAGGCAATCCATGGTTTCGTGGTGGGCGTCGTGCAAGGAGTCGCGGCGGCGCGTCAGCAATTCAACCGATTGGCGGATGCCACGTGGCTGGTCGATAGAGCACTGCTCGCTGATCGATAAATGCATTGAAAGATGTAGGAAGGGATTGGTTTTGCCCGCTTCTGCATCGTAATTGCGGGCTACGGCGGCCTCTACATCCAGCATGTCGGCGTGGTATTCGGGATGTTCGTCCAGCCATTGACTGGCTATGGTTTCAATGGCTTCCAGCGCCTGTCCGGACTTCGCCTTGGCGTAAACAGAGCAGAAAAAACGGCGTACATCGGCTTGCGAGGGATTGAACATGGGCGTGAGCCTACCACGGCCAAACCCGCGGTTTGCAGCCGCTATGCGCACTATTGGGCGCGCGTGCTGAACCCGGTTGTTGCGAAATACACGGTATTCCAAACGCTATAGTTTCTGTGTAGTCGCTGCGGGGGTATGTCGCGTTTGGAATCTTTTACGGAGCAGGTTGAATTAGTCCTGTTGACAGACATTTAGCAGATCAGCCCGCACCATTGGGCTCTTTGGCGGTGGGTAGAGTGACTCCAATATAAAGACCATTGAAGTGCCAACAAATACCGCGCTAGGATTAGCCTTAAAGCCCGATGTACGTTAGCTGTGCAAAAGTGCCTTGCTCTATGGCTCACTATGGACTCAAATAGTTACACCTATTACAAAAACCCGAATCGACATTCGGTTAAGACATGGACCAGACCGGGCGCCTCTACAAAATTGACCAGCTTTTGCGACAGCACAAGGTCATTAGCTTTGCCGCCTTGCAGGCTGAACTGAACGTATCGCGGGCCACCCTCAAACGCGATCTGGACGACTTGCGGACCCGCCTCAAGTTGCCTATCGAATGGAGCCGCGCGGCCGGTGGCTACCGATTGGCACCTACCGGCGAATTGCCCGCCAGCACCCACGAGCTTCCAGGCCTGTGGTTTTCATCTACCGAAATCCATGCGCTGATGACGATGCAGCAATTGTTGTCGCATCTGGATACGGGTGGTTTGATCATCAATCCGGTACCGGTCGCAGACCGGTTGAACGCACTGTTGACCAGCGATGACATCGAACTGCAAGAGCTGCGGCGGCGGGTCCGCATTGTCGGCCTGGTTCAAGAATCTGCCACGCCGCGTTATTTTGAGCGGATAGGTTTGGCGCTGGTGCGGCGCAAGCGTCTGGTGTTGGCCCATGCCGATGCAAGCGATGCGCCCGTGGAATGGGAGGTATCGCCCCAGCGGCTGGTGCATTTTCGCGGCAGCTGGCACTTGGAGGCTTGGTGCCACCCACAGGCCGAATTGCGCAGTTTCGCGGTGGATGCCATCACCGATGCGCGCGCTTTGCCCAATAGCGCCATCGAAATCGGTGACGACAAGCTGGATGCCCAGTTTGGTCCGGAATACGGTGTATTCGCCAGCGGCCGCGTGCGCTGGGCCCGGATGCAGTTCAGCCGCGAGAAGGCCAGCAGCGTCGCCAACCTGCAGTGGCACCCCCTGCAACAGGGTAAGCAGCAAAATGACGGCAGTTACCTGCTGCGCGTGCCTTACATGGATCCACGCGAGTTGATGGAGAAAATCCTCCAGTACGGTGCGCAATGCCAGGTGCTCGGCCCGGCCAGCCTGCGCCAGGCGGTGACCGACGAGGTGGCGCAGATGGCCACCATGTACCAGTCGGCTGCGCCGCTGGACGAAGACGGCGTGCTGGACGACGCAGCGCTCGACTGAGTTTTTGGCGCTTATTTTCCCCAGCCCTTGGGTCGCCGCAGCGCCTGCTGCTCGCGCTCTTGGGCCATTTGTTCTTCTAGCTGCTGGCGCCCTTCGGTGGCCACGGCGATGAGCTTGGCGCGGTCTTTGCGGTGCGGGTACATCTGCTCGAACAAGGCAATGTTGTGCTGGCGAAAACGCATCGCCTGCTGGCGCGCTTCGTGCGGCGGGTAGCCCAGAATCTCCAGTACCGCGCGGGCGCTGCGCAGGCTGGACTCGAATAGTTCGCGCTCGACCCGCAGCACGCCGCGGTCGCGTAGTGCGTTCCAGTGCGGCACGTCGCGGGCGCGGGCTACGATCTCCAGGTTCGGAAAGTGCTCTCGCGCAATGTCCACAATCTTCAGGCTTTGCGCCTTGTCATCTACCGCGACGACCAGGATTTTGGCGGTTGCCGCGCCCGACAGACGCAGCAAATCTAACCGGGTGGCATCGCCGTAAAACACGCGAAAACCGAACTGGCGGATGGACTCCACCATGTCGGCATCGTGGTCGAGCACGGTGGCACTCAGCCCTTGCGCCAGCAATGTGCGGCCCACGATCTGCCCATAGCGGCCAAAACCGGCAATGATGATGGGCGCATCTTGCTGCTCAGCCAGCTCTTCCATCTGGGGGGCTCCGCGCGAAGCAAAGCGCGGCAGCAGCAGCTTGTCGATGGCCAGCAAAAGCATCGGGCTGACCAGCATCGACACCGCGACCGAGCCAATCAACAGCGACGAAGTCTGGTTGGAGAAAATATGCGCCGCCGTGGCCGTCTGGAACACCACAAACGCAAATTCACCACCCTGCGCCAGTAACACCGTAAACACCGGCCGCTCTTGGAACGGCACGCCCATCCACTTCGCGATGGCGTAGATCACCAGCAGCTTGGCGAGTAAAAAGCCCGCCACGATCAGCGCCATCAGTCCCGGCGACTGGCGCAGCACGCCAAAGTCCACACTCATGCCCACGGCGATGAAGAACAGACCCAGCAGCAGGCCTTTGAAAGGCTCGATATCGGTCTCCAGCTCGCGACGGTACTCGCTTTCGGCCAGCAGCACCCCGGCTAGAAAGGCCCCCAGCGCCATCGACAGGCCCACCGACAGCATCAGCGAGGCGATGCCCACCACCAGCAGCAAAGACGCCGCGGTAAAGATTTCAGGCGTTTTGGAGCGCGCAATCCAGCGAAACAGCGGCCGCAACAGCAAACGCCCGCCCAGCACAATACCCGCAATAACTGCTATAGTTTTAAGAGCTTGTAGCGCAGGTGCTGCCTGCGCCAGAGCTTCATTTTCTTCAGAAATACTGCCCAGCACCGGCAGCAGCGCCAAAATGGGAATGGCCGCCACATCCTGGAACAACAGAATGGAAAACCCTGCCTGCCCGCTGCGCGTGGGCAGGAGGTTGCGCTCGCCAAATACCTGCAGCGCAATCGCCGTGCTGGACAAAGCCAGGCCCAGTGCCGCCACCAGCGCAATCCGCCACGGCACGCCCGCCGCCATGGCACCCAGCAAAATCACCACGGCGCAGCCCACCACCTGGGCCGTGCCCCAGCCAAAAATCGGGCGGCGCAGGCTCCACAGCCGTTTGGGTTCCAGCTCCAGGCCGATCAAAAACAGCATCAGCACCACACCAAATTCGGCGAAATGCAGGATGTCCTGGACCTCGGTGACCAGGCCCAGACCCCAGGGACCGATGGCGATACCCGCGGCCAGGTAGCCAATGATGGAGCCCAGGCCCAGGGCTTTGCTCAGCGGCACGGCGATGACGGCGGCGCTGAGGTAAATGAAGCTGTTAATCAGCCAGGAGGGTGCGTGTTCCATACAGGTTTACGGCGTGGGCCAGTGGGGATAAGTTTGCAGCCGTTGGCTGAACAAGGCGACGTGGTCTTGTACCTCTTGCTTGCCCGCGCTGTGGGCACCGTGCAGCACCAGCGGCGGCAAAAAGCGCATGCCACAGAGGGCGGCGGTCTGGGCGTAAGGCGGTAAGAACGCGTCGAATGGGTAGCGGTTGTAGCTGTCGGGGTGGTACGAGTCTTCTTGTCCGCCGGTGGTCAGCACCAGCCACAGGGCTTTGCCGCGCAGGGCGGTGCCGGGCGCGCCGGTGGGGGCGGCTTCTTCGGTTTCGGCCGACACCGCACCAAACGCCCAGCCGTAGGTCAGCACCTCGTCCATCCACAGTTTTTGCAAGGCGGGCATCGAATACCACTGGATAGGGTGTACCAGCACCAGCAGGTCGGTGGCTTCCATGCGGGCCTGCTCGGCGGCCACGTCGATGGCGTAGTCGGGGTAGTTGGCGTACAGGTCCTGGATGTCGATCTGCGGGCCGTCCGCGCGGGCGGGCAGGGCGCG
>NZ_JBDTEM010000433.1:0-11658 GCF_039922535.1 Rhodoferax sp. | reverse complement strand
CTTTGCCCTGCCGCGATGCTTCCGGATGCGTCCACAGCCAGGTAAAACCCGCAGGCCCCGCTGCGCAGCATGTCGCGCGCGGCCTCGGCGTAGCCCATTACCGCGTTGAGCTTGAAGCAGGGCTGGCGCGGTTCGGTGACGCGCAGGCTGCAGTCGGGGAAATGCAGCCTGTCGCCCACCCACACCTCGGCCTCCAGCAGGCCGTGCAGCGTAAGGTTTTCGCCCATAAAGCCGGGCGGCAAGTCTTCGTCAAACAGGCTGACCGCCTGGGCCTGCCGTTGCGCCCGCCAGAAGGCGTAATGCGCGGCAGGGTAGGCGTAGACGGCTTTGTCCAGCCCGCCGTGCACGCGCCGATCGGCCTGTTCGTCGCCCGCCAAGCCCATGGGGCCTAATGCCACCGGGCCCGCCACGGCCTGTTTGCCAATGCCCGACAGCACGCGCCGCCCACCGGCCAGCAGCGGGCGGGCATTGCCGACGTTGACGCTGGCGAGTTGCACCGATCAGCAGCGCTCGAAAATCGCCGCAATCCCCTGGCCGCCGCCGATGCACATGGTCACCAGCGCGTAGCGGCCCTGGATGCGTTGCAGTTCGTACAGGGCTTTGACGGTGATCAGCGCGCCCGTGGCACCAATCGGGTGGCCCAGCGAGATGCCCGAGCCGTTGGGGTTCACCTTGGCCGGGTCCAGCCCCAGGTCGCGGCTCACGGCGCAGGCTTGGGCGGCAAAGGCTTCGTTGGCCTCGATCACGTCCAGGTCCTGCACCGTCAGCCCGGCTTTTTGCAGCGCCAAGCGGGTCGCAGGCACCGGGCCGATGCCCATGTACTGCGGATCGACCCCGGCATGGGCGTAGGCCACCAGGCGGGCCAGCGGCTGCAGGCCACGGGCTTGGGCGGTGGCTGCGTCCATCAGTACCACGGCAGCGGCCGCATCGTTGATGCCCGAGGCATTGCCAGCGGTGACCGTGCCATTTTCTTTGGCGAAGGCAGGCTTGAGCTTGGCCATGTCGGCCATCGTCACCCCAGCGCGGAAGTGTTCGTCGCTGGCAAACAAGGTATCGCCTTTTTTGCTTTTCAGCACCACGGGCGTGATCTGGCTGGTGAAGTAGCCGGCGGCGGTGGCGCGCTCGGCGCGGTGGTGGCTTTCTACCGCCAGTGTGTCCTGCTCTTCACGGCTGATGCCCCATTTTTGGGCGATGTTTTCGGCGGTGACACCCATGTGGATGTTGTGGAAGGGGTCGTGCAGCGCGCCGATCATCATGTCGGTCAGCTTGGCATCGCCCATGCGCATGCCCCAACGGGCCGTCAGGGCGGCGTAGGGTGCACGGCTCATGTTCTCGGCCCCACCGCCGATGGCGATGTCGGTATCTCCCAGCAGAATGCTTTGGGCCGCGTTGACGATGGCCTGCAGGCCCGAGCCGCACAGGCGGTTCACGTTGTAGGCGGGCGTGCCCTCGCCGCAGCCGCCCAGCACGGCCGCCGCGCGCGACAAATACATGTCGCGCGGCTCGGTGTTGACCACATGGCCAAACACCACGTGGCCCACGTCAACCCCCTCGGTCTGGGCGCGCAGTAGCGACTCGCGCACCACCTGGGCGGCCAGGGCTATGGGCGCAATGTCCTTCAGGCTGCCGCCAAAGGTTCCGATCGCGGTACGTACCGCACTGACAACAACAACTTCGCGGGCCATGGAGATTCCTTGAGAAAAGTGAAAGGGTAGGGAGGGGATGAGGGGTGGTGGGGCTGCAAAAGTCAGTTTCCAGCCAGTTCTGCATTCATAATTATGAATGCAAATTCAAATAAACCGGAGACAAATATGCGGGCCTATGCAGACTTTTACCAACGCTCCCTGCGCGAGCGTGATGCTTTTTGGAGCGAGCAGGCCCGGTTGATCGACTGGCACACCCCGCCCCAGCAGGTCTGCGATTACAGCCACCCGCCGTTTGCGAAATGGTTTGTGGGCGGCACCACCAACCTGTGCCACAACGCGGTGGACCGGCACCTTGTCGAGCGGGCCGACCAGCGGGCGCTGATTTTTGTGTCCACCGAAACGGGTGAAGAAACCGTCTACACCTTCCGCGAACTACATGCAGAGGTGCAGCGCATGGCGGCTGTGCTGCTGGACCTGGGCGTGGCCAAGGGCGACCGGGTACTGGTCTACATGCCGATGGTGGCCGAGGCCGCGTTTGCCATGCTGGCCTGCGCCCGCATCGGCGCGATCCACTCGGTGGTGTTTGGCGGCTTTGCCTCGGGCGCGCTGGCCTCGCGCATCGACGATGCCGAGCCGGTGCTGGTCATCAGCGCCGATGCCGGTTCGCGCGGCGGCAAAGTGGTGGCCTACAAGCCGCTGCTGGACGAAGCCATCCGCCTGTCCACCCACCAACCTCGCGCCGTGCTGCTGGTAGACCGGGGGATGGTTGCTATGGATTTGGTAGCTGGTCGTGACCATCTGTGGGGCGTAGAGCGCCTAAAACACTTAGAGACGCAAGTGCCTTGCACCTGGGTCGATGCCACGCACACCAGCTACACCCTGTACACCAGCGGCACCACCGGCAAGCCCAAGGGCGTGCAGCGCGACACCGGCGGCTACGCCGTGGCGCTGGCCGCCAGCCTGCAACACATCTACGGCGGCAAGCCGGGCGAAACCTTTTTTTGCACCAGCGACATCGGCTGGGTGGTGGGCCACAGCTACATCGTCTACGGTCCGCTGATCGGCGGCATGGCCACCATCTTGTACGAGGGCCTGCCGACCCGGCCCGACGGCGGCATCTGGTGGAGCCTAGTCGAAAAGTACCAGGTGACGGTGATGTTCAGTGCGCCCACCGCCGTGCGGGTGCTGAAAAAGCAAGACCCGGCGCTGATGGCAAAGTACGATTTGAGCAGCCTGCGCGCCCTATTTCTGGCCGGGGAGCCGCTGGACGAACCCACCGCCACCTGGATCCACCAGGCCCTGGGCAAACCTGTCATCGACAACTACTGGCAGACCGAAACCGGCTGGCCCATCCTGGCCCTGTGCAACGGCGTGGAGTCGGCCCCCACCAAGTTCGGCTCGCCCGGCAAGGCGGTGTACGGCTACAACGTCAAGCTGCTGGACGATGCCACCGGTGCAGAACTCACCGGGCCTAACCAAAAAGGCGTGGTCGCCATCGAGGGCCCGCTGCCCCCCGGCTGCTTGCAAACCGTGTGGCGCGACGATGCACGCTTTGTGCAAACCTACTGGTCCAGTGTGCCCGGCAAAATGGTCTACAGCACCTTTGACTGGGGCGTGCGCGATGCCGATGGCTACTTCTTCATCCTGGGCCGCACCGACGACGTGATCAACGTGGCCGGGCACCGCCTGGGCCCCCGCGAGATCGAGGAAAGCATTGCCGCCCACCCCAACATTTCCGAGGTGGCCGTGGTCGGCGTGGCCGATGCACTCAAAGGCCAGGTAGCCATGGCGTTTGCTGTGCTCAAAGACCCCAGCGTTGTGAACAGCGATGCCGCCCGCGCCCAGCTAGAAGCCGAGGTGATGCGCATGGTCGATAAAGACCTGGGGGCCGTGGCCCGCCCGGCCCGCGTCACGTTCGTCAACCTGTTGCCCAAAACCCGCAGCGGCAAATTGCTGCGCCGCGCCGTGCAAGCCGTGTGCGAGGGCCGCGACCCCGGCGACTTGACCACCATGGACGACCCGGCGGCGCTGCAGCAGATCAAGGCCTTGGTTGCGGGCCAATAGGGGCTGGAATATACTGGATACCCATCCAGTTACCCATTCCATGCTCAGCTATTGAAAACGTAGCTGTCTGCGCAGGTGAAATATGCGCCAGAGGCTTATTTTGTTTAAATATTTCCCCCTGTTCAGGGGCGGGGCGTGACAGACGCTGTGGTCCCCATCAGCGCCATCAAAGGCCGGGGCACGGCCACGCACCTGGCGCACCGCTTCAGCTGCGACGACCGGGCTGCGTTCGACGACGGCTGGGGCACGCTGGAAGGTGCCGAGCCGCGCCTGCCCCTGGCCACGCAGGTGATTTTTGAGGATGCGCACAGCGCCATCACCCGCAACGACTCGCCCGACATCTACTTCGACTACGGCCTGAACCCTTACCGGGGCTGCGAGCACGGATGTATTTACTGCTACGCCCGGCCCACGCACAGCTACCTGAATCTATCGCCGGGGCTGGACTTTGAAACCAAGATCATCGCCAAGCGCAACCTGGCCGAGGTGTTGGCGCGCGAGCTGGCCGCCCGCAGCTATGTGCCGCGCATGCTGGCCCTGGGCACGGTAACCGACGGCTACCAGCCCATCGAGCGCGAGCTGCGCCTGACCCGCAGTGCCATTGCCGTGGCCTACCGCTGCCACCACCCGCTGGCCCTGGTGACCAAGGGCAGCGGGGTGGAGCGCGACCTGGACCTGCTGGCCCCCATGGCAGCGCGTAATCTTGCGGCGGTGTACGTCACCCTCACCACGCTGGATGCGGCTTTGGCCCGCACGCTAGAGCCGCGTGCCGCCGCACCGTACCGCCGCCTGCGCACCATCCGCGCGCTGGCCGAAGCCGGTGTGCCGGTGGGCGTGAGCGTGGGGCCGCAGATTCCGTTCATCAACGACGACATGGAGCAGGTGCTGGCTGCCGCGTACGAAGCTGGGGCCCGTACCGCCTTCTACACCGTGCTGCGCCTGCCCTGGGAGGTAGCCCCGCTGTTTCGCCAGTGGCTAGCGCTGCACTATCCGCAGCGCGCCGACCGGGTGATGGCGCGCATCCAGGACATGCGCGGGGGCAAGGACTACAACGCCGATTTCGCCACCCGCATGAAGGGCAGCGGCCTGTGGGCGGACCTGCTGCGCCAGCGCTTCCACAAAACCTGCGCCAAGCTGGGCTTGAACCGCGAGCGGGTGGCGCTGGACGTGGGGCAGTTCCGCCCAGGGCTGCTGTCGGGGCAAGAAAGTTTGTTTTAACGCAGCACAGAGGCCATCAGGAAGCCTCGGGTACGGCAGCGTTTAGCGCCTGGAGCGCGGCGTCAAAGTCGTATTCGGCCATGGCGCTGGCCACCGTGGTGTGGGTGCTGCCCAGCGCGGCTTGCAGCAGGGCGCTGTGCTGCAGGAACAGCTCGGAGGCATCGGAATCGTCCTCGGCCAGCAGATGGCGTAACTGGGCCAGCACGGGAGCCAGTTGGGCCTGGTCGCCCTCGGTCAGCGCGGCGGGCGCGGGCAGGGCGGCGTGCAGGGCGGCCACCAGCGCGGCCAGTTGGGTGTGCACGGGTTCGAGCAAAGCTTCGTGCGGCTGCCGGGTGTGGATGGCGGCTTCCAGCAAACCCGCGGCATGTTGCAAGCTGCTGGCACCGATGTTGCCCGCCACGCCTTTGAGGGTGTGGGCCAGGCGCTCGGCGGTGGCGCTGTCGGCGGCCTGCAGTGCGTCGGCGATGTGCCGGGTGGCCTGCGCCTGGCCAGTGGCAAATTTGCGCAGCATGCTGAGGTACAGCGACTGCTTGCCCATCACCCGCTTCAGGCCCAGCGTGGTGTCCAGCCCGGCGATGCCCTGCGGGATGGCGTCGGTGGCAACCTCGGGTGCGGGGGCTACGGTGGATGCGGGCGCAGCGCTGGGTTCGCCCAAGCCGTCGCGGGGGCGAATCCACTGGGCCAGCGCGCGCCACAGGTCGTCGGGTTCGATGGGTTTGGCCACGAAGCTGTTCATGCCTGCCGCCAGGCAGCGGTCGCGGTCGGCCTGCATGGCGTTGGCCGTCATGGCAACGATGGGTAGCTCAGGGTACAGGCCCGTTTCGCGGATCTCTTGGGTCGCCGTGATGCCATCCATTACCGGCATTTGCATGTCCATCAGCACCAGGTCGTAGGTGGTTTGCCCGACCATGGCCACGGCGATCAGGCCGTTGTCGGCAATGTCTACAGTGAAGCCTGCGTCTTGCAGCAGCTCGGAGGCCACTTGCTGGTTCAGGTCGTTGTCTTCCACCAGCAGGATGTGCGCGCCGCGTACCGGTGCCAGGGCCGCCATGGCGGTGCTGACACCGGGGGCGCGTGCGCGTCGGTCCTGGACGCGGGCGTGGCCCAGGGCGTTGACCATGGTGTCGAACAGCAGCGATGCGCTCACGTGTTTAAGCAGCACATCGGAGACATCGGCGGCGTGGGCGTTCTGCCGCACTTCCTCGCGCCCAAAGGCCGTGACTAGCACGGTGTGCGGTGCCGGTTGCAGCTGGAGTGCGCGGAGCTGGTGGATGGCCTCCAGCCCGTCCATGCCGGGCATTTGCCAGTCCATCATCACCACCTCGAAAGGCGTGGCATTGGCAGCCTGGTTTTGCACGGCCGCAATCGCCTGGGCTCCGCTGGACACGGCTTGCACCGCAAAGCCCATGTTCTCCAGCATATCGACCAGTACCGTGGCAGCGGAATCGTTGTCGTCCACCACCAGCACGCGCCGTCCGCGCAGCGTGCCGCTGCCGGGTAACTGCGGCCGGGCGCGGCGTTCGCCCAGACCCAGTTGCGCGGTAAACCAGAAGGTCGAGCCCACGCCTGGCGTGCTGTCCACGCCGACTTCACCGCCCATTAGCGCGGCCAGGTTTTTGCTGATCGCTAAGCCCAGCCCGGTGCCGCCGTACTGGCGGGTGGTGGACGTGTCGGCCTGGCTGAAGCTTTGGAATAGGCGGCCGATTTGCTCCGGCGTCAGGCCGATGCCGGTGTCGCGCACGGTAAAGCGCAGCTGCACACCGCCTTCGGTTTGGGTTTGCAGGCGCACGGCGATGTGGATTTCACCGCGCTCGGTGAACTTGATGGCATTGGTGGTGTAGTTGATGAGGATCTGGCCCAGCCGCAGCGGGTCGCCCACCAGTTGCAGTGGGATTTGGGCGGGCAGGTCGCACACCAGTTCCAGGTTTTTGGCCTGGGCTTTGTCGGCCACCACGTTGACCACGTTGGCCAGTACTTCTTCCAGGTCGAAGGCGGTGTGCTCGATCTGCAGCTTGCCGGCTTCGACCTTGGAAAAGTCCAGGATGTCGTTCAAGATACCCAGTAGATGTTGGCCCGACTGGCGGATTTTGCCGATGTAGTCGCGCTGGCGGGGGTTGAGCTCGGTCTTCAGTGCCAGGTGCGACATGCCGATGATGGCGTTCATGGGCGTGCGGATTTCGTGGCTCATGTTCGCCAGGAAGTCGCCCTTGGCCTTGCTGGCCTGTTCGGCCGCATTCTTGGCCTGGCGCAGTTCTTCGGCGGCGGCGCGCTGCTCGGAGATGTCTTCGTACACCCACACCACACCCAGGTGCAAGTTTTGCGCGTCAATCGCCCGGCCGTAGGTGTGCACCCACACGGCGCTGCCGTCCTTGCGGCGGAGCTCTACGTCGCTAGAGAAAAATCCGCATTCGCGCATGGCCGGGTTGACCCTGCGGCCAATGGCGGCCAGGTCGGCCGCGCTGAGGAAAAGTTCTTTGGTGCCGCGTCCTGCCAGGTCACCCGGTGGGTAGCCAAACATGCGCTCCATGGCCGAGTTACAGCGCTGGATGGTGTGGCCCACGGCAAACACAATGCCTAGGCTGACGGCTTCAAAAATCACCTGCTGCTCGCGCAGTGCCTGAGCTACCTGCTGTTCACCCACCAGTTGCTCGGCGCGTGTTTGCTGCAGGCTATGGTGCATGGCGTAGAGCGACTGCAGCAAGCGCCCGGTTTCGTTGCCCGCGTGGCCGAGCACACCCGAGGACTTCTCCAGTTCGGCGGCCAGCGTGCCGTCGGCCACTTGCCGGGCAACCTCCACCGCCTGCAACAAAGGCCGGGTGATGGAGCGCGCCACCCGGTAGGCCAGCCCCACCAGAAACAACGCCAATGCCAGCATCCCGGCGGCCAGGGTTCGCTGGGTCTGGATGTGTTCGACCAGTTGGGTATCTAGCGCGTCTTGCAGTGCACGCAAGGCGGCATCGCTGAAGGCCGACTGCGAGGCCAAGATGCCGTCCAGCACGGCCAAGTCGTCGGCTCCGACCCACCCTGTCGGGGTAAAGCGGGCCATGTCCGGGCGCAAGCGGGGGTGAATCCGCAGCCAGCGGATGCGGTTGAACTGCGGCTGGTTGAGTGCGGCGCTCAGCGCGGGGTTGTCGCGGGTGGCTTTGTCCAGGGTGTTTTGCAGGCGTTCAAAATCGTCGCCGATGCCGCTGAGCAGGGCTGCCAGCGCGGTGTTTTCTTCGGATGTGACCTGCCTTTGGGCTTGTGGCAGCAGTACTTTGTCGCGCACCTGCGACAGCGATTCCAGCAGATCCAGCGATTCGACCAATGCGGCCCGCCCCAGCAGCGAGATGCTGGCCTGGGGGTTGAGGCTGAAGCCACAGTCGTCTACCAGTTGGCCATTGATTTTGAGCAACAGTGCCACGGCGGTGGTGTGCTCGTCAAAGACCTCTGCGGGCGCGGGCTGTGGCGCGTTCATGGTCTGCTGCAGCTGGGCCCATTGGGCTTGGCTGCGAACCCACAGCTGGTCGATGGCGCGGGTTTCAATGCCGGGCAGCACTTCTTGTATCTGGACCAGCGAGGCATCGATTTGCGAGCGGGTCAGCAGCATGGATACCGGGGTTTCGGTATCGCCGGGTTGCAGGCGCGCAGCCAGCGTACGGTGTCTTTGCAGCAATGTGACGGCCGTCAACACGGTGCGTACGGGGCCCAGACCATCGCGTGCGCGTTGCAAGGCGTGGATGGTGGTGTCGGAAGCGCGCACAAACAGCAGCAGCGGCGGTGCCAACAGCAGCAAACCCAGCAGGCCCAGCAGCGCAAATTTATGCCATAGCTGCCAGCGGTTCAACCAGGTGCGCATGGGGTCGGGCGAATTAAGGAGGGGTGGACAATAACCAAGGGTATTTCGCTACTTATTTTATAGCTTCTGGTGCAGGTGGGTACTGCGGTAGCGCCATATTTTGTCTAAATAAAGCGAGCGGATAGTGCGGCTTGCAGCTGCTGCATTGCTTCCTCGCAGTCGTAGCTGCGGATGGCGGTATCCACTCCGATATAGGCGGGCCCCAGGGCGGCTTTGAATTCTGCCCGGTGCAGGTCAAACAGCCCGACCGCGTCGGAATCTGCGTCTTGCAGCAGGTCATGCAGCTGGCGGTAGGTGGCTTCGAAGTCGGCGCCGATGGTCGCCGTGGCTTCTTCGACCTGCTCCAGGCTGTCGAGTGCGCTGCGTAGCGGGTCTACCAGCGCGGTCAACTGGCTGTGCAGTGCCTGCCACAGGGTGTCGATGGCGGCCAGGCTGTCACCTGCGCGCAGCGCCAGTTCCACCTCACTGGCGGCCTGCTGCAGCGGGCTGGCCCCGATGTTGCCTGCCACGCCCTTGAGGGTGTGGGCCAGCCGCTCGGCGGTGCTGGTATCGCCTTGGGCGACCCGCTCCTGGATCTGCTGGCTGGCAGTGGCTTGGCCGGCCAGAAACATGTGCAGCATGCCCAGGTAGAGAGATTCTTTGCCCATCACCCGGCTCAGGCCTAACGCCAGGTTCAGCCCCGGCACGTTGTGCAGCAGGGTGGGCAGGTGAGGTCGCTGGGCGGTACTGGTTGGGGCGGCCTGGTCTGCTGTCACGGGCCGGGTGCCCAGCCCAGCGCGGGGGCGAATCCACTGGGCCAGGGCGCGCCACAAGGCATCGGGTTCGATGGGTTTGGTCACAAAACCATCCATGCCGGCGGCCGTGCAGCGGTCGCGGTCGGCTTGCATGGCGTTGGCCGTCATGGCCAGGATGGGCAGGGTGGCGAATAGCGCGTCCTGGCGCAGCAGGCGGGTGGCCGTCAGGCCGTCCATCACCGGCATTTGCATGTCCATCAGCACCACGTCATAGGGCTGGTCGGCCGGGCGGGCTTGCACCATGTGGACGGCAATCTGGCCGTTGTCGGCGATATCCACCCGGAATCCGGCATCGGCCAGCAGTTCACCGGCTACCTGCTGGTTGAGTAGGTTGTCTTCGACCAGCAGGATGTGCGCGCCGTGGAGCGGGGCCAACGCGTCGAGCGCCGAGCTGCCCGGCTCGCCGGGGTGTCTGGCTGCCTGGGCTGTGCCGTCGATAGTAGCCTGCTGGCCTAGCAGCCGCATCATGGTGTTGAACAGCACGGAGCCGTTGATGGGCTTGAGCAGCAGGTCCTCTATCCCCACGCGTTTGGCGCCCTCCATGACCTCTTCGCGGCCATAGGCGGTCACGATGACCCGCTTGGGCTGGCGCGACAGCGGCAGCAGCACGATGCGGCGGGCCAGCTCCAGGCCGTCCATGCCGGGCATTTGCCAGTCCAGCATGGCAATGTCGAAGCTGCGGCCAGCGGCATCGGCGGCGCTGATGGCCTCTAGCGCGGCCTGGCCGGAACGCACCGAGGCAACCTCAAAACTAAGTGCCTCCAGCATGTCCACCAGCACCAGGTTGGCGTTTTCGTTGTCGTCCACCACCAGCACGCGGCGGCCGCGCAGGTCGATGCTGGGGGCCAGGCGGCGGCTGCGTTTTTCGCCCAGGCCCAACCGGGCGGTGAACCAAAAGCGCGAGCCCTGGCCGGTTGCACTGTCTACGCCCACCTGGCCGCCCATCAATTCGGCCAGGCTTTTGCTGATGGCCAGGCCCAGACCGGTGCCGCCGTATTGGCGGGTGGTGGAGGTGTCGGCCTGGCTGAAGCTTTGGAACAAACGGCCGATTTGCTCGGGGCTGAGGCCGATGCCGGTGTCACGCACCTCAAAGCGCAGCAGGGTGTGGCTGGTACTTTCGGGATCGGTGTGCTCGGCAATGCGTACCACCACGCCGATCTCGCCGCTTTCGGTAAATTTGATGGCGTTGTTGGCGTAGTTGATCAAAATCTGGCTCAGCCGCAGCGGGTCGCCGAGCAGGCTTTGCGGGACCTGGGCGGGCAGGTCGAACACCAGTTCCAGGTTTTTTGCCTGGGCCTTGTCGGCAATCACATTGGCCACGTTTTCCAGCACCTGGTCCAGTTCGAACGGTGTGTGTTCGATGCTGAGCTTTCCCGCTTCGACCTTGGAGAAGTCCAGGATGTCGTTCAGGATGCCCAGCAGGTGCTGGCCGGACTGGCGGATTTTCAGCACGTAGTCGTGTTGGCGCGGGTTCAGCTCGGTCTTCAGGGCCAGGTGCGACATGCCGATGATGGCGTTCATCGGGGTTCGGATCTCGTGGCTCATATTGGCCAGAAAGTCGCCCTTGGCCTGGCTGGCGGCATCGGCGGCATCTTTGGCAATACGCAGTTGTTCGATCAGCAGGCGCATATCGGCCTCGGCCTGTTGCGATTCGATAAACAGCTCTTCGCGCGATTTCTCGGTAAACAGGGCGCGCAGACGGGCGACAGTGGGCAACTGCAGGTGGTGCCACAGCGCAAAGTGCAGCCGCAGGGCGTAGTGCGGGGGTTGGGTACGGGTCTGCACAAACGATTCGCTGGCTTGCGCGAAGCCCAGCAGGCGGGGCGGTGCGGCAGGCAGTGGGGTGAGGGACAGGCCGGTCAGGGCGGCGAACGCGCGGTGCCCGTCCCGGTGGAACGATAGCTCTACCGCCGGGGCCTGGCCGTGCTGCAGCAGCCAGCGGCAGACATCGGACACGCAGGCGGCGATGGGGGTGCAGTGGGTGGTGTCGCTGTGGCTGCGGCCTTCCACTTCCAGCAGCACCTGCAAAACTTTGTTCCGCGTCTCCAGGCACGAGGCGGGCGCGTGCAGGGTGATGCGGCCGATCCAGGCTACGTCT
>NZ_JBDTEM010000432.1:0-12493 GCF_039922535.1 Rhodoferax sp. | reverse complement strand
TGCTGCGGGCCGACATTTACCCCACACTGGAGAGCCCCAGTGCCACCGACTGGGCCGACCGCATGGCCCTGCCGGTCGCCAGCATCATGTGGACCCCGGTGGCCAGCGTCACGCCCGACACCGACATCCGCCGCGTCGCCCAGGTGCTGCTGGACACCCGCCTACCCGGTCTGCCCGTGGTGGACGACAACGGCCTGCTCACAGGTTTTGTCTCGCGCACCGACATCCTGCGCGCCGTGGCCAACGATCCACCGTTGGACGTGTGGGGCTGAGCCTGACAACAAAAAGCCCGCAATAGCGGGCTTTTTGTTGTCAGGGAGCAGTGAACGCGATCAGGCGTGTGCTGCGCGCAACTTCATGGAGAAGTCCTGCAGGGCTTTGATACCGCTGCTCTCGGCGCGGTGGCACCAAGCTTGCAGATCTGCCGTCAGCTGTTCACGCGACTGCGAGGTGTTGAGCCACATCTGGCGCAGCTCTTCGCGCATCACCACCATCTTGTCGAGCACGGGGTGGGCGGCGCGGGCCTGGTCCAGGTGCGGCTGGGCAGCAGCAGGCACTTTTTCCGCATCGCGGTGCATCCAGCGCTTGGCGGCTTGCAGGGCCGACAAGTCGCCTTGGCGGGCCTTGAGGGCTTCCAGCTCGGCCGTGCAGGCTTGGCGCATTTCGCGGGCAAAACCGGCCATCACTTCGTAGCGGTTGGCGATCAGCGCTTCCAGTGTTTTTTCATCGGCTACGGGCTTGATGGCACCCAATTGCAGCTTCGGTGGGGTTTTTTTGACCTTGGCCAGGCCGACTTTTTCCAGGGCACAGATGTACATCCAGCCGATATCAAACTCGTAGGGTTTGACCGAAAACTTGGCCGACGTGGGGTAGGTATGGTGGTTGTTGTGCAACTCTTCACCACCAATGATGATGCCCCAAGGGGAAATATTGGTGCTGGCATCCGGCGCTTCAAAGTTGCGGTAGCCAAAGTAGTGGCCAATACCGTTGATGACACCCGCAGCCCAGAAAGGCGTCCAGGCCATTTGCACGGCCCACACGGTCAAACCGGCGGCGCCAAACAGAGCCAGGTTCAAAATCAGCATCAGGCCCACGCCTTGCCAGCTGAAACGGCTGTACACATTACGTTCGACCCAGTCGTTGGGGCAGCCGTGGCTGAACTTGGCGATGGTTTCCAGATTCTTGGATTCTTTGCGGTACAGCTCCGCGCCGGTCCAGAACACGGTCTTGATGCCGTGGGCCACGGGGCTGTGTGGATCGTCCTTGGTTTCGCACTTGGCGTGGTGCTTGCGGTGGATCGACACCCACTCTTTGGTGACTTGGCCGGTAGCCAGCCACAACCAGAAGCGGAAGAAATGGGCCGGCAGCGCGTGCAGATCCATTGCCCGGTGCGCCTGGTGGCGGTGCAGGTAGATGGTGATGCTGGCAATGGTGATGTGGGTGGTGACCAGCGTGTACAACACGACCTCCCACCAGGACAGATTCAACAGTCCGTTCGCAAGCCAGTCAACGGCTGCGTTCAACACAGCCCAATCGGGTAACAACATAAGGTAAAAGCCTCGGTTTTTAGAATAAGCGGGCGGTTGAGATGGTGCCAGCCAGCCCGCTATTGTAAATTGGACCCCTTAAATTACCTAGGGCTCCGTCTCTACGTACACACACTTGGCGTGGAATTGGACCTATTTCTTCTGCCAGACCGCAGCAAAGAAGCCATCTGTGCCATGCCGGTGCGGCCACAGGCGCAAAAATTCGCCACCACTGACCGGGCCACTGCACAGACTGGCCGCGTTCTCCACCTTCAGATGGGTCAGGATGTCTGCCGTTTCAAGGGGGGTGAATTCAGGATTCGCCGCCGAGAAAGCCAGGGCGATCTCTTCGTTCTCTGCTGGCAGCACGCTGCAGGTGGCATACACCAGGCGACCACCGGGCTTGAGCAGACGGGCGGCGCTTTGCAAAATCGCGGTTTGCTTGACTACCAGCTCTTCCACCGCCTTGGGGGTTTGCCGCCATTTCATGTCGGGGTTGCGGCGCAGGGTGCCCAGGCCGGAGCAGGGGGCATCGACCAACACGCGGTCAATCTTGCCAGTCAGGCGCTTGATGCGGTCGTCGCGCTCGTGGGCGATGGCGGCAGGGTGCACGTTGGACAAACCGCTGCGCGCCAGCCGGGGCTTGAGCGCGTCCAGCCGGTGGCCCGAGGTGTCAAATGCGTACAGGCGCCCGGTGCTGCGCATGCCCGCACCGATGGCCAGCGTCTTGCCACCGGCACCGGCGCAGAAGTCCACCACCATTTCACCGCGCTTGGCGTCGAGCAGCAGGGCCAGCAGCTGCGAGCCTTCGTCTTGCACCTCGATGGCACCCCGCGTGAAGGCATCGAGCTTGGTCAGCGCAGGCTTGTCGGTCAGGCGCAAGCCATACGGCGAGTATGGGGTGGCCACCGATTTGATGCCGACCTTGGCCAGTTCCTTTTGCACGTCGTCGCGCTTGGCGTTCAGAGCGTTGACACGCAAATCCAGGCCCGCGCCGTGGACCAGGCTTTCCACCAGGGGCCAAAATTCGTCTTTGAGCTGCTCTTTCAGCGGCTGCACCAGCCACTCGGGCAGGTTATGGCGATGGCGGTCCAACAAGTCTTCGGTTTTGACCTGGTCGCAGTTTTCCAGCCAGGTTTTCTCCTGGTCGGTCAGGGCGCCGTACAAAAAGTCGCGCGGGCCGTGGAAGCCCAGAATCGCCAGGCGGCGCTGCTTGGAGCCGCTACCGGAAGGGGCCAGGTGGTCAAACAGCAGTTTTTTGCGCAAGACCGTGTAAACGGTTTCGGCCAAAGTGGCGCGCTCGCGTGGGCCCAGCGACCGGTTGTCGCGGAAAAACCGCGAAACCACCGAGTCGGCAGGGTGTTCAAATTGGAGGGCTTGGCGTACGAGTTCAGAACACTCGTCGAGGAAATCTTTAGGATGCATAGCCCCAATTGTCCCATGTGGGTCCCACGCCGCTTTTTTGGCCTCCAAATTTCTATGCAAGACGACACCCTGCCACCACTCATCACCACCCCACCCGGCCGTTATCGCCACTACAAAGGCATGCTGTACGACGTGGTGGGCACGGTGCGGCACAGCGAAACCCTGGAACCCATGACCCTGTACCGTGCCCTGTACGGCGAGCACGGTCTGTGGGTACGCCCGGCGGCGATGTTTGAAGAAGAAGTGCTGATCGCCGGTGTGCGCCAGCCACGTTTTACCCGGCTGACGGACGACGCGGCAAGCGCAGCGTAGCCACCAGCCCGCTGGTGCAGCCGTTGCGCAATTGCAAACTGCCCTGGTGCTTGCGCGCAATGTCGTGGCTGATGGACAAGCCCAGACCCACCCCACCATGGTGGCGGTTGCGCGAAGCTTCGACGCGGTAAAACGGGGCCAGCACCTGCTCCAGCTCGCATTCCGGCAGACCGGGTCCGGGGTCGTGGATTTCAATACACACTTCTTCGGCCGCATCCTTGAGCTGGATGTGTGCCGCGCCGCCGTAGCGGATGGCGTTCTCCACCAGGTTGCCGATGCAGCGCCGCAGCGCCGATGCCTGGGCCAGCACGGGCGCGGCGCTCCCGGTGATGCGCACCGTGTGCCCGCAGGCCAACTGGTCGTCGGCCATGCTTTGTACCAGCGACTGCAGGTCCAGCCGCACAAAAGCCTCTTCATCCACCGCGCCGCGCAGGTAGTCCAGCGTGGCGGTGATCATCGCGTCCATTTCGACGACATCGTTTTGAAAGGCTTGTTTTTGCGCCGGATCGGCCAGCCCTTCCGCGCGCAGCCGCAGCCGCGTTAACGGGGTGCGTAAATCGTGCGACACCGCTGCCACAAAGCGGTCTCGCTCGCTCAGTTGCTGGCGGATTTGCGCCTGCATCTGGTTGAACACCTGGCTGGCCTCGCGGCACTCCAGCGGGCCGTCTTCGGCCAGCGGTGGGTGGTCAACATCCTGGCCCAAGGCCTTGGCAGCGCGGGCCAAACGGCGGATGGGTTCGGACAACCAGCGGGCTCCTATCCAGGCCGCCAGCACCAGGGCACACAGGCGCACCCCAATGTCCAGCCACACGCCCGGCATGGTCCAAATGGATATTTCGGCCGGACGCAGGCCGTCTTCCATCGCCATCTCGGTCAGGTCCCAATCAAAAGACAAGGCAGGTGGCCCCATGCCGATAACGTTTTGCATCGGCGGACGCAGCTCGAACATCATGGTCAACGCCAGCACATGGCTGGCCAGCACCGCCACGCTCAGCAGCAAAGCCAAGCGGCCAAACAAGGTAGCGGGCAGTAGCCGCGCCAATAGCCGGCGCGTGGTGGCTAAGAACGTGTTCATGGTCTTTTTGGGGTCGCGTTGGGGTGCAATCGGGATGGGTTGGTTGTCGCAGACCGCTGCATGGGCTCCCTGCCCATGCAAGGGTTGGGGCAGACAAATCGCCCGATTTCACCCCAACCCGAAGGGCAGATGCCTGTTCGGGCGCTCTGCGTCGTTACAAAACCAGCCCAGGCAGTAAGCCTTGGCTTGGGTTTTGCGCCTAGCTGCGCATCCCGAACAGGCACCTGCGCGACCCCCAAAAGGCCATGAACACGTTCTAAAAGCCGTTTCAGTGCGGCCATGCGGGCTGACCCTGCACGGATTGGGCGGTAAACATATAACCCGAACCGCGCACGGTTTTGATCATCGACGGCACATCGGATGCCTGCGTGGTATCACTCAGCTTTTGCCGCAACCGCGACACCAACAGGTCGATACTGCGCTCGAACGCGTCCATGGAACGGCCCCGCGCCTGCTCCATCAGCTGGTCGCGGCTCAGCAGACGGCGCGGCGCAGCCAGAAAGCTCGACAACAGCCGAAATTCGGCGTTCGACAGCGGCACCACCAAGCCCGACGGCGCGGTCAGCCGCCGCTCGTGGCGGTGCAAAGCCCAGCCATCGAAATACACCACATCGCTGCCCACCTCGTGCAGTATCCGGTCGTGCACCGACGCGGCGCGGCGCAGCACGGTGTGGATGCGGGCCACCAGCTCGCGCGGTTCAAAGGGCTTGCTCATGTAGTCGTCGGCCCCCATCTCCAGGCCCAGCACCCGGTCAAAGTGGTTGGTGCGCGCGGTCAGCATGATGATGGGGATGCCCGAGCGCTGGCGCAGCTCGCGGGCCAGACTGAGCCCGTCGACGCCAGGCAGCATCACATCCAGTACCACCAGATCGATAGGCAAAGTGGCCAACTGCTGGCGCATGCTGGGGCCGTCGCAGGCGGTGTGGGCACAAAATGCGAAGCCCGACAGGTAGTCACGCAGCAGCGTGGTGATGCCTTCGTCGTCGTCTACGACCAGAATTTGCCTACAGGGGTTCATAAGTTGCTCATTTCGCCGAAAAGTGTAGGCAGGCAAAGGCCCCATGAAGCACAGAACTAGGGGTTCTTTACCTATCTTTTCCAGCGCTAAAACCGACTTTTGTACCAGCGCAGATACAAACCGGACAAGCCAGCTTTACCGGGCGACACAAGAATCAGACAAGCAATTTACGCAGCCTTGGCTTGCATGAAATTGGGGGCAAAACACCCCACAAGCCAGGCAAGCTATTTCACGTCAAAGGACTTTTATGGCCTCCATCAGCAGTATCAGCAGCAACAGCAATGCCTGGGCCAACAGTGCCGCCGAGCGCAAAGCCAAGCTGTTTGCCAAGACCGATACCGACGGCAGCGGCGGTGTAGACAGCACCGAGCTGCAAACCCTGATGGACAAGGTCTCCGAGCGCACCGGCGTGACCAACCCCAGCACCGCCGCCGACCTGATGTCCAAGCTGGACAGCAATGGCGACGGCACGCTGGATGCCACGGAACTGCAAAAAGGCATCCCCAGCATTGTTCCCCTGCCCAGCACCATGGACTTTGCCCAGGCACGGGGCACCAGTGGCACCGGCAGCGGCGACATCAGCAACGGCATCACCATTACCACCACGGTGACCACCACCGTCAGTGGCGACAGCGACGGTGACGACGACAGTTTCGCCAGCCTGGACACCGATGGCGACGGCAAACTCAGTAAGGCCGAATTCGATGCCGGTAAACCGCACGGCGCGGGTGGCCCGCCACCCGGCGGCCCACCGCCTGCCGGAGCCGCCGGGGCCAGCAGCAGCGACAGCACGGTCTACGACCCGCTAGACACCAACAAAGACGGCATCGTCTCACCCGCCGAAGCCGCTGCGGGTGCCGCCAACGGCACAGCCAGCACCACCGACACCTTGCAAGCCCTGCTCAAAGCCATCGACACCGACAAGGACGGTAAGCTCAGCAACACCGAGGCCGATGCCTTTGCCAAGCAGGTCAGCACCGCTGTGGAGACGCTGCAAAAGTCGTCTTCCACCCACAACGGCAGCGACCGTATCGATATCAACCAACTGGCCCAGCAGGTGCTCAAGCAATACGCCGCCATCGCCGCCGGACAAACCAGCCAAACCACCGGCTCCACCTTCAGCGTTTCAGCATGAAATAGGGCTCCAGCGCATATTCAACCTGCGCAGGAAGCTATATTTTCAGTAGCACTTCGAAATCCGACATCGGCGGGCCCGGGCGGCGCGCTTGCAGCTACCATCCATCGCAATGACTGCGATGCCCCCACCTCCACCCGCGCCACCGGATTCACCGCCCGAACGCAAGCGCCGCACCGCGAGCATCACCGTGAACGATGTGGCGCGCCTGGCCGGTCTGTCGGCCATGACCGTATCGCGTGCCATCAATACCCCGGACCGGCTGCCGCCCGCCACCCTGGCCAAAGTGCGCGCCGCCATTGCCAGCACCGGTTACGTGCCCAACCTGCTGGCCGGTGGCCTGCGGTCCAACAAAAGCCGCTTGGTCGCCGCGTTGGTGCCCACCCTGGTCAGCCCGGTTTTCAACGAAACCATACAAGCCCTCACCACGGCTCTGCGGCTGCAGGGCTACCAGCTGATGCTGGGACAAACCGGCTATGCCGACCCGCTGGAAGATGAACTGCTGGGGGCCATCATCGGCCGCCGACCCGACGGCATCGTGCTGACCGGTGTGGTGCACTCGGCCGACACACGCCGTCGGCTGCAGGCCTCGGGCATCCCCGTGGTCGAAACCTGGGACCTGACCCCCGAACCCATCGACATGCTGGTCGGCTTTTCGCACAGCGCGGTGGCCGATGCGGTGTGCCGCTACCTGCACGGCCGGGGCCGCCAGCGCCTGGCCGTCATTGGCGGCGACGACGAACGCGCCCAGCGCCGCAGCCAGGCCTTTGTGGCCACCGCGCGCAGCCTGGGCCTGGCCGAGCCGCTGGTGCATGCCGTCCCCGCGCCCACCACCCTGGGCAGCGGGCGTGCGGGTCTACAGGCTTTGCTGGCGCGCAATGCCGACTTTGACGCGGTGTTTTGCAGCTCCGACCTGCTGGCACTGGGCGTACTGACCGAGGCCCAGGCCCTGGGCCTGGTCGTCCCCGATCAACTAGCGGTGGTGGGCTTTGGCGACCTGGCCTTTGCGCAAGACCTGCACCCCGCCCTGACCACCGTGCGCATCGACGGCACGCGCATCGGCACCGAGGCCGCGCGCTGCATCATTGACCGCGTGGAAGGCCGCCCCGTGCCCGAGCGCATGGTGGACATCGGCTTCAGCATCATCGAACGCGCCAGCGTGTAGGCCCAGGCAAAAATTTATAAAAATCAGCCTCCAGCGCAGGTAGTACCTGCGCTGGCAGCTACATTTTTGAGAGTAGCTCTGCCACCACACGCGGGTACAGCAAATGTTCCTGCGTCAGCACCCGCGCGGCCAGCACCTGGGCGGTGTCGCCCGACAGCACCGGCACCACGGCCTGGCCCAGGATGGGGCCGTGGTCCAGCTCGGCGGTCACCTGGTGCACGGTGGCCCCGGCGAAACAGCAGCCTGCGTCCAGCGCGCGCTGGTAGGTGTTCAGCCCCGCAAAAGCCGGTAGCAAAGACGGGTGGATGTTGACCATCCGCCCCGCGTAGCGCGCCACAAACCCCGGCGTCAAGATGCGCATAAAGCCCGCCAGCACCAGCAGCGCGGGCTCATAGCGGTCAATCACCTGCGCCAGTTGGGCATCAAAAGCCGCCCGCGGGTCGGGCGCATCGGCAAAAGCCTTGTGCTCCACCACCTCGGTCGCCAGGCCCTGGGCGCGGGCCAGCTCCAGCCCCCCGGCAGCCGCCTTGTTGCTCACAACCGCCACCACTTGGGCACCGAAACGCCGCGCCCAATCGTCGCGAATCGAGGTGCGCACGATGGCGGCCATGTTGGAGCCACCGCCAGAGATCAAAATAACAATGTTCTTCATACTGACTGGAATTATCCCTGTGACCACCCTCCTCTCGCCCATCGAAGCCCGCGTACTTGCCACCTTGATGGAAAAAGCCCGCACCGTGCCCGACAGCTACCCCCTGTCGATGGTGGCGCTGCTCAGCGGCTGCAACCAGAAAACCAGCCGCGAACCGACCATGAACCTGACCGAGGCCGAGGTGGCCGAGGCCCTGGGCAGCCTGAAAGACAAAACCCTGGTGCGCGAATCCAGCGGCAGCCGGGTCACCCGCTTCGAGCACAACTTCCAGCGCGGCATCGGCGTACCCGAGCAGTCCGCCGTGGTGCTGGGCCTGCTGGTACTGCGCGGCCCGCAAACTGCGGGCGAGCTGCGGCTGAACACCGAGCGCTGGTACAAATTTGCCGATATTTCGTCGGTAGAAGGCTTTCTGGACGAAATGCTGGAGCGCAGCGAAGAAAAAGGCGGCCCGCTGGTGGTCAAACTGCCGCGCAGCCCCGGCGAACGCGAGCAGCGCTGGGCACATTTGCTGTGCGGCCCGGTGGATGCCAACGCCATGGGCACCAAAGCCCCCGAGGGCGGCAACAGCACCCGGCTGGAAGCGCGCATCGAGGCGCTGGAAGAAGAAGTGGCCCACTTACGGGCCACGGTGCAGAAGCTGTGTACCGAGCTGGGGCTAAATTAGCAAACGTGACGACTTGGGCACATGGGCGATCAGAAAATCCATCTGGTCGGCCAGGATGCGGCGGTTGCGCAGAATGAAGTCTTCCCACAGGCTCGGCACGTAGGGCGTGTACAGCAACGGCATATGCGCCTGCTCGGGCGTGCGATTGCTTTTGCGGTGGTTGCAGGCGCGGCAGGCGGTGACCACGTTCATCCAGGTGTCGGCCCCCTTCTGGCCCAACGGCTTGATGTGCTCGCGGGTCAGCTCATCTTCATGAAAATGGTTGCCACAGTAGGCGCAGACATTGCGGTCGCGTACGAACAGCTTGGTGTTGGTCAGGCTGGGACGCAGGTCAAACGGGTTGATGTTGGGTACGCCGCGCGTGCCAATGATGCTGTTGACGGTGATGATGGACTGCTCGCCCGTGATGGCGTTGTGCCCGCCATGGAACACCGCCACCTGCGCGCCCATCTCCCAGCGCACCTCCTCGGCAGCGTAGTGCACGACGGCCTGCTCCAGCGATATCCACGACTGGGGCAGCCCCTGGGCTGACAGCTTCAAGACCTTCACACACGCCTCCTGAATTAATGGATGGACCAATTAACGGAATTGCAGTTACCTGTGCGTCACAATATACAGTGTTTCTATGACAACTTGCCTGACAGCGCTTATTGCACGGGCGCAATCCGCTATTAAAAAGATACCAACCCATGCTGGTTTTTCGTGGCTTTCACCATCCTGACATCGCCCCGGCCTGTGCGCTGACGATTGGCAACTTTGACGGCGTGCACCGTGGCCACCAGGCCATGCTGGCGCTGTTGAACAACGAAGCCCGGCACCGCGGCGTGCCCAGCCGCGTGATGACCTTCGAGCCGCACCCGCGCGACTACTTTGCCAAAGCCACGGGCAAGCCCGACCTGGCCCCGGCGCGCATCGCCACCCTGCGCGACAAACTCACCGAACTGCACCGCTGCGGCGTGGACCAGACCGTGGTTTTGCCGTTTGATGCCGCCTTTGCCGCCCAAACTCCGCAGGCCTTCATCGACGACGTGCTGGTGCGTGGCATGGGCGTGCGCTATGTACTGGTGGGTGACGACTTCTGTTTTGGGGCCAAGCGCGCGGGCGACTACGCCATGCTGGACGCCGCCGGGGAGGCGCTGGGCTTTGACGTGGCCCGCATGAATAGTTACGAGGTGCGTGGCATGCGCGTATCCAGCTCCGCCGTGCGCTCCGCGCTGCAGGATGGCCGCATGGACGACGTAAGCCGCCTGCTGGGCCGCCCGTTCAGCATCAGCGGCCACGTGGTGCACGGGCGCAAGCTGGGCCGGCAACTAGGCGAATCGGCACCGGGCCGCCAGGATGGCTTTCGCACCCTGAATTTACGCTTTGCCCACTGGAAACCCGCCGCCAGCGGCATCTTTGCGGTGCGGGTGCACGGCCTGGATGACAAAGCCTTGATCGGTGTGGCCAATTTGGGCATCCGCCCCTCGCTGGACCCGAACGACATCAACGGTGGCCGCGTGCTGCTGGAAACCCATTGCCTGGACTGGCCCGCCAGCCTGGGTGCCGAGGGGGCCTACGGTAAAATTATCCGCGTGGAACTGCTGCACAAACTGCATGACGAATTGAAATACGACAGTCTGGATGCCCTGCAAATCGGCATCGCCAAAGACTGCGACGATGCACGCGCGTACTTCGCCCGGTTTACCGAAACCAGCCGCCAGACGACGCGCGACCGAATTTAGACGATCTCGTTGCTGTCAGCAGACAGCCCGCCTGATCTTGCAGCCGCCGTCTGTCGGCTGCCTCCCTAACGTGCCAATCGAACATCCCATGACCGAATCGACCGCTCCTGACTACCGCAGCACCCTGAACCTGCCCGACACCCCCTTCCCCATGCGCGGCGACCTGCCCAAGCGCGAGCCGGGCTGGGTCAAGGAATGGGAAGACCAGGGTATCTACAAAAAACTGCGCGCCTCCCGCTGCGGCGCGCCGCGTTTTGTGCTGCACGACGGCCCGCCGTACGCCAACGGCAACATCCACATCGGCCACGCCGTCAACAAAATCCTGAAAGACATGATCGTCAAGGCGCGCCAGCTCAAGGGCATGGACGCGGTGTACGTGCCGGGCTGGGATTGCCACGGCCTGCCGATCGAAAACGCGATTGAGAAGCTGCATGGCCGCAACCTGAGCCGCGACGAAGTGCAGGCCAAGAGCCGCGCCTTTGCCGCCGAGCAGATCGCCGGGCAGATGACCGACTTCAAGCGCCTGGGCGTGCTGGGCGAGTGGGACAACCCCTACCGCACCATGGACTACGGCAACGAGGCGAATGAAATCCGCGCGCTGAAACGCATCATGGAGCGTGGCTTTGTGTACCGCGGCCTGAAGCCGGTGTACTGGTGCTTTGACTGCGGCAGCTCGCTGGCCGAATTCGAGATCGAATACGCCGACAAGAAGTCGCAGACACTGGACGTGGGCTTTGAATGCGCCGAGCCGGAAAAACTCGCCGCCGCCTTTGGCCTGGACACACTGGCCCAGCCCGCCTTCGCCGTGATCTGGACCACCACCGCCTGGACCATCCCCGCCAACCAGGCACTCAACCTGAACCCGGCCCTGACCTACGCCCTGGTACAGACCGAGCGCGGCATCCTGCTGCTAGCCGTTGACCTGGTGGAAAAAGCCATGGCCCGTTACGCGCTGAACGGCACGGTGCTGGCCACCGCGCTGGGCGAAAAACTGGCACTGATCAACTTCAAACACCCGTTCTATGACGTGGACCCCGGCTACCAGCGCCTCAGCCCCATCTTCCTGGCCGACTACGCCACCGCCGACGATGGCACCGGTATCGTCCACTCCTCGCCCGCTTACGGCGTAGAGGATTTCAACTCCTGCGTGGCCAACGGCATCCAAACCGACGACATCCTGAACCCGGTGCAAGGTAACGGCCGCTATGTGGACGACTTGCCGCTGTTCGGCGGGCTGAACATCTGGAAGGCCGCGCCGCTGGTCATCGAGAAACTGCGCGAGCACGACCGCCTGTTTGCCACCGAGACCATCACCCACAGCTACCCGCACTGCTGGCGCCACAAGACACCGGTGATCTACCGCGCCGCGGCCCAGTGGTTCATCCGTATGGACGAAGGCGAGGGCGTGTTCACCGTGGACAAAGCCCCGCAAACCCTGCGCACGCTGGCCTTGAACGCCATCGAAGAAACCACCTTCTACCCCGAAAACGGCAAAACCCGGCTGCGCGACATGATCGCCGGTCGGCCCGACTGGTGCATCAGCCGCCAACGCAACTGGGGCGTGCCCCTGCCCTTCTTCATCCACACCGCCACCGGCGAGCTGCACCCGCGCACCATGGAAATCATGGACCAGGCGGCGGCCATGGTGGAAGCCAACGGTGTGGAAGCCTGGAGCAAGGCCACCGCCGAGTCCATCATCGGCGCGGACGCTGCCGACTACAGCAAGGTCAACGACATCTTGGACGTGTGGTTCGACTCCGGCACCACCCACGAACACGTGCTGCGCGCCAGCCACAA
>NZ_JBDTEM010000431.1:0-10612 GCF_039922535.1 Rhodoferax sp. | reverse complement strand
GTCTTCTGCGTCCGGTGCAGAGAGTGAGGTGAGCGAGGCCAGCGGTCCCTGGCTGAGGGTGAAGCGGGTGCCGGGGCGCAGGGTGCGCACGCTGGAGCGGGCTTGCCAGAGGGTGCTGCGGGCTTCGCTGGCTTCGATCAGCCGCTCGGCATAGTGGCGGGCCTCGGCCGGGGTGGCAAAGGCGTACATGCCGGGGCTGTCGTAGCGCTCCAACTGGGGCATGGAGGAGCTGCTCTGGGCTCCGCCCTGGGTGCCGTTTTTACGGTTGCTGGGGGTGCTGGCAATACTGGTGCTGACCGATTGCTTGGTTTTGTAGTCAAAGCTCTGCAGGGTGACGCGGCTGGGCTGCAGGGTGCAGCTTTGCACCAGGGCTTGCACGCTGTCTTGCTCTTCCATGGCGCGGGCTCCGTGGAAGCGGATGCCGGGTTTATTGGTGGGTCTATTGGGCTCTGCCCCCAAAAAACTGGTGCGGTCTTCGGGGGTGGCGGTGGTGTGGGTCGTGTCGGCGAAGAGCACGATCTGGTGGCCGCAGGGGGCGTTTTCACTTTCTTCCACACGCCAGCCCAGGCCTTCTTCGGCCAGCAGGCGGCTGACGAAGTCGAGGTCGGTTTCGCGGTACTGGGCCACAAAACTGCGCGGGCGGGCGGCCTCCAGGAAAGGGGCGACGTCGTCGCTCCAGCGCCAAGCGGCGAAGCTGCCTTCGGCGGTGTTATAGGCCTGGAAAATAACGTCCACAATTTGGATGACGTTTTGGTCCTGCCAGGCGCGGCTGTTGCGGGTCTGCGACAGGAGCCAGATCCAGGGCACCACGCGCAGGCGCAAACGGGTCAGGCTACCCTGGGCTGCCAGGCTCGTGCCCAGCTTGGCGACCTCGCTGACCAAGCCGGTAAAGCAGGTGAGGCTGCCGTCGGACAGGGTGGTTTGCAGGCTGGCGGTTTGGCCGATGAGGGTTTTGAGTTCCAGCTGGGTATCGGTGCTAAGCACGATGAGGTCCCGTGCGCCTACGGTGTGCAGGGCTTCTGTGGCGCAGAAGGCTTCGACCTGCAGGTTGACGCTGGGCAGGTTGGGCAGGGTGAGCGCGTACAGACGGGTGGCGCTGCTGAATTCGGCCAGCTGGGCCAAGAGGTCTTGGGGGTTAGGCATGCGGTGGCTATTACTTGGCTTTGCAGGCTGCATCGTTAGACGACGCGCCCGAGCAAATACGCCGGTGGCACAGCTTGGCTTCGGTGCCGCCCAGGCGCTTGCAACGTTTGAGCAAAGACACGGTGGAGTCGCCGTGTTGGCGTTCCACGATGTCTTGGTTGACGCGGGCGGAGGCCGCTTTGCGGCTCTGCGGGGGAGCGGTGGACTCGGGGATGGGCTGGTTTTCCGTATGCGCTACCAACGCCGAGATCAAATCAACGTCGTTGTCTGCGACGGCCACTGGCTTGGCTGCGGGTGGGCGTGCCTTGGCGGCCACGGTTGCGGGCCGACTGGTTGAAGCGGTTGTGGCTTTGACCGGTGGGGCGGCAGCAGGGCTGGCTTTCAGCGCGGCTTTAAGGGTGTTGGCTGGCACTTTGACACCGGCCTCCAGGGTGGACGTGAGGTTGGCATGTCCGTCGGCGCTGGCCGTGGCTTCTGCCTGCGTAGCGGTTGGCTGGGGCTCGTCTGTGACGATGGTTGCCGCGGTTTGGCTGGCCGCGGCGGCAATGGCCGGAGCCGTTACCGTATCGGCACTGGCCACCGTAGTGGGGGCGCTGGGCGGTACCACCATCGTTGCGGGTGAAGGCGTGGTGTCCACGGGTGCGGCAGGGCGGTTGAACACGCCCCAGGCGAGCGCAGCGGCTCCCAGGAGCAACACCAAGAGCCATAGGCCGGTGCGCCGCGTTGGTTGGCCGGGTGCTTTGGGTTTGGCGCTGCGGCCTGGGCTAGCGCCAGACAGGCTGGAGAGGATGCGATCGTTGTCCGTGTCGCTGGAGTGGGGCACGGCGCTGGCAAGAAGACTGGGCTTTTCAGAGCCGCGTTTGGGTTGTTCTGTATGTTGCAAAATGCCTGTTCCTAAAATTGTGAACCGTCAGCGACGTTGAGCTTACCCGTGCTTTTTATTGCCATCAGCCTGTGCTTTTTGTTAGCTTGCTTTATTGCCTGGATGATTCTATTTGGGTCAGGACGGGATGTTGTAACGGGTTGGGTGCGGTACGCCGCAGGTAAAACGAAGTACAGGATACAAGCTTGGCAACGATCTAGAAAGCAGGCGTTGGGGCAGGCGGGCAGCAGCCTGGAAGGCTGGTGGCTACGTACTTGGCTGGGTGTTCGGCAGCATTACTGGTTGTGCCTGGCGGCTGTGGTTTTGATCGCCTTGCCCCCGCTGGGCGCGATTTTGTTCAGCGGTAAATCGATGCTGCAGGGGTTTGAGGACACTGGGCGCGTCACCAATGTGCAGATTGCCGAATTGCTTAAAGGCGAGCAGTTGGTGCCGCCGCCGCCGCTGCCGCCTGATTTTTTCACCACCCAAGAAGTTCAACAGGTTCGTCCCATGCTGGTGGGTGCCAGCCGCAACTGGCAACTGCTGAACCCGGACTATGTGCAGCGGCTGCTGCTGGTGTTCAAGATCATGAAAGAAAAGTACAACTACGACATGACCATTCTGGAGGGGTACCGGAGCCCAGAGCGGCAAAACATGCTCGCTGCCTTGGGTACCAACGTGACCAATGCGGCCGCTTTCCAGAGCTACCACCAGTATGGTCTGGCGGCAGATTGCGCATTCATGCGCGATGGCAAACTGGTGATTTCTGAGAAGGATCCTTGGGCGATGGAGGGTTATAGGCGCTACGGAGAGGTTGCCGAATCGGTGGGCCTGACGTGGGGTGGTCGCTGGAAGATGATGGACTTTGGCCATACCGAGCTGCATTTGCCCGGGGTACTGAAAAAGCCTTGAGGGATAGTGCGGTAGTGGCTGCACTGGCCTGAAATTGCTTGTAGGGCTGGGGCGCAGGGCGGCCGTGTCCATACCGCAGGTAGACTGCGTGGCTAAGTCACACACAAGGGAGGGAAAGAGATGGGCAAGGCGTTTATTGTTTTAGGCGACAAAACTTCGCATGGGGGGAGCGTGGTGGAGGCTTCGGCCCAGACCACCTCTGGCAACATTGCGGTGGCCCGCGTTGGCGACAAGGTCACCTGCCCGATACCAGGCCATGGCACCAATACGATTGCCAGTGGCGACCCTATGCTGGTGGTGGACGGGTCCCCGGTCGCCCGTGACGGCGACAAAACTGCCTGTGGTGCCACTTTGATCGCCAGCCAAGGGGCGACTTCCGTTTGATCGCCCATACATTTGCTTTTAGCGTGGTGTCGCGCCACTGCAGGGGGTGCCGCTGATGCTGGCTTGGTTCAAGCGCGGCGCGCTGGTGTTGGCGCTGTTTATCGCCATCTGGATTTTGATGGTGCTGTACTGGCAGACTACGCACCGCATGCCCAGCGAGTCCGAGGTGGTGCTGTACATGTTGGTGCTGCCGATCGTTTTTCTGCTGGCGATTTGGTTGTTGCGCAAAGTTGCAGTGGGGCTTGCGGCTGCCGTCACGGCTAGGGCTGCGTCAGCAGCGCCCGTGGCCAGCAACCCAGAGGTACCCGTAGATACCAGCCAGCAGGAACGTGGTTGGACGCTGGTGGTGCTGGGCAGCGCCTTGCGGTCTGCCCACGGTCAGGCTGCAGATGCGCTGGCGGAGGCCCTGAAATCCAAAGAGACACGTTTGCCCCTCGACACCGAGTTGACCGATGCCGATGGTTTTCCGATAAAGGCGGGCCGCATCGCGGACCTGGATGTCAAAGCCGGTGCCGATTTACTGGCCGCATGGCAGGTGTCGTCCCCGCTGGCGGCGCAGACCTGGTCCGATGAGCAATTGCGCGCGCTGGCGCTGGGCCAAGAGGTGTTATTGGATCTGCTACCCCAGTTGCAGGCCCACCCGGTTTTGTCTGCCTATGTCCAGGCCAACGCCGCGGAGCGTGCCCGCATGGCCTTGCCTACCTTGCAGCTGTTGCTGGTATGGCCCAGCCGTTGGTCGCAACAGGCGCGCCAAACTGCGTCGATGTGGTTCATGCATCTGGTCGAAAGCCAAGGCTGGCCCGCAGAACGGTTGCTGTTGAGCCCGCTGGGCGACAACCCACAGCTCCATCCGCTGGGGCTGATTGACCAGATGCTGCAGCAAGCACATCGCCAGTCTTTGCCATGCTTGGGGCTGGTCTTGGCCAGCGAATCCTGGCTGGGTGAGGACAGCATCGCTGCACTGGAGCAGACGGGGCAATTGCTTAACAGCAGAACTCCGCATGGAAAAATACCGGGCGAAGGTGCCGTGGGCTTGTTGTTGGCCGATGCGCAGCAGGCCACCGTGATGGCGACACAGGAAGCTGTTGCTTTGCACCGTGTGGCGCTAGGCCGGCGAGACAAATCTGCCGATGCCGGTGGCCGCATCGAAAGTGGACTTTTGTCCGAGCTGGCACAGCATGCGCTGCAAGCCGCCAATGTGCCCGCCGACCAAGTCACTCTGCTGGTAGCCGACGGCGACCAGCGCCGCCTGCCAGAGCTGCTGAACTTTGCGTATGCGGTATTGCCTGCGCTGGATACTGATAGCCAATGCCTGAAGGTCGCATCAGACTGCGGTAGTGCCGGTGCTGTGTCCAGCCTGACTGCCTTGGCGCTGGCACACGACGAAGCCAGCGTCCATGGGGGCACGGCTTTGTGCATTGGCAACCAGGATGCTTTTGACCGCGTGGCGGTCATCCTGCGCCCTGTGGTATCCCCTATTCCAGCGCGAACCGATACCTAGACCGGCATCGCGCCCCATCTACAACTCCCACATCTCCAACATGCAACGAATTTGGCAATTTCTTACCAATACGAATACCCTGGTCGTCATAGGGTTCGCTGCGCTGGCGGGTTTCCTGTTTCTGGGCGCAAACGCGATGCAGATTGCGCTCATCTGGGCGGCAGTTATCTTCTTGTTGGCATTTGCGGCATGGCTGGCCTACCGGTTGTATAAAAGCTGGCGCGTCAAACAGGCATCGGCCCAGTTGGGCGATATGTTGGAGCGTCAAGCCGATAAATCGGCGACGCGGCCCAGCAATTTCCAACGTGACGAGGTGGAGGTCATTCGTAAGCGCATGCTGGATGCCGTGGGAACCATCAAGAGTTCCAAACTGGGTTTGAAATCGGGTACTGCTGCGCTGTATGAACTGCCTTGGTACATGGTGATTGGCAACCCGGCCGCGGGCAAAAGTACCGCCATCACCAACTCGGGCCTGCAATTTCC
Source organism: Rhodoferax sp. (assembly GCF_039922535.1). GTDB lineage: Bacteria > Pseudomonadota > Gammaproteobacteria > Burkholderiales > Burkholderiaceae_C > Rhodoferax_B. The sequence goes on along the minus strand of NZ_JBDTEM010000431.1, from coordinate 5,327 downwards.
GTTTGCCGACAAGCACGGGAAAATTGTGCAAGGCGTGGGCGGCACTCGCAACTGCGATTGGTTCTTCACCACCGATGGCATTTTGCTGGACACCGCTGGCCGCTATTCCGTGTATGACGACGACCGCGAAGAGTGGTTCAGCTTTCTCGGTTTGCTGAAGAAGAACCGCAAGCAGGCGCCCATCAACGGCATTATCTTGGCGGTCAGCATTGCAGAGCTGACCAGCAACCGGCCAGAGACCAATATCAACCTGGCCAAGAACTTGCGCCAACGTGTACAAGAGCTGACCGAACGCCTGGAAGTTTTTGCCCCGGTGTACGTGATGTTTACCAAGGCCGATCTGATCAACGGCTTCAATGAGTTTTTCAGTGAATGCGATCGCAACGAAAGAGACCGCGTATGGGGGGCTACTTTGCCTTACCGGCGCAATAGCACCGGCCAGGAGGTGGTGAACTTTTTTGACACCCGGTTTGACGAGTTGTACGACGGCTTGAAAGAGATGAGCCTGGCCAATATGGCGATGAACCGTTCAGAACGTATGCCGCCCGGCTTACTGACTTTTCCTCTCGAATTTGCGTCCATCAAGGGCGTGTTGGCATCCTTCGTCGCTACGCTGTTTGAGGAAAACCCGTACCAGTTCAAACCGGTATTTCGGGGCTTTTACTTTACCAGTGCAGCGCAAGAAGGCAGTGCACAAGGTAGTTCTTCGGAGCGCGTTGCCGAGCGCTTTGGTTTGCGTTTGCAGCCACCCCTGTATGCAGAGGTCAATGCCCACCAGGGCTTTTTTCTGCTCAACCTGTTCAAGCAGGTCATCTTTGCAGACAAACAACTGGTGTCGCAATACGCTAGCCCTACCAAGATCCGTTTTCGCTACGCCGTATTTTTTGCGGCAACTGCCGTGGTGGGATTGGCTTTGGGTGGCTGGAGCTGGTCGTATGTGGGCAATAGGCAGTTGACTGCCAATGTGCAGGCCGACTTGGACAAGGCCGTGAAACTGCAAGACAAGCGGTTGGATCTGCAGTCCCGCTTTGAGGCGCTTGAAATTTTGCAGGACCGGATTGAACAGCTGCATAAACTCCACGACAACCCGCCTTTGTCGTTGGGTTTTGGCCTTTACCAGGGCGACTTGCTTGAGCGCAAACTGCGCGAGGAGTATTACGCGGGTATCAAGGAGGTCATGCTCAACCCGGTCACGGCCAACATCGAAGCGTTTTTGGCAGAGGTCAACCGCGGTGCAGACAAGCTGGAGGCGATGTCCCGGCCGCCCCAAATGGTCGGAGCTTCCACGTCTGGTGCCGTTTCCGAAACGCGTACGGCGGGTGGCACCACCGCGCAGCCCTACAAAGATGTGTCGCCCAGCAGTGTGGAGGACGCCTACAAGGCGCTGAAAACCTATCTGATGCTGGGCGATAAGTCCCACGCCGAGGCCAGCCACCTTAATGACCAAATCACGCGTTTCTGGCGCGGCTGGCTGGAGAGCAACCGCGGCAATATGTCGCGCGAGCAGATGATACGCAGTGCCGAACGCCTGATCAGTTTTTCGCTGGAACAGATCGCTGATCCGTCATGGCCCGTGCTCGATACCAAGCTCTCGCTGGTGGACCAAACCCGGGAGAACTTGCGCCGTGTGGTGCGCGGTATGCCGGCGCGAGACCGGGTGTATGCAGACGTGAAGGCGCGTGCATCTACCCGCTTCCCATCCATGACCGTGGCGCGGATTGTGGGTGATCAAGACAAGGAACTGGTGGTCGGTAGCTACGCGATTTCAGGCGCGTTTACCCGCGATGCCTGGACGAATTTCGTCGAAGATGCCTTCAAGGATGCCGCCAACAAAGAGCTGCAAAGCGCCGATTGGGTTCTGAAGACCGCCTCTAAAGACGACCTGACCCTGGAAGGCAGTCCGGAACAGATACAGAAGGCCTTGGTCAACCAGTACAAAGCTGAGTACGCCAAGGAGTGGCAGAAGTTTATTCAGGGGGTGGCAGTGGCCGACCTCAGCGGCTTTGATTCTGCCGTGACCGCGATGAACCGTTTGGGTGACCCCGTGACCTCACCCATCAACAAGATCGTGACCACCGTTTACCAAGAGACATCTTGGGATAATCCTTCGCTCGTCAATGCGGGCTTGATGCGTGCCCAGAGCGGCATCTGGGATTGGGTCAAAACTACCGTTCTGCGGCAGTCGCCTACGCCTGTGACGGTCAATGTGGGTGGTCTCGCTACGGACGTGCCGATGGGGCCTGTAGGCACTGAGTTTTCTGGCGTGGCGAAACTGGTTGTTAGCAAGGACAAAGACGCTTCGCTGATGCGCGGCTACATGGAGTCACTGTCCAAGTTGCGGACCCGCTTCAATCTCATCAAAAACCAAGGAGACACGGGCCCCGGTGCCAAACAACTGATGCAGCAAACCCTGGAAGGCACGGGTTCCGAACTGTCGGATGGTCTGAAGTATGTTGACGAGCAAATGCTGGTTGGTATGACTGATTCGCAAAAGCAAGCCATCCGGCCGTTGCTAGTGCGGCCTTTGATGCAGGCCTTTACCGTGGCCATCAAGCCGACCGAGTCCGAGATGAACAAGGTCTGGCTGGCGCAGGTATATGAGCCCTTTCAGAAGACACTGGCGGGCAAATATCCGTTTACGGTGGACTCCAAGATTGAGGCGAACAACACGGAAATCGGTGCCATCTTTGGCGCTGATGGTGCCGTCGCCAAATTCGTGAATACTTCCATGGGGCCCTTGGTGGTTCGGCGCGGCGACACGCTGTCTGCCAAGACCTGGGCGAACATGGGTATCAACTTGTCGCCCAGTATTGTGAATAATTTTGCAGCCTGGATCACCCCGCTAGGAGGAGCCGGGGCGGCAGCATCTACAGGGGGTGCGGCAGAACCGCAGACCGTGTTCCAGATCCAGCCATTGCCTGCACCGGGTACCACCGAATACACCATAGAAATTGATGGGCAGCTATTGCGTTACCGGAATACCCAGACCCAATGGACCAACTTCACCTGGCCGAACGCGCAGGGTGTGCCTGGTGCGAAGATTACGGCTGTGACGTTTGATGGCCGAACCGTAGAGGTCGCCAATCAGCCGGGGCGGTTCGGGCTGGAGCGTTTGATCAACTCTGCTTCGCGCAAGCGCAAGGACGGCGGTGTTTTCGAACTCAGCTGGAACAACGCTGGGGTTACCGTGGCGGTAGACCTGAAGATCATCAGTAGCGCACAAGTCTCTGGATCTACGTCAGACAAAGGCTCAACCCCCACACTGCGCGGTATGAAGCTGCCGGAAACCATAGCAGGTGGCGCGGCACTAGCGGCTGATCCTATCCCTGCTGCGCCAGCCGCTTCGGTTGCTTCACGTGCGGTAGGAGTGGTGCAATGAGCGGCACGGCGACACAAACCAAGGTGGGCTATTTTGGCAAAGTGCCTTCGCGCGGGGACTTTATCAAGGCTTCGGACAACAGCGGGTTAATTACGCTGTTGGACAATTGGTTAGCGCAGTCGATGGACTTGCTGTCGGGCGACTTGCGCTGGAAGATTACTTACGACAGCGTGCGGCCATTGCATTTTGTGTTCATGGGGCCACGCAGCAAACGTGCCGTTGCGGGCCATTTATGCGCTAGTACGGACCAGGCCCAGCGGCGTTTTCCTTTTTTGTCGATGAGCACGATAGATCTTGAGGATCCAGTGGGGTTCATTAAGCGCAGTCCTCTCATTTTGGCGCGGCTGTGGACGCGTCTTGAATCGCTAACGACAGGTGTTTTGACCTCCAATGATGCCACTGCCGCCTTGCAGAATTTAGCGGCGGCCTCCGTCGATCTGGAGCTCAACGCCTCCGCGTACGACGCTGCATTTGCCGATTTTTTGGATCTGCAAACCGTGGGGGCGCTCGATATGTTACTGGCCCAATCGGGCTTCAAGGGTACTGTACGCCAGTTGTTGTTGGCGCTGGGCTTGCTGCTGCAGCCGGTGATGGCTAGCAGCTCCAGTCGCCTGGAAAAGAGCCTGATCTTGCCCTTGCCCCACGACCCTATGTACCGCGCACTGGTGGCCACGCTGTGGATGCATCTGATTGCGCCTTTTCTGCAACGTGCAGATTTTGAGTTGGCGCTGTTCATCACACAACTCCAGGGTAAGCCTTGCATGGTGCTGGGGTTCAGTGGTGCTTCAGCACGCACCTTGCAGGCCATCATGGACCCCCAAATCGGCATCGAGCAGCACATCGCCTTTGATGCGGCCGATTGGATAGAAGAGCAACTCGATGCCGATTACAGCGTCAAGAAGCTGTCCAGCTATTTGTCCCAGCCCAATCTGTCTTTGAAATCAGCTTACGACTCGTTTCGTGAAGCGTTTATGGGAGCTTGACGCCATGCGTTGCTTGTGGATTTTCTTGTTTTTTGTCTCCAGCCTGGGATGGGCGCAAAACGTTGCCCCACCTGCGGTGACCCCCAATCCAGGCCAGGTTTTGATCACTGGCACAGTGCCCGATGAAGCCACCAAAGCCAGTGTTCTTGCGCGTCTGCGGGAGCTGTATGGCGCTGACAAAGTGGTGGACCAGATTGCGATTGGCGCGGTGGTATTGCCCGCTAACTGGTCTGGGTATGTCCAGAAAATCATCAGCCCGAACCTGAAACTCATCAGCCGTGGGCAGTTGAAAATCGATGGTACCGCTGTTAGTCTGCGCGGCGAGGTGGGCAACGAAGCACAGCGCCAGCAAATTGCCAGCGACATCGCCACCAATCTGAACCCGACCTATACCGTGAACAATGGTTTGCGCGTTTCGGCATCCGACCAAGGTGTGCTGGACAGCGTGCTGGCCAACCGCGTGGTGGAGTTCGAAAGCGGGCAGACGACTTTGACGCCAGCAGGCAAATCCATTCTGGACCAGATGGCGGCAGCCCTGCAGAAGATGAAGGGTAAAAAGGTGGAAATCATCGGCCACACCGATGACCGCGGGTTGCGCGAAAGCAATATCGCACTTAGCCTTGCGCGGGCCGATGCGGTGAAGCTGTATTTTGGTAGCAAAGGGATAGATGTCGCTTTGCTAACTACCTCTGGCCAAGGGCCGGACCGGCCGGTTGCGGGCAACGAAACCGCCGACGGACGTGCCCGCAACCGGCGTATTGAATTCCGGGTTGCACAGTAAAAGGCTTTGGCTGAACAAGCCGAAGCATAGTTCAGCGGCCGTCTGCCTCCGGTTTCTGCAGGCCTAATAGCTCTTCGATATGCGACAGAGATGCACTGTCTTTGACAACCGTCTTAAGCCAGTCATGCAATGGCAGGTCGCCCCATTTGGCTGCTTTTTCTGCAAGATAGGCGACCGGGCTGTG
>NZ_JBDTEM010000430.1:0-6739 GCF_039922535.1 Rhodoferax sp. | reverse complement strand
ATAGCACAGGCCGCGCGCCAGGAACATGCCCGCCAGCGTCACGATGAAGGGCTGCAGGCGAAAACGCTCGATCAAGAAGCCCATGAAGGCCCCAAATGCTGTACCCATTAGTAGCACCAGCGGTAGTACGACCAATGGGCTCCAGCCGTGCTTCTCCACCAGCGAGGCCGACACCATGGTGGTGAACGCAATCACCGATCCCACCGACAGATCAATGCCGCCCGACAGCACCACAAAGGTCATGCCCACCGCCACGATCACCAGAAAGGAGTTGTCGATCAGCAGATTCAAAAACACCTGCAACGAGAAAAAACCGTCGTAGAACACGGAACCCAGCGTGGCCATGGCCACGAACAACGATACCGTGGCCACAATGGGCAGATGCTGCGGGTTGAACCGTTTTTTAGCGGTATGGCTCATGCGCGGCCTCCGTTCTGTACAGGACGTACAGCCCACGCACGCACCGTAGCGCGAAACTCAGGCGACTGCAGCAGCATCACCGCAAACACCACCACGGCTTTCACCACCAAGTTGATCTCGGGCGGTACACCCAGCGAGTAGATGGCGTAGGTCATGGTCTGGATGATCAGCGCGCCGATAACGCTGCCAAACAGGCTGAAACGCCCACCGGTCAGCGCGGTGCCGCCCAGGGTGACGGCCAGAATCGCATCCAGCTCCAGCAGTTGCCCGGCGTTATTGCCGTCGGCGCTCTTCACGTTGGAGCTAATGAGCAGCCCCGCCACGCCGGCGCAAAAGCCGCAAAACGCATACACCCACACGGTCAGCTTGCGCGCCTGGATACCCACGCCGCGCGCCGCCACCGGGTTGATGCCAACCGCCTGGATGAACAAGCCCAAGGCCGTGCGCGTCATGGCCAAATGCAGCACGCCATACACCAGCGCTACGATAAACAACGAGAACGGCAGGCCCGCCAGATAGCCGCTACCCAAAAAGAAAAATGGCGAGTAATAGATCGTGATGATCTGCCCGCCGGTGATGAGCTGGGCAATGCCCCGGCCCGCCACCATCAGAATCAGCGTGGCAATGATGGGCTGCATGCCGATGCGGGCCACCAGCAAGCCATTCCACAAGCCGCACACCGCCGCCACACCCAGGGCGGCCAGAATCGCCAGCGGCATGGGAAAGCGGCTGGCATGCACGGCCACGCCGTCTTGCACCACCAAGGCGCCGCCAATCATCCAGGCAGCCAATGCGGCCGCAATCGCCACCACCGCGCCCACCGAAATATCAATGCCGCGGGTCGCAATCACCAAGGTCATACCCAGTGACACCAGCACCAGCGGTGCGGCCCGGTTCAGGATGTCGATCAGGCTGCCATACAGATGGCCGTCGCGCCACTCAATATGCAAAAAGCCAGGATTAAAAACCACATTGACTATCAAAAGTAATAGCAGGGTTAGCAGCGGCCACGCGCGCGGATGCCGTAAAAAGGTCTTAAACATGGTCGGCAGCAATCAGTGCATAAACTTCGTCTTCAGAACTACCACCAGGCAGCTCCCCTACTTTGCGGCGGTCGCGCAGCACGGCGATGCGGTCGGACACGCGCACCACCTCGCTCATTTCGCTGGAGATAAACAGCACACTCATACCGCCGCGCGCCAGGCGCAGGATTTCTTCCATGATTTCCTGCTTGGCCGCCACGTCGATGCCGCGGGTGGGCTCGTCCAGAATCAGCAGGCGCGGGTCGGTGGCCAGCCAGCGGGCGATGACCGCCTTTTGCTGGTTACCACCCGACAGCAGGCCAATCGGGGTTTCGATGCTGGCGGTTTTGATGCCCAAGGTTTTGACGAAATACTCGGCCAGCGTGGTCTGCTCGGCCAATGACAAGAACTTGCGCAAACCCAGCCGCGCCTGCAGCGCAAGTGCAATGTTTTCGCGCACCGATAGCTCGGCGACGATGCCGTCGGTTTTGCGCTCTTCGGGACACAGGGCAATACCGTACTGCACCGCATCTGCGGGGTTGCTGAGCTGCGCGGTCTGGCCGTCGATCTGCAGGCTGCCTTTGTCGGATGTCTCCAGGCCAAACAGCAGCCGCGCCAGCTCGGTGCGGCCCGCACCCAGCAAGCCCGCCAAGCCCAGCACCTCGCCTGCATGCAGCTTCAAATCCACCGGCTGCAAACGCCCGGCCTGGCCCAGGCCCTGGGTTTCCAGCAGCACGACTTCCTGTGCCGCATCGCGTTGCTGCACGGCATGGGTGTTTTGCACCGCAAATTCGCGGCCTAGCATGGCCGAAATCAGGGCCTGGGGCGGCAAAGCATTGGCCATCCATTCGCCCACCCATTCGCCGTTGCGCAGCACGGTGATGCGGTCGGAAATGGCGTAGACCTGGTTCAAGAAGTGCGACACAAACACAATCGCCAGCCCTTCGCCACGCAGGCGCCGCAGCACCTCGAACAGCTTTTGTACCTCGTCTTCGTCCAGACTGGAGGTGGGTTCGTCCAGGATCAGCACCTTGGATTCCACACCCAGCGCACGGGCGATAGCCACCAGCTGCTGCACCGCCACCGGGAAGGTTGACAGCAGCTGCGTCACGTCAATGTCCAGCCCAATGCGGGCCAGCAGTTCACGGGCGCGGCGGTGTACGGTGGACCAATCGATGCGGTAGCCTTGCGTCCACCCGTAGCGCGGGTAACGCCCAGCAAACACGTTCTCTGCCACTGACAGATTGGGGCAGAGGTTGACCTCTTGGTACACGGTACTGATGCCCAGCTTTTGGGCTGCAAGAGGTGAGTCGGGCCGGATGGATTGGCCCATCAACAGCATTTGCCCGCCGCTGGACTCCAGCACACCGGTCAGCACCTTGATCAGCGTGGACTTGCCAGCGCCGTTTTGTCCCATCAGGGCGTGGATTTCGCCGGGGTACAGGCGTAGCTGCACACCACGGAGCACAGGATTACCGGCAAACTCTTTGTCGATGCCCGTGAGCTCCAGCACGGGCAGTGCGCTGGTGCCGGTCATCCCTTGTTTTTGTTGTACACGTCGACAAACACGGCGGCCAACAGCACCAGACCCTTGATGATTTGCTGGTAGTCAATGCCGATGCCCATGATGGACATGCCGTTGTTCATCACGCCCATAATGAACGCGCCAATCACCGCGCCCATCACCTTACCGACACCGCCCGAAGCCGATGCTCCGCCGATAAAGCAGGCCGCAATCACGTCCAGCTCAAAACCCAGCCCGCCCTTGGGCGTGGCGGTGTTCAGCCGCGCGGCAAACACCAAGCCAGCCAAAGCCGCCAGCACACCCATGTTGATGAAGGTGTAGAAGGCCAGACGCTCAGTTTTGATACCCGACAGCTTGGCTGCTTTTTCGTTGCCGCCCAGGGCATAGACGCGGCGGCCAATGGTGGTGCGGCTGGTCACGAAGTCAAACACCGCAATCAGCAGCGCCATTACGATCAGCACATTCGGCAGACCTTTGTAGGATGCCAGCAGATAGCTGAAGGTGATCAGCAAGGCCGAGAAGATCACCATCTTGCCCCAGAAGAAAGCCGTGGGTTCACCGGTGACGCCGTGCTTTTGCTGGTTAGCGCGCGCGCGGATGCCCGCCACCACCAGGGCCAGAGCCACCAGCACACCCAGCAACAAGGAAGTCAGGCGCAACCCCTCAGAGCTGAACAGATCGGGGATAAAGCCCGAGCTGAGCAACTGGAAGGTATCTGGGAAGGGCCCGACCGACTGCCCTTGCAGCAGCGCCAGAGCCAAGCCGCGAAACACCAGCATGCCCGCCAACGTGACGATGAAAGACGGAATGCGAAAGAAGGCTACAAAGTAGCCCTGCGCCGCGCCAATCAACCCGCCTACCACTAGGCAAACGATGGTCGTGGGCAAATAGTGCCATTGGTAATTGACCATCAACACAGCAGCCACCGCGCCGACAAAGCCGACGATGGAACCGACCGACAGGTCGATATGGCCGGCGACGATCACCAGCAGCATGCCCAGCGCCATGATGACGATGTAGCTGTTTTGCAGCACCAGGTTGGTCAGATTCAGCGGCTGCATCAGCGTGCCGTCGGTCATGTACTGGAAAAAGGCCATGATGGCCACCAGCGACAGCAGCATGCCGTATTCACGCAGGTTGCTCTTAAAGAAACTCAAGCCAGACGGCGCGGCGGTGGCAGCAGGGGTTGTGGTTGTTTTTTCCATGATTCAAAGCTCTTATAGGTATCTGGGATGGGCTTCAGGGGTCGGCTTAACTAGCGCTGACGATGGCGCGCATGATCTTTTCCTGGCTGGCATCGGCCGTGGCCATTTCGGCGACAAACTTGCCTTCGTTCATGACGTAGATACGGTCCGACAGTCCCAGCAACTCGGGCATTTCGCTGGATATCACGATCACGCATTTGCCCTCGGCGGCAAGTTGTGCAATCAGGGTGTAGATCTCGAACTTGGCCCCCACGTCGATGCCACGTGTAGGCTCGTCCAGGATCAGCACCTCGGGGTTGGTGAACAGCCATTTGCTCAGCACCACTTTTTGCTGGTTGCCGCCCGACAGGTTGACCACTTTTTGGTCCACGCCCGAGCAGCGGGTACGCATTTTCTCGCGGTAACCCTGGGCTACGGCATATTCGCGGCCATCGTCGATGATGCCGTTTTTGGACACGCCCGGCAGATTCGCCAGCGAGGTGTTCCACTGGATGTCTTCGCTCAACACCAGGCCGTTGCCCTTGCGGTCTTCGGTCACGTAAGCCAGCCCGTGGGCCACGGCTTTTTGCACCGTGGAGACATCAATTTCCTTGCCGTGCAGCATCGCCTTGCCGCTGATGCGCTGGCCCCAGGATTTGCCAAACACGCTCATCGCCAGCTCGGTGCGGCCCGCACCCATCAGCCCGGCAATGCCGACGATTTCGCCGCGCTTGACGGTCAGGTTGATGTTTTTGACGACTTCGCGGTCGGCGTGCTGCGGGTGGTAAGCGCGCCAGTCGCGCAGCTCAAACACGGTTTCGCCAATATTCGGTGTGCGTTTGGGATAGCGGTCGGCCATCTCGCGGCCCACCATGCCACGGATCACGCGGTCTTCGCTGATGGACTCCGCGCGGCAGTCCAGCGTCTCCACCGTGGTGCCGTCCCGCAGGATGGTGATGGAATCGGCCACCTTGGCAATCTCGTTGAGCTTGTGCGAAATCAAGATGCAGGCAATGCCCTGGGCTTTGAGCTCCAGCAGCAGCATCAGCAATGCATCGCTATCGGTTTCGTTCAGGCTGGCGGTGGGCTCGTCCAGGATCAGCAGTTTGACTTTTTTGGACAGCGCCTTGGCAATTTCAACCAGTTGCTGCTTGCCCACGCCGATGTTGGTAATCAGCGTGTTGGGGGATTCTTTGAGGCCGACTTTCTTCAGCAAGGCCTGGGTTTGGCTATGCGCCGCCATCCAGTCGATCACACCGTTGTGCGCAGTCTCGTTGCCCAAAAAGATGTTTTCGGCAATCGACAACAGCGGCACCAGTGCCAGCTCCTGGTGGATGATGATGATGCCCTGCTGCTCGCTGTCGTGGATGCCCTTGAAGCGCTGCTCCTGGCCCAGGTAGCGAATTTCGCCGGTGTAGTCGCCGTGCGGGTACACGCCCGACAACACCTTCATCAAGGTCGATTTTCCTGCGCCGTTCTCACCCACCAGGGCATGTATTTCGCCCGCACTCACGCGCAGGTTCACTTTGTTCAGCGCAACCACTCCGGGGAAGGTCTTGCGGATGTCGTGCATCTCTAGGATCGTGTTCACCATCAGCACCCTTTTATTTCACGACTGACGCAGTGCCTGCCTGCAGGCCCAGAGGGCCGCTAGTCAGGCGCTGCGTCAGTCTTTTATTTTCATCAACGACCGAAAAAAAAGGCCCCACACCTCGCAATGCAGGGCCTTTTCAAGCTCAAAAGTAACGCTCCAAGCTAAACCTCCAGACTACTTGCAGCCTGGGGGTGTTCAACACTTACTTGATTTGCGATTCTTTGTAGTAACCGCTGCCGATCAGAATCGGGTTCCAGTTGGTTGCATCTACAGCCACAGGCTTGAGCAAGTACGCTGGCACCACCTTGACACCGTTGTTGTAAGTCTTGGTGTCGTTGACTTCGGGCTTCTTGCCGGACAACTCTGCGTCCACCATGTTGGCGGTGACCTTAGCCAGCTCACGCGTGTCCTTGAAGATGGTCGAGTACTGCTCGCCACGCAAAATGGACTTGACCGATGGCACTTCCGCATCTTGGCCGCTCACCACAGGGCAAGCCTGGGTCTTGGTGCAGTAGCCCACGCCTTTGAGCGAGGACAAAATGCCGATGGAAATACCGTCGTAGGGGGACAGCACGGCATCAACCTTGTCCTTGGTGTAGAAGGCCGACAACAGGTTGTCCATACGGGCCTGGGCGACAGCACCGTCCCAGCGCAGCGTGCCGACTTTTTCCATGCCCATTTGCTTGCTGCGCACCACCAGCTTGCCGCTGTCGATGTAAGGCTTGAACACGCTCATTGCGCCGTCATAGAAGAAGAAGGCGTTGTTGTCATCTGGCGAGCCGCCAAACAGTTCGATGTTGAACGGACCCTTGCCTTGCTTCAGGCCCAGCTTGTCCACGATGGTGCCCGCTTGCAACACGCCGACCTGGAAGTTGTCGAACGTGGCGTAGTAGTCCACGTTCTTCGAGCCCTTGATCAGGCGGTCATAGGCAATAACCTTGACACCCTTGTCGGCTGCGTTTTGCAGCACTTTGGACAGCGTGGTGCCGTCGAT
>NZ_JBDTEM010000429.1:0-39585 GCF_039922535.1 Rhodoferax sp. | reverse complement strand
CGCACGCTGCCTTGCTGCAGGGCTTAGACGCCTTGGGTCTGCTGGACAGCAGCGCCGACAGCGAGTCACGGCGCAACATCCTGGTCAGCCCTTTGTGGCAGCCGGAGGACGGCACGCAGCGCATCGCCGCCGCGCTGGCCCAGGCCCTGGCCGCGCCAGATGCCCCGGCCCTGCCTGGCAAGTTTGGCTTTGCCGTGGACTGCGGTGCGCAAGCGGTCTTGCGGGCCGACTCAGCCGACATCCGCATCGAACGCGGCCCCGGCGGCGTCACCGTGCGCGCCGAGGGCTATGCCACCGGTGCCTGCGTCAGCGCCGAGGAAGCCGTACCCGCCGCGATGGCGCTGGCGCACTGGTTTCTGGCCCAGGGAGGCAAGACGCGAATGGCTGCCCTGACCCCGCAGCCTGCACTGCCACAGGGTTTTCAGACCACCTTAGATTTTTCACCTGCCGCCGCCCCACCCCCGCCAGGTTTGACCCCTGCAGGCTGGCTGGTGGGCGCGGAATTTGGCCAACTGCAAGCCGACACGCTGGCCGCCCTGGCCACTTTGGGCGCACTGCGCTTAACCCCTTGGCGCATGCTGCTGGTCGAAGGCTTGCAGCACGCACCCGAAATACCCGGCCTGGTCACCGAGGCCTTGGATGCCCGTCTGCGGGTGGTCGCCTGCACCGGTGCGCCGGGCTGCCTGCAAGCTGCCGCCGCGACCCGCCCGCTGGCCCGCGCACTGGCTCCCTCGGTGCCCGCCGGACAGCTACTGCATGTGTCTGGCTGCAGCAAGGGCTGCGCCCACCCGCGCGCCGCCCTGACGCTGGTAGCCACACCGGCGGGCTTCAACCTAATCCACCACGGCACAGCAGCCTCGGCCCCCGATCTGCTGGCCCTTTCTCTTGAAACAATTGCTTCCCATTTGCTCCCGACATTCCATGCGCCATGAATTTGAAACCAATGGAATAGAAATCTACCGCCAGTCCTTCGCCATCATCCGGGCCGAGGCCGATCTGGCGCGCTTCAACCCCATCGAAGAGCTCGCCGTGGTCCGCATGGTGCACGCCACCGGCATGGTCGGGCTGGAAGCCCACGTGCGCTTTACCGAGGGCATGGCCGAAGCCACACGCACAGCCCTGGAAGCTGGAGCGCCCATCCTGTGCGACGTGCGCATGGTCAGCGAAGGCATTACCCGCAGCCGCCTGCCTGCACACAACCAGGTCATCTGCACGCTGAACGACCCCACTGTGCGCGACCTGGCCCAGGCCATGGCCACCACCCGCAGCGCCGCCGCGCTGGAGCTGTGGCGGCCCCATCTGGCCGGGGCCGTGGTGGCGATTGGCAACGCCCCCACCGCGCTGTTCCACCTGCTGAACATGCTGCAAGACCCTACATGCCCGCGCCCAGCCGCCATCATTGGCTGCCCGGTGGGGTTTATCGGTGCATCCGAATCCAAGGCCGCGCTGATGGCTGCGCCGCCCGTACCCGCCATGGCGGTACAAGGTCGCCTGGGTGGCAGCGCCATCACCGTCGCTGCAGTCAACGCACTCGCCTGCCGGAGGGAGATCTGATGGGCCGCATCCTTTGCGCGGGCCTGGGCCCTGGCGACCCGGACCTGATGAGCGTGCGCGCTGACCGCGCCATCCGTGCCGCCCGCCACGTGGCCTATTTCCGCAAACAAGGCCGCCCCGGCCAGGCCCGGCGGATCGTGGACGGCATGCTGGCCCTCGATGTGGTCGAGTACCCGATGGAGTACCCGGTGACCACCGAGCTGCCTTTTGACAGCCCCGAATACATCGCCTGCCTGGCCGCGTTTTACGACGACTGGACCACGCGCCTGGCCACCTTGGCGCAGACCGAGGACGTGCTGGTGCTGTGCGAAGGCGATCCGTTCTTTTACGGGTCGTTCATGCACCTCTACACCCGGCTGCAGGGCCGCGCCACGGTGGAAGTCATTCCGGGCATCCCCGGCATGGTGGGCTGCTGGTCGGCCACCGGCACGCCCATCACCTGGGGCGACGATGTGCTGGTGGTGCTGATGGGCACGCTGCCCGAAGCCGAGCTGCTGCGCCACATGCAATCGGCCGATGCCTTGGTGATCATGAAAACCGGCCGCAACCTGCCCCGCGTGCGCCGCGCGCTGGCCGCCGCCGGGCGGCTGGACCAGGCCTGGCTGGTCGAACGCGGCACCATGCCGGGCGAGCGCGTCGTGCCGCTGGCCGAGGTGGATGGCACAGATTGCCCCTATTTCGCCATCGTGCTGGTACACGGCCATGGCCGCCGCCCCGAGGTGCAGGAATGAGCGGCTGGCTGTGCATCGCGGGCCTGGGGCCTGGTGACCCCAACCTGGTCACACCCGAGGTCACGCTGACCCTGGAAGCCGCCACCGATGTGGTCGGCTACATCCCCTACGTCGCCCGCATCGCACCGCGCGCCGGGCTGCGGCTGCACCCGTCCGACAACCGGGTGGAGCTAGACCGCGCCCGTGCCGCTATAGACATGGCCGCACAGGGGCGGCGGGTGGTGGTGGTGTCGTCGGGCGACCCGGGCGTATTTGCCATGGCGTCAGCGGTGTTCGAGGCGCTTGAAAACCGGCCCGAATGGCAGGCGCTGGATATCCGCGTACTGCCTGGCATCACCGCCATGCTGGCCGCGGCAGCCAGCGCGGGCGCTCCGTTGGGCCACGACTTTTGCGCCATCAACCTCAGCGACAACCTCAAACCCGCAGCGCTGATCGAAGCCCGCGTGCGCGCCGCCGCCGGGGCCGACTTTGCGATGGCGTTTTACAACCCGCGTTCGGCCAGCCGCCCGCACACTTTTGGCCGCGTGCTGGACATATTGCGCGACACCTGCGGACCCGACCGGCTCATCAGCTTTGCCCGCGCTGTCAGCACACCCGAAGAAAAGCTGCGCACCGTCACGCTGGCGGAAGCCACGCCCGAGATGGCCGATATGCGCACCGTGGTGATCGTGGGCAACTCCGCCACCCGCCGCGTGGGCCGCTTCGTTTACACCCCACGCTCGGCGCTATGATTTTTCTAGCTACCCGCGCAGCCCAGCCAAAGGCAAACATCGTTTATGGTGCCCACCGTTTGACGGGCGGGGACGGGCGGACGGTCGATCAAGATGACCGGCAAGCCCCGCTCCCGAGCCGCCGTCAGCTTGGCCTGCGCACCCGCGCCGCCCGAATTTTTGGACACCACATGGCTGATGCCGTGCGCGTGCAGCAAGGCCCGGTCGCCCTCCAGGGTAAACGGCCCCCTGTCCAGCACCACGTGGCCGCGCTCAGTAGGCAGGTCCAGCACCGGGTCCACCAGCCGCAACAGGTACCAATGCTGCGCACAGGCCAAAAACGGAGCCAGGTGCTGGCGGCCAATGGCCAAGAACACGCGGGCAGGCGTAGCGGGCAAGGCCTGCACCGCAGCGGCGATATCCGGCACGTGCTGCCACACATCGCCGCTGTGGGCCTGCCATGCGGGCCGCTCCAGTGCCAGCAGAGGTATGCCCACGGCAGCGCAGGCCTGCACGGCGTGGCTGCTCATCTGCGCAGCAAACGGATGGGTGGCATCCACCACGTGGGTGATGCGCTCGGTCTGCAAATAGGCCTGCAAGCCGGCCACCCCGCCAAAGCCCCCCACACGGGTGGGCAGCGGCTGGGCGATGGGCACGCTGGTGCGGCCCGCGTACGAAAATATGCCGTCCACGCCTGCCTGCGCCAATGCCTGCGCCAGGCGGCTGGCCTCGGTGGTGCCGCCCAGCACCAAAACACGCAACAAGGTGCGCGCTATGTCTGAACCCTGGCTGTCAATCATTGGTATCGGAGAAGATGGTCTGCATGGCCTGGGCGATGGTAGCCGCTTGGCCCTGGCCCGCGCGCAGCACGTGTTCGGCGGCGCACGGCACCTGGCGCTGGCCGAGGTGGGCAGCCGTGGAACAGAGTGGCCGCTGCCGTTTGATGTCGCCCCAGTGCTGGCCCTGCGCGGCCAGCCGGTGGCGGTGCTGGCCTCGGGCGACCCGTTCTGGTTTGGCGCAGGTGGCAGTTTGGCGGCGCACCTGGTGCCCGGCGAATGGCAGGCTTTTCCGGCCCCCTCCACCTTCTCGCTGGCTGCATCCCGCCTGGCATGGCGCTTGGAGCAGGTGCACTGCTTCGGCCTGCACGCCGCGCCTTTTACCCGCACCCGCCCTGCTCTGCACGGCGGTGCGCAACTGCTGTGCCTGCTGCGTGACGGCGCGGCGGTGCAGGACTTTGCGCAATGGCTCACCGAGCAAGGCTGCGGTGCGTCGGCGCTGTGGGTGCTGGAAGCCCTGGGCGGCCCGCGCGAACGCATACGCCAAGGCACTGCCGACGCGCTGGACTTTGCAGACATCCAAAGCCCGGTGGCCGTGGCCGTGCAGGTCGTCGGCCCCTTGGGCTTGCCGCACACACCGGGCCTGCCAGACAGTAACTTTGCCCACGACGGCCAAATCACCAAGTCACCCATCCGCGCCCTCACCCTCAGCGCCCTGGCACCGCGCCCCGGCGCACACCTGTGGGACCTGGGCGCGGGCTCGGGTTCGGTGTCGGTGGAATGGTGTTTGGCGGGCGGCACCTCCAGCGCGGTAGAACAGCACGCCGAGCGCGTGGCCAACATCCGCGCCAACGCTGCATCCTTCGGCATAGACCACCGCCTGAACACACACCACGGTGCCACCAACGACCTGTTGGCCGACCTGCCCACGCCCCAAGCCATCTTTGTCGGCGGTGGTTTTGATGCGGCTTTGTTTGCCCGCTTACATTCCGCAGCGCCCACAGGCTGCCGCCTGGTGGTGAACGCCGTGACGCTGGAGACCGAATCCGCCCTGCTGCAACTGCATGCCGAGCACGGTGGCACGCTACTGCGCATCGAGCTGGCGCATGCCGCGCCCCTGGGCCGCATGCGCGGCTGGCAGCCCAGCCGCCCGGTGGTGCAATGGAGCGTGGTTTTATGACCGTGGCAGGCTTGGGCTTTCGCGCCCTAAGCAGCGTGGCATCGTTGCGCGCCGCGCTTAACGCCGCCTTGGCTGCGGCACAGGCAGCCCACGGCACCGCCATCACACTCACCGCCCTGGTCACCGCCGCCGACAAAGCCGCCCACCCCGCCCTGCTGCAACTTGCCGCAGAACTGCAACTGCCCATTGCCCCCATCCACCTGCCGCAGCTAGTCCGCCAATCCGCCACGCCCAGCGCCCATGTGCCCGCCCGCTATGGCGCGCACAGCGTGGCCGAAGCCGCCGCGCTGGCGGCAGTAGGCCCGGCTGCCGTGCTGCTGACCAGCCGCTGCACCAGCCCCGACCGCATGGCCACAGCCGCCCTCGCCTCCACAGAAAACACCCCACCATGACTGTCCACTTCATCGGCGCTGGCCCCGGCGCCCCCGATCTACTCACCCTGCGCGGCCGCGATCTGATTGCCGCCAGCCCGGTGTGCCTCTACGCAGGCTCCCTGGTGCCCGCGGGCGTGCTGGCCCATTGCCCACCCGGTGCGCACATCGTCAACACCGCGTCCCTGTCGCTGGAGCAGATATTCGAAGCGATCAGCGCCGCGCATGCCGCCGGGCAGGACGTAGCCCGCCTGCACTCGGGCGACCTGTCGGTGTGGTCGGCCATGGGCGAGCAACTGCGTGGCCTGCGCGCGCTGGGTATTCCGTACACCGTCACCCCCGGCGTACCCGCGTTTGCGGCGGCGGCGGCCACACTGGAGGCAGAACTGACCCTGCCGGGCCTGAGCCAATCGGTGGTGCTGACGCGCACCTCGGGCCGCGCATCGGCCATGCCCAGCACCGAGTCGCTGGCCCGCTTTGCCGCCACCCAGGCCGTGCTGGCCATCCACCTGTCCGTCCACGTACTGCCGCGCGTGGTGGCCGAGCTAACGCCCCACTACGGCGCAGACTGCCCGGTGGCCGTGGTCTGGCGCGCCAGCTGGCCGGATGAGCGCGTGGTGCGCGGCACGCTGGCCACGATAGAGGCAGCAGTCGGCGACAGCATGGAGCGCACCGCGCTGATCCTGGTCGGCCGCACCCTCGGCGCCGAAGAGTTCGACACCAGCCGCCTGTATGCCGGCGACTACGACCGCCGCTATCGCCCACTGGGAACAGCCCCCCGCTTTCCAGCAGGCACCGAATGAGCATCGAGTTGTGCCTCGTCGGCATAGGCACCGGCAATCCCGATCACGTCACCCGCCAGGGCGTGAAAGCGCTCAACGCGGCCGATGTGATCTTGGTGCCCCACAAGGGCGAAGGCAAAGCCGATCTCGCCGAGCTGCGCCTGCAGCTATGCCAAGAGCTGGTTACCAACCCCGCGACACAAGTAGTGGGCTTTGACATGCCGGTGCGCGATGCCGACGACCCTGACTACGCCGCAGGCGTGCACCGCTGGCACGACGCGATTGCGGATGTCTGGCACAGCAAGATCCTGCTGCACCTGCCGCAGGGCGGCAAGCTGGCCCTGCTGGTGTGGGGCGACCCCTCGCTGTACGACAGCACGCTGCGCATTGCCGAACGGCTGAAGCTGCGGCTGGCGCTGACCGTATCGGTCGTACCCGGCATCACCGCGCTGCAGGCGCTGACCGCCGCGCACGCCATTGCGCTGAACGACATCAACGCCCCCGTCACCATCACCACCGGACGGCAACTGCGTGACCACGGCTGGCCTGAAAGCGCGGGCACCGTGGCTGTGATGCTGGACGGGCATTGCGCCTTCCAGCACCTGCCGCCTGCGGGGATCACGATTTGGTGGGGGGCGTATTTGGGTATGCCGCAGCAGATGTGCATTGCCGGGCCGCTAGCGGAGGTGAGTGGGCGCATTCAAGCGGAACGGCAGGCTGCGCGGGCTGCGCATGGGTGGATCATGGATACGTATTTGCTGCGGCGGGATTCGCGCTGAGGATAGACGACTACGACTGCAAAGCAGCGGTTGCCGCCGTTCGCGGGAATAGTCGGAAGGATCAAGGATCGTCGCTTTGCGAGCATTCGCGAGCGGAGCTAGACGTCTTGGTTGTTGGCCCCGGCGTTTTTTGCAGAAGTTTGCGCGCTATGCTTTCCAACATCACCCTTCCTTCAAATACTTATTCGATGAACGTCAGTTACACGGACACTCAACTGCTCCAGGAGGTATCAAGGCTTGAAACGGCCATCCGAAAATGGGCCGAGGAGCGCGACCTCTGGCTGGACAGCGGCTTCAAGGATTTTCTTCAGCACGTCGGCGGAGAACCTGACTCACCTGCTGTGGTCACCGTTCTGTACACCGGCGGTGACCTGACGCGTGTGCTGGATGAAGACCTTGGGGTGGAGGGACCGCCGTTCCATGAGTTCGTCGCCTCATTAGGCTTTTTTTGCGAGAACCAGAACGGCTACACCTACTACTTCTACGCAAACGACGAGGCGTTGAACGCGGCGTTCGAGTCGTACTTCCATTGGCAGTGGGTCTGCTCGCTGATCCAGCCGGATGCCGGGGACGTCTACGAAGAGCTTTACGCTCACTTCGTCGCCAATCCAGACCATTTTCATCGTCTGAAACCACGCGCGTTTGAGATCCTGCTGAGCCGAGTCTTCCAGAACCAGGGATTCACCACAGAGTTGGGACCGGGCTCCGGAGACGGAGGGGTTGATATCCGCTTCTGGCAACGCGGTCCATTGGGCGACGTCCTAACCCTCGTTCAGGCAAAGCGGTATGCGCCACACCGCAAGATTGAGCTTGACGCTGTCGCTGCGCTTCGAGGCGTTATGGCCGTCGAGGAAGCTCCGAAAGGGATGTTCGTCACTACCTCTACATATCTGCCGAGCGCCAGGCGGTTTGCTGCTCGAGCAGGAAATGTCATCGAACTAGCGACTACCGCGGACATAGCGCAGTGGTGCGCGACGGCCACGAACGGAATCGTCAAGGACAAGTCGTCGCTCGTGTCCAGGGAGAATGTCAGCCGCCTGCTGCACCAGGTGTCCCCGGCAGCCGACCCAAGGGTGCTTCATGCGACTTGGGGGTACAACATGACCCACAACAAGTTCGCGCTGATCCTTAAGGAAACCAAACACGCCGCGCTATTGATGTCCCTACCTCTTCGCACGGTGAACCACGATGGCTACGGACAGCGAGGGACACAAGTACCGTCGTTTGGCGAGGACGCTATTGGTCATCACTGCGCCGAGACCGTGTGGCGAGCAACTCGTAAGGTTTACGAGGGCGGCCGCGTCGGCTACTGGGATGGCAGGCACCTGTACAGCGCGTGGGACGGGAAACCCGCTAGCTTCGACTATATGGACTAAGCTCAGGACTTGAAGTACAGGCGATGGGCCGATCTTCCGACACGCGTTTCGCTCAAATCTGGAGAGCTCACGCATCTTGACGTACGCATTGGTTGGCACCCAAATTCCTCCAAAGAATTTCGACCGCCTGCAATCAGCCTTTTGCTGACCACTCACCCAAATCACCCTCACCCCGCGTCAGCAACTCATCCAACGCATCCAACGCATCCGCAATAGCTTGCCTATGCTCCGTCAAGGATGCCAGTGATGGAGAGCGTTGCGTACATGGTGAACTCCAGAAAATGAATTTATGGATAAAAAGTGGCTCTAGCGCACATAGAACCTGCGCAAGCAGCTCCCAAATCCATAGCACCACTACAGCTTGACGCCCGTGCGCAGCAACGCAGTTCTCAGCTCGCGGGTGGCTGGTTGTGACACATCCACGGCTTGCACCGCCAGGTCGAACGCGGCGCCTGGCTTGATGTGGGCGGGGAGCAGCTTTTTGGTGGGGGTTGTCTTGGGGTGCTTGCCGTTGGCAGCACACATGCGGACGGAGAAGCCGTATTCGTCGAGCACGCCTTTGGCGTACAGCTCCGCCAATTGCGGGAACGACACGAAGGTGGAGTGTTTCACTTCTTTGGCCTCCGGCTCACGCACGCTGCGGACGATCTCAAACTTGCCGAGCGAGTCGCGTTGTGTGTTGGTAAACGGGTGCAGCACCACGTTCACGCTCAGTCCTCCTTTGGGGGGCGCAATGGTGTGTTCTACGGCGATGTCAGTTAACAGCATGTTCTTTTCCTTTTGATTCAATCGGCCACAGCACATCCACTGTGTGTAATTCCATTTCCAGATCAATCCGAATATGTCGTTGCTTCGCCTTGCCGTGGCAAACCACTGTCTGCGGCTTCGCGCCTAATCTCGTATTGATCTGGAAATGGAATAAGCACTCCAAACGGGCTAGCCCGCACGCGGTGATGTTGGGCATTCCCCGCTCCAGTCACTCCCCAGCCCGCGCCAGCAATTCATCCAGCGCATCCGCAATCGCCTGCCCTTGCTCCGCCAGTGAGGTGACATGCTCACCCAGCTGGTCCACCGCCACAGACACCATATCCAGCGGGTGCAGCACCAACGGCACGCCTTCCACTTCAAACACGGGGTGCATGCGCGAACCCGCAGTGCTGGTGTTGGCGGGCAACACGCTGCGGCACACCAGGGGCACCACCATGCGCCTGCGGTAGCGGTCAAACAGGCTTGACTGCACGATCACCACGAAGGGGATGGTCTCCTTCAGTGCACCTTTGTTGCGGTGTACGTCGAACTGCGCCATTACAGGGTGGAGTGCCCATCGGCAAATGAGCCCACGGCGGCGTGCACGGCGTTCCAGTCCATGGCGGCTGCGTCGGCCTGCTGCTGGCGTGAGAGCTGGGCTTGCTGCTGTTGCGCCACGTAGGCGGCCAGCAGCTCTTCCATGGTGGCGGAGAGGTTGCTGGTGTAAGTCTTGGCCTGCGCGACCAGGCCTTCGTTCAAGGTCAGGTTAACGGCGCGTTTGCGCGTGGTGGTACCGGTGGCGATGGCGGCTGTGGACATGGTGGAGTCCTCATGGAGATAAGCGTGCGCATATTATGCGCATGGCTCGCTTCCAAGCAGCCTGGCGGCGGTGACTGGGTAAATACCTTTCAATGTGATTGCTATATTTTTCGCAGCTTCCTGCGCAGGTAGAACATGCGCTGGAGGCTTATTTCTTCATATTTCTCCAGATACCTTATTTAGGCAATACGGTGGACGCAGCAGCCTCCCCCGTGCCTGCAATGCAAGACTTCTTTAACAGTTGCCAATCAAATTAAAGAATGCTTTAATTTAATCAAGCCCAATTAAAGAATCCTTTCAATGCCCAGAACCACAGGCCGTTACGCCATTTCCACCACCTTGGGGGAATCGGTGCGGGCATTTGTGCCGCTTGCCTTGCCACCGGCAGACCCTGCTTTGTCGCCCGCCGTCTATACCGACCTGGCACGCCAGGCCGAGCTTGCACTGGCCCGCTTGGCGGGGGTGTCTGGCCTGGTGCCGTCGCTGGACTGGCTGTTGTACAGCGCCATCCGCCGCGAGGCGCTGCTGACCTCGCAGATCGAAGGCACGCAGGCCACCTTGACCGATTTGTTCGACGAAGAAGCGGGCTTCAAGGTCAGCAACACCGACGATGTGGAAGAGGTGACCAACTACCTGCGCGCTTTCCGCTGGGTGCAGGAGCAACTGCGCAGCCCCCAGGGCCTGCCCATCAGCGTGCGGCTGTTGTGCGAAGCCCACCGCCTGCTGCTGGATGGCGCGCGCGGTGCGGGCAAGCAGCCCGGTGCGTTGCGTCGCTCGCAAAACTGGATTGGCGGCACGCGCCCGGGCAATGCCGTTTTTGTGCCCCCACCGCCTGAGCTGGTGCCTGATTTGCTGGTGGACGTAGAGCGCTTTATCCACGACGAGGCGCAGGACTTGCCCGCGCTGGTGAAGGTGGCCTTGGTGCACGCGCAGTTTGAAACCATCCACCCATTTTTGGATGGCAATGGGCGCATCGGCCGCTTGCTGATTGCCGCCTTGCTAGAGCACTGGGGCTTGTTGTCGGAGCCGCTGATGTACCTGAGCGGCTACCTGAAGCAGCACCAGCTGGAGTACTACCGCCGCTTGTCTGCCACCCGTGCCGATGGCGACTGGGAGTCTTGGGTGGCGTTCTTCCTGGAGGGCGTGGAGTCTGCCGCAGGCAGCGCCGAGCGCAACATCATCGAGGTAGCCAGCCTGGTAGCAGCAGACCGCAAGCGCCTGCTGCAGTCCCCCAAGGCAGGGCCGGCAAGCTACCGGCTGTTTGAGCTGCTGCCGATGATGCCGCGCTTCACCATAGAGCGGGTTCGCCAGCAACTGGACACCAGCTTCCCCACCGCGACGGCAGCAGTCAAGGTGCTGGAAGAGCTGGGCATCGTCACAGAAATGACAGGGCAAAAAAAGAACCGCAGCTACAGCTACCAGGCTTACGTGGAACTGCTGTCGCGTTGACGAGCACCGGCATGCCGGGCGGGCACGTTTATTGGTGAATCAAAAGTGCCTGTAGCGCATGTAATATCTGCGTGAGCAGCTACGCTATAGATAGCAGCAAACATCCGCCCGCCAAGCGGCCGAGCTGCTACCCCAAAGCCCACCCCGCCCTAACCCTCAACCAAGTGCCCCGTCTTCACAAAGATAGTGCATCCCTCTTCACTAAACGGTGTGTGCAGGCTGAGGTGCGGGCTTCTGATCCACGAGCCGCTGGGGTAGCGCCCCTGCTCGTCTTCAAAAACGCCGTCCACCACAAAAATCTCTTCGCCACCAAAATGCCGATGCGGGTTGAAGTAGGTTTTGGGTGCCCAGCGCACCAGGGTGGAGCCCAGGCCTTGGCGCATCAGGGGCATCACGGTGAGGCCCGGCACCATGCCCTGGTGCCACTGGGCGGTGCGGGTGTCCACCACTTCGCGCGCTTGCTGGTCGGGCCCCAGGTGCCGGAGCTTGACGAACAGCACACAGCCTTGCGCGCTGCGCGGCGCGTGTGCTGAACCGGGCGGGTTCATCATGTAGCTGCCGGCGGGGTAGTCGCCGTACTCGTCACTGAACACGCCTTCCAGCACCAGGATTTCTTCGCCCAAGGCATGCATGTGCGACCCAAATTTTGCGCCCGGCAGGTAGCGCACGACGGACGTGGCTTTGGCTATCTCGTCGCCTATGCGGTCGAGCATGCGGCGCTCTACGCCGGACTCTGGGCTGCCGACCCAGTCAAGATCGTGGTGGTTCAGTACCACCCGCTGGCGGTAGTCTTCGTTTAAAAGCATGGTGTGGGCCCTGTTGACGATGACGGGTTCATGGCGCCGCACTGCCAGCCAGCAGACTGAACACGGCCACGGTGGTGAGGTGTAGCCGCATGCTGAGCCACCCGCCCAGCCCGTAAGCCGGGTAGCTACGCCAGTCCACCGCCAGGCAAATGCCCAGCAACAACGCCAGGGTCAGCAGCCCTTGCGAAAGCGGCAGCAGCAGTGCCAGCCAAGCCACCAAACTGGGAAACACGCCCCACACAAATGGGCCGGGCTGCAAGGCTTGCGGCCCGCGCATGGCCAAGCCCCAGTGGATCGCGCCTAAAAAGCTGGCAATGCTGGCGCCGTAGGCCAGCAGGCCAAAGGCGGCCTGGGCGCGGTACGCCACGGGGGCCAGCCACGCGGCTGCGGCCAAGGCCACAAAAGGCAGCAACCCGGCGTAGCCCAAGCGGGCCACCGAGCGCGGCAGGGGTTGGGCTATGGGGTTGGAGGTGGTCATGCTGTAGCGCCGTGCGTTCAAAAAAGCCGCTTGCCACGGTGGCAGCGTGCGAGGGCGGATTTTGCGGGAAGACGGCTGCCCCGTGTGGCTGCGGGCTTTTTCTCAAAACGCTCACGGGCTAAAGAGGCCAAAAATTTCAAGAAGAATATGGCTCCAGCGCAGACAGCACCTTCGCAAGTAGCTCTATTTTTAATAGCAAACAGAGAACCTGTAGCAAGCCACTTTCTGCCCGCGTAGTCGCGCCACTACCCCGCCTGCAGCGGCGGTATGCGCCCCAGGATGCCGTTGCGCAAACGTGCGGGCCGGTCGTTGCGCAGCAGGGTGCCGTCGGGGGTTTGGGCGTGCAGTTGCGCGCAGGCCAGGATGTGGGCGGCGGTTTCAGCGTCAGGGGCCAGGTCGCCGAAGTAATACAGGTATTTGCCAGCCGCCTGGAAGGTGACGGTGCAGGCGCGGTTGCAGCCGGTCATGCATTCCACGCCGCGTATGCGCACCTGGGCGAGCTGGGCGGGGTCGGCATCCTGGATGTCCCAGGCGGCGGCTTGCACGGCCTCGTACAAGGCAGCGCCGGGGGCGGGTTGGTCGCGCGGCACGTTGGCGGGGCGGCAGGTGGTGCAGACGATAACTTCGGTGATGGTGCTCATAATTTCAAGGCAGAAGCCAAACGGTATTCAGCGCCCCAGCGCGCAGCCCAGGCGGCGCAGCGGCCCAGGGGACGGCGGGGGTCTTCAAAATCGACCACCACGGAGGCGGTGGTGGGGGCGGCGGGTTGCTCCAGCGTGCGGCCATCGGTCAGCAGCCACAGCAGGGGCGGGCTGGCGGCGCGGCGCGATGGCTGGGCAA
Source organism: Rhodoferax sp. (assembly GCF_039922535.1). Lineage (GTDB taxonomy): Bacteria > Pseudomonadota > Gammaproteobacteria > Burkholderiales > Burkholderiaceae_C > Rhodoferax_B. The sequence continues at coordinate 26,187 of NZ_JBDTEM010000429.1, read as the reverse complement.
TCCGCTGCTGGGCCAAGGCCAGCGCCTGCGCCAGGGGCGTGCCGCCGCCGCCGCCGCACTGGCGCACCCGCGCAGCCCCGGCCGAGCGCGCAGGCCCGGGGGGCACCAGCCATTCCAAACCCCGGCCGCCAAAGCTCAGCAGGCCCACGTCATCGCCAGCGCGGGCGGCCTGCTCGATCAAGCGGGCGGCATAACCTTTGGCCAGCGCCAAGCGGCCACCCTGGCGCATGGAGCCCGATGTGTCCAGCACGATGAGGTGCAGCCGGGGCCGGGCCGCAGGCTGCGACTGGTAGCGCAGGTGCTGGCGCTGCAAGGCCTGCGGGCCTTTGGCCAGCAGGGTTGGCAGCCAGTCAATAGGCGACGCCATGGCCGAGCCCTGGCCTTTTGCGCCCAGCTTTTTTGTGGCAGGCGCACTGTGAACGGGGTTGCGCCACCGCAAGCTGCCGGCCCGCGTGGGCGGGCGGCGGCTGCGGTGGCCTAGGCTTTTTTTGCGGGCCAGGCCCCGATGGACGCCACCCGCGTGGTGGCGGTGGGCTGGGGTGGCAGCGCGCCCCAATCGCCTTCGGGGGCGGGGGAACGATCTTGGGGGGCCTGGCGTGGCTGCTGTGGCGTCTGAGCGGGTGGGCTCGCGGGGGGGCGGCTGGCTGCGCTGTCCGTGCGGCGGTGCGCCAGGGCGAATTCGGCCACGGCGTCTAGGTCTTGCGTCGTCACAGCGCCCCGCCCTTCCAAGGCGGCAAAGGCCCGGGCCGCACGCAGCATCACCAGGTCGGCACGCATGCCGTCCACCCCAGCGGCCAAGGCCAGTTGCGCGGCATGCTGCAGCACCTCATCCGACCAGGCCAGCTGCGGCAATGCGGCACGCGCTGCGGCCACCGTAGCCGATAGGCGGGTCAGCTCTGCGGCGTGCTGCTGGGCCAAGGCCTGCGGGTTTTCGTCAAAGGCCAAACGGGTGCGCAGAATCTGTTGCCGCTGCTGCGGGTCCAGCGGGTTGCCCAGCTGTACCGACAAACCAAAGCGGTCCAGCAGCTGGGGCCGCAGCTCGCCCTCCTCGGAGTTCATGGTGCCCACCAGCGCAAAGCGTGCGGCGTGCTGTTGCGATATGCCGTCGCGCTCCACGGTGTTGACGCCGCTGGCGGCTACGTCCAGCAGCGAGTCCACCAGGGCGTCGGGCAGCAAGTTGACCTCGTCCACGTACAGCACGCCGTTGTGGGCGCGCGCCAGCATGCCCGGCGCCAGGCGCACCGCGCCGCTTTGCAAAGCGTCTTCAATGCTGAGGCTACCCACCAGCTGCTCCAGGCTGGCGGCCAGCGGCAGCGTGACAAATGGGGCCCGCGGCAGCATGGCCGCCAGGGCACGCGCAGCCGTGGACTTGGCCGTGCCACGCGGGCCGCTGATCAGCACGCCGCCGATGCGGGGGTCTATCGCTACCAGCAGCAAAGCGCGCTGCAAGGCCTGCTGGCCGACCAATGCGGTGAAGGGGAATACCGCGCGCGGGGCTGTATCGATCATGCTCATGGCAACTGTCTTTCTTCAGATTCTTCTAGCCGGTTTTCTAGCGCCAGCAAATGGTCTTCAATGCGTTCGCGCTGGTCGCCGGGCTCGGCCCACAGGCCGCGCTGCATGGCCTCCAGCAGGCGCTCGCCGATGCTGCGCAGCGCGCCGGGGTTGTGTTGTTGCAAAAAGGCGCGGGTGTCGTCGTCGTGCACATAGGCGTCGGCCACCAGCGCGTACTGGTGGTCGGCCACCACGCCGGTGGTGGCGTCAAAGGCAAACAAAAAGTCCACCGTGGCGGCCATTTCAAACGCGCCTTTGTAGCCGTGGCGTTTGGCCCCGTCTATCCACTTGGGGTTGACCACGCGGGAGCGCACCACGCGGGCTACTTCTTCGCCCAAAGCGCGGATTTGCGGTGCGCCGGGCACGCTGAAGTCGCCGTGGTACAGGGCGGCAGATTTACCGCTCAGGTGCTCCACCGCTGCGGCCATGCCGCCCATGAACTGGTAGTAGTCGCCGGAGTCGAGGATGTCGTGCTCGCGGTTGTCCTGGTTGTGCAGCACCGCGTCCAGCGCGGCGATGCGCTGGGCAAAGGCCTCGGGGGCGGCTGCGCCGTCGGTGCCCTGGCCGTAGGCGAAGGCACCGGCGCGCAGATAGGCCTCGGCCAGCTCGGAGCGCTCGGTCCAGTTGCCGCTGGCAATGGATGCCTGCAAGCCCGCGCCGTAGCCGCCAGGCCGTGGGCCGAACACGCGCCAGGTGGATGCGCGCTCGGCTTCATCACCACTTTGGCCTGCGGCTTGGGCCTGCGCGGCGTCAGCCAGCACCCGCACGCGGATGGGGTTCACATCGTCTGCCTCGTCCTCGGCCGAGATGGCGGCCACCGCGCGCACGGCGGTGTCGAACAAATCGATCACATTGGGAAACGCATCGCGGAAGAAGCCAGACACGCGCAGCGTCACATCCACACGCGGACGGCCCAGCACGGTCATGGGCATGACTTCAATGTCCACCACGCGGTTGCTGCCCGGTGCCCACTTGGGCCGCACGCCCAGCAGCGAGAAGGCCTGGGCCACGTCCTCACCGCCGGTGCGCATGGTGCTGGTGCCCCAGACCGACAAGCCCATGGCTGTGGGGTAGGCCCCGAAGTCTTGCAAATGGCGCTCTACCACCCGGTCTGCGCCCTTGGCACCCATGGCGTAGGCGGTTTGGGTGGGGATGGCCCGCGTGTCTACCGAATAGAAGTTGCGCCCGGTGGGCAGCACGTCTGGCCTGCCGCGTGACGGTGCGCCGCTGGGGCCTGGGGGGATGAAGCACCCGTCCAGCCCGCGCAGTAACTGGGTGATTTCATTGGCACCACAGGCATCCAGGCGCGGGGCGAGTGTGGTGTGCAGGCGCTCCAGCACCTGAGAGGTGTGGGGCCACTGCTCTGGCGAAAGCGGTGCCGCTTCTTGCACCAACTGCACGGCCAGCAACTCCAGCCGCTCGCGGGTATGGCCCGCATGGCGCCAGGGGTCAGAGCTGAGAGCTTGCAACACCTGCGGGCGTTCCCCCGCCCACGGTGCGGCCCAGTCGGGGCTGAGCGCATCAAAATTTTTCAGCCCTAAATCCTGCGCCAAAGCCACGGTCAGGCTGCCTTGCGCGGCAGCCGCACCACCCGGGTAACGGGCCAGTGCCACCAAGGTGTCCACCCGCTGGCGGCCGGTGGGGGACTGGCCGAAGATGTGCAGGCCATCACGGATTTGCGATTCCTTGATTTCGCACAGGTAGGCGTCCAGGCGGCGCAGCAGAGCGTCGCGCTCTGCGTCGTCGGTGGGTTGGGTAAAGCCCAGCTCGGCGTACAGGCCGTCGGCCAGCACCTGCTCCAGAATACTGGCGCGCAGCAGCTTGGCGCGGCGCGGGTCTAGCGACAAGGACTCGTAATACTCGTCCATGCGGCCTTCGAGCTGTTGCAGCGGGCCGTAGGTTTCGGCGCGTGTCATGGCGGGCATCAGGTGGTCGATGATGACGGCCTGGGTGCGGCGCTTGGCCTGCGCGCCCTCCCCCGGATCGTTGACGATAAACGGGTACAGGTGGGGCAGCGGCCCCAGAATCGCATCGGGCCAACAGGCTGCGCCCAACGCCACACTTTTGCCGGGCAGCCATTCCAGATTGCCGTGCTTACCTACGTGCACCACAGCATCCACCGCGTAGGCGCGGCGCAGCCAGAAGTAGAACGCCAGGTAGTTGTGGGTGGGCACCAGGTCGGCATCGTGGTAGGTGGCGACAAGGTCCAGATCGCGCCCGCGTGCGGGCTGGTTGCCCACAAACACATTGCCATAGCGCTGGCCCGACACCATGAAGCGGCCCGCGCGCACCAGCGGGTCCTGTGCTGGTGGCCCCCACAGGGTGTTGATGGCGGCCTGGCTCTCGGGGGGCAGGGCTTCAAAGTCGAGCAGGTAGTCCGCCATCGCCAGGCTTTGGCCTGCGGGGCGGATGTCGTTGGCATCCAGGTTGTTGGTGATGCCGCGCACCAGGTCGGCCATCAGCGCGTCGCCCTGCTGCGGCACATCGCCGGTGGCATAGCCTGCGGCTTGCAGGGCTTGCAGAATGACGACGGTAGATGCGGGTGTATCCAAGCCCACGCCGTTGGCGAGGCGAGAGTCGTCATTGGGGTAATTGGCCAAAACCAGGGCCACGCGCTTATTACTATTATTTTTATAGCGCAAGCTGCACCAGCGACGGGCGAGAGCAGCCACAAAGGCTATACGTTCCAACTCTGGCTGGTAGCGCACCACGTCGATCTCGGCGCGTTCGCAGCGCCAGGCCAGGCCCTTGAAGCTTATGGGGCGCGTGCCGATGCGGCCATCTACCTCGGGCAGCACGATTTGCATGGCCAGGTCGCGCGGGGTGAGGCCGTGCGGGTCGTCTTGCCACTGCGCTTGCGAGCAGCCTGCAGTGATGAGCTGCAACACCGGGGCATCGCCTGCCAGCAGCACGGGCGACACATCGGAATCGCTGTCGTTGCCATCCATGGCGCCCACGGCAAAGCTGGTGGCGTTGAGCACCACGTCCACCCTGTGCTCATGGGCCAGTGATTGCAGCAGCGCCATGCTGCCGGGGTTTTTGAGCGAGTCCAGCGCCACGGCCAGGGTGTTGAGGCCCTCGCCTGCCAGCGCGGCTAGCACTGCATCAAACGCTGCCGTGTTGCCCGCCTGCAAATGCGCCTTGTAAAACACCAGCAGAGCCACGGGCGCATCTGCGCGCCAAGGGGCCAGTGCCACTGCGGGTTCGTAGCGCATGGCGGCGGGCAACACCACAGCGGGTGCGGGACGCTCACCTCGGCCAAAGGCGGCGTGGGCGATCAATTGGAAAAAGTTCTGGGCGTTGTCACGCCCGCCTTCGCGCAGGCAGCGCCAGAGGTGGGTGCAATCGTCTTTGCTTGCGGTGCTGCGCATGAGTAACTGCGCGTCTTCCACACATTCACCAGACACCATCACCAGCCACTGGCCGCGCGCCTGAGCGGATGCACAGACTTGGTCCACGATGTAGGCCCAGTCGCTGGGGCTGCCCAGGTGTTCGATGACGATGGCTTTGGCGTGGCTCAGTACGTCGTCCATGTACATGTCGATGGACGCGGGCTGGCGCAGCCACATCAGGTTGGCCAGGCGCACACGCGGAAAATCATCCGGCAGGCTGCTGGCTACCTCGGCCAGCAAGGACAGCGTGGTGTCTGCCACGGTGAGCACCACGATGTCGCCCGGCGTTTGCTCCACGCGCACCACGCCCAGGCCATCGTCTTCAACATGGCCGCCAGGGCGGGTAGAGAGTAGGTGCATGGGTTATTTATCCAAGTTGGCGGAAACGTTCGGGGTGTCCAACGGTTGCGCAAGCCAAACCGCTCCTGGCGCAGGTCGATGGGGCATTCTGCGCAGCGGCATAAAGGAGGAGCCCGCAGGGCGGAGGACAGCCGCGGAGCAGAGTGCCCCGTCGGCCTGGGCCCGCCACGAACGTAAAACGCCAGCGTTCATACAGCCTCAACCTAGCCCAATGCAGCCTGCAACTCGGCCTGCAAAACACCCGCATCCAGATGGTCGCCAATCAGAACCAAACGGGTAACACGGGCTTCATCGCTGCGCCAGGCGCGGTCGAAATAGCTGTCGAACCGCTGGCCCACGCCCTGCACCACCAAACGCATGGCAGCGCCCGGCACGGCCACAAAGCCTTTGACACGGTAAATCTCGTGGCGCTGCACCAGGGCGGCCAGCGCGGTGAGCAGCTTGGCGCGGTCGGTCACGACCAACGCGACGGACACGGAATCAAACGCGTCGTGGTCGTGGTCTTCTTCGTCGTCGTGGTGGGTTTTGCGGGCGTCAATGGCGTCTTCCACCGCGCGCTCCAAGCCCAGCAGCACGTCCAGGGGCACGTCGCCGTGCGATGCGCGCACCAGCTTCACACCGGCGGGTGCTTCGGCGCGGATGGTGGCTTCCACGGCTTCGAGCGCGGCGGCGTCCATGCCTTCGACTTTGTGCACGATGACCAAATCAGCGGTGGCCAGCTGGTCTTCAAACAGCTCGTGCAGGGGGGATTCGTGGTCGAGGTTGTCGTCGGCGCGGCGCTGGGCATCTACGGCCACCGGGTCGTCGGCAAAGTCGCCAGCGGCCACGGCGGGCGCATCGACCACGGTAACCACCGCATCCACCGTAAAGGCGTTGCGCAGCGCGGGCCATTGGAAGGCCTGCACCAAGGGCTTGGGCAGGGCCAGGCCAGAGGTCTCGATGACCAGGTAGTCGATCTGGTCGCGGCGGGCGGCCAGCTGCTCCATCACCGGGGCAAATTCTTCCTGCACCGTGCAGCACAGGCAGCCGTTGGCCAGCTCGAACAGCTGGCCGTTTTCCACTCCGTTTTCATCGCAGCCAATGCCGCAGCCGCGCAGCAGCTCGCCATCAATGCCCAGCGCACCAAATTCATTGACGATAACCGCAATGCGGCGGCCCTTAGCGTTGGTCAGCAGCTTGCGCAACAGCGTGGTTTTGCCGCTGCCTAAAAAGCCGGTGACGATGGTGGCGGGGATCTTGCGGGTTTGCATGCTCAGTCTTTCAAAACAGGATTCAAGAAATAGGAAATGCCGTCACGCCACATCGGGCTGGTGCAGCAAGGTGTACATCACAAACAAGGCGCCCACGCTGGCGGTGATGATGCCTACCGGCAGCTCTTGCGGCGCCAGCACGGTGCGGCACACCACGTCGCTCAACAGCAGCAACAGCGCGCCCATCAGCGCCGCCAGACCCAGCATGCTGCGGTGCAAAGCCCCGGCCAGCGCGCGCGCCAGGTGCGGCACCATCAGGCCCACAAAACCGATCACGCCCGACACCGCCACAAAACAGGCCGTGGCAAATGCGCAGACCACAAACACCTGGATGCGCAGGCGCTGCGGGTCTATGCCCAGGCTGTGGGCGGTGTTCTCACCCGCCAGCATCGCGTCCAGCGCTCCCAGCTTGCGCCAGCAAAAAACAAGCAGTACCAGCAAACCGGCCAGGGGCACAAACAGGCTGTCCCAGCGCGCCGAGCCCAGGCCGCCCATGGTCCAGAACAGCACCGATTGCGCGGCCCGCTGGTCGCCGAGAAAGGTAAAGTAATAGGTCAGCGCAGTGAACAGAAACGACACCGACAGGCCAGCCAAAATCATGCGCTCTGGCGTGTGGCTGCGGTAGCGGCGCAGCAGCAGCAAGACCACCGCCACCGAGGCCATACCGCCGACAAAGGCGGCCAGCGGCAGCGTCCAAATGCCCAGCACCTCGCCCGTTAACGTAATCACCGCCACCGCACCCGCTGCCGAGCCAGACGACAAACCGAACAGATACGGGTCGGACAAATCATTGCGTGTAGCCGTCTGTAGCAAGGCCCCCACCAGCGCCAGGCCACCGCCAACCAAAATGGCCAGCAGCATGCGCGGAATGCGCAAGTCCACCACGATGCGGTCCACCATGCTGTAGCGAGCGTCGTCTGCACCACTGAGCAGCAGGCCCAGGCTGTGCATGACCTCGGGCAGGCTGACCGCCGTAGAACCAGACACGACCGACACCATGCTGACAGCCAGCAGCGCCACCAGCAGCAAGGCCACGCGCACCGATGCGGGCCCGCCGGTCAGCCAGCGGGAGGCCTGCTGCAGGGTGCTTGAATGGGTCAACGCGCTGCCGCCTTGGCGATCTTCTCGATGGCGCCGATATTGGCCGGGCCAGGCGTCAGCTCTTCGTAGCGCAGGGCCACAAAGCGCTTGTTCTTCACCGCGTCGGTGTGTTGCATCAGCGGGTGTTTTTGCAGAAACTGCAGCAGCTTGTCGGCACCGCCGTCGTTCTGGTAGTCCAGAAGCACCAGGAACTCGGGGTTGCGTGCGGCCACGGCCTCCCACGACACGGTGCCCCAGCTGGTGTCCACGTCGTCCATCACGTTGCGGCCACCAGCGGCTTCCATCATGGCGGTGGGAATGGCGTACTTGCCAGCGGTGAAAGGCTTGTCTTCGCCCGAGTCGAACAGGAACATGCGCAGCGGCTCTTTGCCGCTGACCTTGGGCAAACTCGCCAAACGTTGCTTCCAACCCGCTATTTGGGCCTGGGCTTCGGCCTGTTTGCCAAAGATGGTGCCCAGCTTGAGGTAGTCGCCGTACAGCAGGTCCATCGAGGCGCGCGGACGGTTCTTGTCCACATGGATGCAGCTCTCTGTCAGCACCAGCGTAGGGATCTTGTACTTCTGCAAGGTGGTCGGCGTGATGTCGCCGCCCACTTTCATACCGTAGTTCCAACCGGCAAAAAAGAAGTCGGGGTTCACCGAGAGGATGTTTTCCATCGTCGGCTGTTTGGGGGCGATCTCGCGGATGTTGCCCAGCGCCTGCTTGAACTCCGGGCTCATCTTGTACCAGCCGGTGATGCCGCTCACACCCACCATGCTTTTTTGCAGGCCCAACGACAACGCCATGTCGGTCATGTTGATGTCGTGGACCAATGCGGCCTTGGGCGGTACAGCAAAGGTGAGCTTTTCGCCACAGCTGTCTACCGTGACCGGGAAGGTTTGGGCCTGTACACCCGCCGCCCACAGCGATGCGGCACTGAGCAACAGGTACAGGTGGGGACGGAACTTACAACGAAGGGTGGTCAATGCCATGGCAGTTTTCTTGTCTTCAAAGGTTAAAAAATCAATGCGCCCGCGGACGGGTATGGGGCCGCGTGGCATGGGGCGGCTGCGGCCTTTGCGCAGTCTGCGGCGACTCAAACACCGCAATGTCGTGCTCGCGGTGCGGCAGCGGCAGATAGAACACATCCATGCCGAAATTGCCCAGCACCAGCTCCTTGGTCAACACCTTGGATGGCTGGTCTTCGGCCACCACCTGGCCCTCGCCCAGCAGCACCACGCGGTGGGCAAAACGCTGCACCAAACTCAGCTCGTGCAAGGCGGCCACCACGGTCACGCCCAGTTCGGCCAGCAGGTCCAGCATGTCGGCGCGGGTGCGCAGATCGAGGTGGTTGGTCGGCTCGTCCAGCAGCAGGATGCGCGGCTGCTGTGCAATGGCGCGGGCGATGGCGGCACGTTGCTGCTCGCCGCCCGACAGGCTGCGCATCAGCCGGTCTTGCAGCGCATCCAAGCGGCAGCGCTGCAAGGCACTTTGCACCACCTGGGCGTTTTCATCTCGGCTGGCTTCCAGGTGCGGCGTACGGCCCAGGGCCACGTAGTCGCGCACCCGCAGCTGGCCGTGCACCTGCTCGTGCTGGTGCACTACAGCCAGCTGGCGCGCGCGCTGCATGCCGGGCATCTGCGCCAGGTCCAGCCCGCCCACCAGCACCCGGCCTGCGCCGGGTTGCAAGCGGCCCGCCATCACCTGCAAGAGGCTGGTTTTGCCCGACCCGTTCGGCCCCACCAGCGCGATGTGTGCGCCAAACGGCACGCTCACCGAAACGCGGTGCAGCACCGTCTTGTCCTGGCGCTGCAGCGACACGGCCTGCACTTCCAGCAACGGCTCGGTGGGGGAATGGGAAATTACCATGGTGGTCAAAAATGCTCAGTCTTCGATGCCGCGCTGGGCGGGCACGCCGGCCTTGAAATGGTGTTTGATCAGCGTCATCTCGGTCACCGTGTCGGCCAGCTCGATCATTTCGGCGGGGGCACCCCGGCCGGTCAACACCACATGCACATGCGGCGGGCGTTCGCGCAGGCAGGCCAATACCGGCTCCAGCGCGATCCAGCCGTAGCGCAGCGGGTACATGATCTCGTCCAGCACCACCATGAAATGTTCGCCCGCACGCACCGTGGCCTCGGCCTGGGCCCAGCCGGCCTGGGCCAGCTCGGCAGAATGGTCCAGGTCGCGGCTCTTCCAGCTGAAGCCATCGCCCAGTCCCGTAATGGGAATGCCCAACTGCTCGAACAAGCGGTGCTCGCCAAAGCGCGCCGTGGGTACCTTCATGAATTGGTAGACCTTGACCGCCTTGCCACGGCCATGCGCGCGCAGCGCCAGGCCAAAGGCTGCCGTGCTTTTGCCCTTGCCGGTGCCGGTGTGCACGATGACCAGGCCACGCCGTTCGCCTTGGGGCTTGGGGGTATCACGCAGCAATGGTGGGGATTCGATTTCCATGGGGTTGTCCTTATGCTTATGAAGAGTCAGCCCGGCGCGAAGAGCTGCGCTACGGCGTGGGGGTTGGACGGAAAGTACAGATGCATGAACGAGGCGTGCAGCCGCCCACGGCGGAACACCGGCTCGGCGTGGCTGCGTTCGCGCTGCGGTTCGGTGAAGGCCGTGGCGGGCAGCGCGCTGTCCATGCGCGCATGGTGGAAGCTGTGGCCGCGCAGCCGCCCCTCGGGCAGTTGCACGGCGTGCATGCCCAGGTTGACGAAGCGCTTTTGCAGCGCCCCGGTGCCGGGCAACAGGCCCCACATAGCCACCGGCGTGCCATCGTGGCCCGCCAGGCTGTCCAGCAGGGCCAGCATGCCGCCACATTCGGCCACGATGGGCTTGGCTGCCGCGTGGTGCGCGTGGATGGCGGCGCGCATGGGCTGGTTGGCGTGGATGTGCGCCAGATGCAGCTCGGGGTAGCCGCCGGGCAGGTACAGGCTGTGCGCATCGGGCAAGGCCGTATCGGCCAGCGGCGAGAAAAACACCAGCTCGGCACCCAGCGCCCGCAGCGTATCCAGATTGGCTGCGTACAAAAATGAAAAGGCCGCATCCCGCGCCACGGCGATGCGTACACCGGCCAGCAAGAGCGGCGTCGGCTCCAGCGCAACCGGTTCAAATCGCACAGGGCTGGCCATGCCCGCTACCGAGGGCCCGATGGCCTGGGCCGCCAGGGCGATGCGTTCGTCCAGTTGCGCCACCTCGGAGGCCTGCACCAGTCCCAAGTGCCGCTCAGGCAGCGTGTAGTCGGCAGAACGCGGCAGCGCGCCAAACCAGCGCAAACCGCCGGGCAAACTGTCTTTGAGCATCTGCGCATGGCTGGCGCTGCCGACGCGGTTGGCCAACACCCCGGCGAATTGCAGGCCAGGGCGAAAGGTAGACAGGCCATGCGCTATCGCACCAAAAGTCTGCGCCATGGCCGAGCCGTCGATCACCGCCAGCACCGGCAGTCCCAGCGCCAGGGCCAGGTCGGCGCTGCTGGGCGTGCCGTCAAACAAGCCCATCACGCCTTCAACCAGAATCACATCGGCTTCCTGCGCAGCCGCATGCAACAGCGCGCGGCAATGGGCATCGCCGCCCATCCACAGGTCGAGCTGGTACACGGGGTGGCCGCTGGCGCGCTCCAGCACCATGGGGTCCAGAAAGTCGGGCCCGGTTTTGAACACGCGCACCCGGCGGCCCTGGCTGGCGTGCCAGGCGGCTAGCGCAGCGGTCACCGTGGTTTTGCCTTGGCCGGATGCAGGCGCGGCCACCAGCAGCGCATCGCAAATCTTAGGCATCAAATAACCCGCCAGCGCAGGCAGAACCTGCGCGAGAAGCTATCAATTAAATAGTAAATGGTCTACCCCTACACGCCCGCCGCGCGACAGTTGGAACGGTGTGACTGGGGGTGAGAAAGGGGATCAGGAGGCGGGACGCGCCCAGACGGGTGTCGGGGGAGGTGTGCGTGGTGGCCTGCTGATCTCTGCCCGCCGCAAAGTCACGCGAAGTCAACAGGCCGGTCTTCGGGCTCACGGGTGAAAAGTGTGAACTCTTCTGCGAGGCCGCCTTCCCATGCAATATGTTGCACAGTGGCATAAGACCTCGCTTTGACCCGTTTACCGTTGCGGGGGCAGCGTGGGTATTGGCGCGTTCTAGACGAACTGCACCGCACCGACTTCCCGTTTAATCCCCAGACCCAAGGCCTGGGGACACCTGATAACGAGTTTTGAGTGTAGCAGCTAGGGGTGATGGGCCCCAGACGCAAGGAGCCCGCGTCACCGCCCAAGGCACTACTCTTTCAATAGCTGTCTGTGCAGGTTGCACTTGCGCTGGTGGCCTATTTGACCTGTATTTTTTGGGCCATCAATCCCGGTAAGACGGGTCGATGCGGTCCAGCTTGCGCAGCCAGGCTTGCCACAGTATTTGGCGCTCGTGCTCCACGCTTTGCAGTTGCGCGCAGGCGTGTTGGCTGAGGTGCGGGGGTATCTCGGTCACCGGGCCTGCGGTAGTAGCCAACTGGCTGGCGGCCAGCTGGATTTCGCAGGCGCGGTTCAGGTAGTACATGACACAAAACGCATCGGCCACGGTGCTGCCCACCGACAGCAGGCCGTGGTGGCGCAGCACCAGCGCGATGTGGTCGCCCAGCGCCTGCTGGATGCGCGCCCGTTCGCCCAGGTCAAAAGCCACGCCCTCGTAGGCATGTACACCCACGCGGCCGTAGAATTCGGTGCTGATCTGGTTCAGCTGCAGCAGCCCACCTTCACAGGCCGCTACCGCCATGCCCGCCAGGGTGTGGGTGTGGATGACGCAGTGGGCATCGGCCCGGCCACCGTGCACCGCGCTGTGCACGGTGAAGCCCGCCACGTTGTAATCAGCGCTGCCCGAGACCACCCGGCCCTGCATGTCCACCACCAGCAGGTCGCTGGCGCGCACTTCTTCAAACAGGCGGCCAAACGGGTTAATCAGGAAGCGCTCCGGCCCGCCATCGGACGGCAAGCGCGCAGAGAAATGGGTGTAGAGCGTGTCGTCCCAACCGAACAGCGCAGCCAGGCGGTAGGCGGCGGCCAAGTCGCGCCGCAGGGTGGTTTCGTCGTTGTTCATTCCAGGCCCATGAAGCGGCGCACGCGCTGGGTGGTGGCATCGGCGGGATGGGGCTGCTGGATCTGCTGTGGTGCGGCATCGAGCTGGATCAGGCCGTTTTCCATAAACAGCACGCGGTTGGAGATGGCCAGGGCGAAGTCCATCTCGTGGGTCACGATCACCATGGTCATGCCCTCTTGCGCCAGGTCCTGGATGACCTTCAGCACCTCACCGACCAGCTCCGGGTCCAGGGCCGAGGTGGGTTCGTCAAACAGCATCACGTCGGGCTCCATGGCCAGGGCTCGGGCAATCGCCACGCGCTGCTGCTGGCCGCCCGAGAGCTGGTGCGGGTATTTGTGCTGGTGGGCCAGCAGGCCGACCTTGTCGAGCAGTTGCAGCGCCTGGGTCTGTCGCACGCGGGCATCGGCTGGATGGGCGTGGTAGCGCGGGGCCAGCAGCACGTTGTCGAGCACGCTGAGGTGGGGAAACAGGTTGAAGCTCTGGAAAGCCATGCCGATGCGGCGTATGCCCTGGCGCACCCGGCTGCTGTCCAGCGATTCGTTGGCGTGGATGTAGCTTTCGCCAAACAGAATGACCTCGCCCTGGTCGATGAACTCCAGCCCATTGATGGTGCGGATCAGCGAGGTTTTTCCCGAACCTGACGGGCCGATGATGGAGACCACCTCGCCCGCGGCCACCTGCAGGTGCACGCCTTTGAGCACCTGGTGGCTGCCGTAGGCTTTGTGGATGTTGCGCAGCTCCAGCGCAGCGGGCTGGCCAGGGGCCGCCGCCACGGGGTGCACCACGGCCGGACCGCCCAGCGTCGCGCGCAAGGTAGCGCAGGCGGCATCGTCCAGCGTGGTGGGATGGCGCTTTTGCAAGTCCAGCTTTTTCTCGACCCAGCCCAGCAGGGTGCTGAAAATGGTGACCAGCATCACGTAGTACACCGCCACGCCCAGCAGGGTTTCCATCACCAGAAAGTTTTGCGAATACAGGCGCAGCCCGGTCATTAGCAGCTCGGGCAGCGAGATCACCGAGACCAGCGAGGTCAGCTTGATGATGGTGACGTATTCATTGATCAGCGTGGGCAGCGCGATGCGAAAGGCCTGCGGCACCACGATCAGGCGCATTGCCCCCAAGCGGCCAAATGCCAGCGCGCGGCCCGCCTCACGCTGGCCGCGCGCCACCGACAGCAGACCGCCGCGGTGGATCTCGGCCATGTAGGCGGCTTCGGTCAGCACCATGGCCACCAGCCCGGCAAAAAACGGCTCGCCAATGACGCTGCGGCTCATCGGAAATATCTGCGGCAGGTTGAACACAAACACCACCAGCACCAGCAGCGGCACGCTGCGGAACAGCCAGATATAGAAGCCCGCCAGCGCGCTGATCCAACGGTTGGTGGAGATGCGGGCGCAGGCCAGAAAGAAGCCCAGCACCATGCCCAGCGCCCAGGACAACGACCCCAGCTCCACCACCGTCACACACGCCCGCCAGAAGATCCCCATGGAAAACAAGGACCAGAAATACGACCAATCTAATTCCATGCGGATGCTCCGGGTGGCGAGGCTAGGCGGGGCTAATTACTTGGCGGCTACAGGCTCAAGTTCGTACTTGGTAATCAAAGCCGCGTACTCGCCATTCGCTTGCGCCGCCGCCAGAGCCTTCTCCAGCGCCTGGTACAGCGCGGTGTTGCCCTTCTTCACGTAGATGCCCAGGGTCTGCGGGTACACCAAAGCGGGCGAGCTGATGACGATGCGGCCCTTGCTGCGCTCGGCCAACAATTTGGCGGCACCGGCAATTTCCAGCTGGGCCTGGATGTTCTTGGACAGCAGGGCCTGGGACGCTTCGGGGGCAGTGGGGAACTCGCTCACCACCACGGCAGGCTTGCCGTTGGGCACGCAGTAGTCGGTGGACAGCTTGGCCAGCGCCTTGACCCAGGTGGTGCCGGTTTGCAGGCCGACCTTCAGACCGCACAGATCCTGCTCGGTTTTGGGACTGACACCGCCATCTTTGGCGGCCATGATGGACGCGCCGGTGCGGGCATAGGCCAGCGCATCGGCTTGCAAAAGGCGCTCTGGCGTGATGTACATGCCGGAGATCACGGCATCGAACTGGCCGCTGCCCAGGCCCAAAATCAAGCTGGGGAACTTGGTGTCTACAAACGCAGGCTTGGCTTTGATGCCACGGCCCAGCATGTCGGACACATCGGGGTCAAAACCCACCACCTTGTCGCCCTGCCACGATTCAAACGGGGGGTAGGTGATCTCCATGCCGACCTTGAGTTGGCCGGGGGCCATGGTTTGGGCCATGGCCGCCACGGGCAGCAAAGCCGCCAGAGCTGCGCCGAGGAAAGAAATGCGGGTGGTTTTCAGCATGGGGATAACTCCTAGGGGTGGATGGACAGGAAACAAGAAAAAATGGGTCAGACTGCAGGGGCGCTGGTCTTCATGTGGCCAAAGCTGCCGGGCTTCTTAGCGCCCTGGGGCAGCGCAATTTCACCGGCCTCGACCTTGCGCTTCAGGTACTGGTAGGTTTGCTGCGCCTGGGCATACATGTGCTCACCAATCGACAACTCTTCGTAGCCCGCGATGGCTTCTGCGCTGGCAAACTGTGGCAGTGGCCGGATGCGGGTGTGGTAGTCGCAGGCAAAAAACAGCGGGAACGAATAGCGCTCGTGCTGCACCTTGCGCACGCGGTGGGAGGTGGCGGGAAAGGCCCCGGCGGTCATCACCTCCAGCATGTCGCCGATGTTGATGACGAAAGCTTCTTCACCGCCTTCGGCGTACGGCGGTGCATCGACCCACACGCCCTGGTCGTTCATCACCTCCAGGCCCGGCTGGTCGGCCAGCAGCAGGGTGAAGCATTCGTAGTCTGTATGCGCGCCGATGCCGGGTGCATCCACCGCCTCGGTGTCCACCGGGTAATGGATCAAGCGCAGCTTGGACGGCGGGCAGGTCACCAGTGCTTCGAACGCATCTTCGGGTTGGCCCAGCGACAGCGCAAAGCCGCGAAACAACTGCCGCCCCAGCGCAAACACGGCGGCGTAGTAGCGGGCCACGGCCTCTTTGAAGCCTGGCAGATCGGGCCATTTGTTGTTGCCGATCAAGGGCGTGCCGGCCAATACCAGCGGGTGGTCGTCGGGGGCATCGAAGCCGATGTCGAAGGCCTCTTTGTGGTCGGGGCGGCCTTTGGAGTAGCGCTCCTCGCCCTCGGGCACATAGCCTTTGTGGCCCCAGGCATCGCCGATGTAGTAGCGCATCTTCCAGTCCATCTGCTGCTGGAACAGTGTGCGGCTGGCCTGGCGCAAATCGGCCACCAGTCCGGGGGAAATGCCGTGGCCGACGATGTAGAAAAAGCCCACCTCGCGCGCCGCTTTGCCCAATGCATCCGCCACTGTCTGGCGCTGCGCCAGGCTGTCGCTGTACAGGCCACGGATGTTGATGACGGGCAAGGCCGTGAAGTTGCGGGTTCCGGGTTGCATGCTCAGGCTCCTGCAAAAAAGGAAGGGGGTTGCGACCAGCGGTCAAAATGCCGCCGCTCTTCTTGCGCCATCCAGCGGTTGACCTGCCAGAGGTCGGCCACCGGGCTACGGGTGTAGGGCAGTTGGTGCATGTAGCCGTCGGCACCAAACTCGGGGGTCAGGGTGCTGGTGGCATAGCCCTTGGCGCGCTGCGCCGCCCAGATGGCTTCCCAGATGCCCTGGTGAAAAGCCAGCTCTGCCGCGTACTCGGGGGCCGCCGGGTGGGGCACTTGCGGCCCCTGGGCGTAGCCCACACGGGCTTGTACATGGTGGACGCGGTCGATAAAGGCGCTGAGGTCGTCCAGCGGGTCGTCCAGCAGGCGTTCGCACACCACCACCCAGTGGCTGATGTCGGCGGTGTAGCGCAGCTGCGGCAGTTGGCGCACGATGTCCAGCGTGACCCACGGGCTGTAGAGCGAGCTGGCACGGTGGGTTTCAAAGGTGCAGGCCATGCCTACGGCATCGGCCAGCGCCTGCGCCCTGCCCAAAAAATCCACCTGCATGGCCAGCGGCCAGCGGTCGTTTCCCGCCAGCAGGTTGACAAAGCGCGGCGACAGCTCGGCCGCCGCATCGAAAGCCCGCGCCAGGTGCTCCAAATGCACCTCGGGGCCATCTTGCTGGCGTGGAATCACGTCGGCACCGGTGAACACGGTGGCGATGTAGCCCAGGGCTTCGGCCTGCAAGCTATGGCGCAGAGCCGTGCGCCCTGCTGCGTCAA
The DNA here is from genome assembly GCF_039922535.1 of Rhodoferax sp. Taxonomy (GTDB): domain Bacteria; phylum Pseudomonadota; class Gammaproteobacteria; order Burkholderiales; family Burkholderiaceae_C; genus Rhodoferax_B. The sequence continues at coordinate 9,261 of NZ_JBDTEM010000429.1, read as the reverse complement.
AGGGCACACGGGCTTCCACGCCCACGCAACCGGCTTCGCGGATTTGGGCTGCGCATTCGGCCCAATCGCCTTGCCAGCCCCAGAGGGATCTAAAGATGTCGAGTTGCATGGTGAAGCCGCCGGTTACCGGTATGCCACGCCGGGCAGCACACACAGCATTTCATAAAGCAAGTTCGCGGCCAGTTGCGAGGTGTTACCGCTCAGGTCGTAGGGCGGCGACACCTCGACCAGATCGCAGCCGACGATGTTCAAGCCCTTGCAGCCCCGCACGATTTCCAGCGCCTGGATGGCGGTGAGGCCGCCCACTTCGGGGGTGCCGGTGCCGGGTGCCCAGGCGGGGTCGATACCGTCGATGTCAAAAGTCAGGTACACGGGGGTATCGCCAATCTGCGCCCGCACCTCGGTCATCAACGGGGCCAGCGACCGGTACCAGCACTGCTCGGCCTGCACCAGTCGAAAACCCTGGTCCACGCCCCACTGGAAATCGCCACTGGAATAGCCCTGGGCGCGTTGGCCGATCTGCACAACTTTTTTGCAGTCCAGCAGGCCCTCTTCCACTGCACGGCGGAAAGTGGTGCCGTGGGCGATTTTTTCGCCAAACATGTCCTCGTTGGTGTCGGTGTGGGCATCCACGTGCACCAGCGCCACGGGTCCGTGCTTGCGCGCCACCGCCCGCAGTATCGGCAGGGTGATGGTGTGGTCGCCGCCCAGGGTCATGGGCACCACCGGGTAGGCCATCAGCCGGGTATAGCTTTCTTCGATGATGCGCACCGACTCCAGCAGGTTATAGGTGTTGATGGCCACGTCGCCGATGTCGGCCACGCTGAGGGAATCGAACGGGGCCGCACCGGTGGCCATGTTGTAAGGGCGGATCATCACGGACTCGGCGCGGATCTGGCGCGGGCCAAACCGGGTTCCCGCGCGCAGCGAGGTGCCGATATCCAGCGGCACGCCGATGAAGGCGGCATCCAGGCCTTCGGCACTGTCCATGGCGGGCAGCCGCATCATGGTGGAGCGCCCTGCAAAGCGCGGCATTTCGTTGCCGCTTTGGGGTTGGTGCAAAACTTTGGACACGACGGCGAACCTTTCCATAGTGCAGCGCGGTTGCTGACTGCGATGGTCCGCACTTTAGCCATTCAGGGTTGTGGAAAAATAGCAGTAAACAAATAATCAGTTACGGATTTTCATAACTAACCACACAGGGCTTATCCATGGCACAAGCCGCTGATCTCAAGCTGTTGCGCATCTTTGCCGCCGTGGCCCGCCACCAGGGTTTCGCCAAGGCGCAGCAGGAGCTGAACCTGACCACCTCGGCCATCAGCACCTACATGACGCAGCTGGAGGCCGATGTAGGCTTCTCGCTGTGTCGGCGCGGGCGCGGCGGCTTTGCACTAACCACCAAGGGCGAGCTGCTGCTGTCAGAAACCTTGCGCTTGCTGGGCGAGCTGGACAGCTTTGACCTGTACACCCAGTCGCTCAAAGGTGAGCTGGGCGGCACGCTGAAGATGGGCGTGCTCGACACCACCGTGACCGACGTGTCGCTGCCACTGGCCCAGGCTATCGGCGTGTTTTCCAGCCGCTTCCCTGGCATGCACCTGAGCCTGCTGATCCGCAGCCCCTACGAGCTGCAAAAAGGCGTACTGGACAACGAGCTGGACATCGCCGTGGGCTTCTTCCCGGCCAAGGCCAGCGGCCTGGTCTACCACCCGCTGTACCGCGAGCAGCAGTGGCTGTACTGCAGCGACCGGCACCCCTGCTTTGCGCAAAAGCACATCCTGCCAGCGGTGGTGTCAGAGCTCAACGTGGTGGGCCGCAGCTACTGGAGCCAGACCGAGCTGGGCCGCCACGGCTTCAAACGCAGCGTGGCCACGGTGGAGAGTATGGAGGCCCAGCTGATACTGATCTTGTCGGGCGGCTACGTGGGCTACCTGCCCGAGCACTATGCCCAGTCGTGGGTGGACCAGGGGCGGTTAAAGGTGCTGTTGCCCGCCGAATTTGGCTACCAATCGCAGTTCTCGCTGGCGCTGCGCCGGGGCCGCAGCCGCGAGCTGCCGCTGCAGGCCATGCGCGAGTTTTTACAGCCTGCCAAGGTGGCGGGAAAACGGATGGCAGGAAGCTAAATATTCCGTGCAATTAAAGTCGTAAACAGCCCTGGAGTATTGGCGCGGGTTTGCGGCGTTGTGATTCGGCAACATCCACTTCTAAAGTCGTAAACAAATATCCGGTAGTTGCCGCGAGTCCAAGTTTTTATCCTCACCCCCACCTGGTCAATTTTGGAGTGGCACTAACAGCGGGGGTGCGGCGTAAAACTTGGACTGGTTGGAGGTAGTTCATGTACTTGTGCGAAGACCGGATTCGAGTAATCAAGCTTTGAGCAACAACCATGACAGTCATAGCTTGGCCGACTGGTATTTGTGCGCCAAGTATTTAACGCCTAGCGCCTTACTTACAACCCTCCCTTCCATGATGACAGTTCCGACATTCGAGCAATTTGTGTCGACTAAGTAGCCCGACGCGACTTGCACTTTATGCAATGCCAAGGCGATGAGCGACCTGCTCGAAGGACTGCTCAGGCTGGGTTACGTCGAAGTGCACAACCTGCATGCCAAACTTCTGACCGCCCAGAATGTTGCGCATCTGGTCATCTACAAACACGCAATCGGCGGCGGCCAGGCCCAACTGGTCGGTCACCAAGGCATAAGCCCGTGGGTCGGGTTTGAGTATGTGGGTATAAGTTGCATCTACAACCAACTCGAAGTGATTCAGCAACGGCAGGCGGTTGCGGAAATCTGCGCCGTAGAACAAGTCTAGTTCGTTGGAAAGAATGGCTAAGCGTTTGCCTGCGGCCTTGGCCAGCAGGATGGTGGACACGGCTTCTAGGCGTATCACGGCCTGTACATCTGCACCCCGTGCGCGTTGTACAAAGGTTTCCATCTTGTCCCACGTTTCGCCTACCAGGTGCCCCACCTCCCGTGTGCGCGCCATCCAATAGTCACGCTCGCTGAGCTTGTCTGCCTGCATGTCTTGCCACAGGGGGTCGGACGCGAGGTCGAATGGCCCCTTCCAGGTCAACGTGCCAGGGGCAAGGCCAAGGGCTTGCTCGGTCAGATTGTGTGTTTCAAACAAGGTGCGGCTAATGACGCCACCAAAGTCTAATACCAAAGCTTGTGCTGATTGCATGTTCTACGCTTTCCGTTGCAGCCGTGGTGCCGGCCGAATAATCCACCCCTTGTCTACCCAGTCGTCAAAGACCTTTAGCGCCGCGGCACAAAAGGCATCATCATTGATGTGGGCATCGACCTCAACCACCGTTAGGTCTTGTGCGGCGCTGCGCATAGCCACTAAAAAGGCATGCAGGCCCTCGGGCGCATGCATGGGCAGACCTGGGCGGTCCCATTCGTCTACGCCACGGACCGGAAGCAGAAGGCAGGTGGGGCCGGTGGCCTCCTGCAAACGCTGTGCAATGTTCTGGGCCAGCTCGCTACGCTCTTGCGCCGTGGTGCCGGCAGACGCTACCAGGCGGTTGTGCACATGCACCGCGCGGTCGGCAAAAGCTAGGGGTATATCGCGCGAAGACGCGAAGTCCACCATATCGGTAGCCCCTGGCGCCACAATCTGAGGTACGCTGGCGCGTCCTGCACCAAGCAGGCGATCCGGCCCGGCGGTCACACAGGAACCCAGCGCGTCGTTGGCCAGCTCCTGTAAGCTGAAGTCCAGCACGGCGGCAAACTCGCCTTTCGCGGCCAGCGCTTCAAACGCCTGTCCACCCATACCCGCCGTGTGGAACACCGCAACCTCGTAACCTCGGGCTTCGAGCGCAGCCGTCAAAGGCTTCATATAGCGCAGCACACTGGAGCCCAGCGATGTCATTCCCACCAGTGGGCGACTGGTATCCATGGCGGCCGCACTGCGGCAAGCGCCGACCACCGCGCCGGCAGCGTGCAACATGGATGCACGACATAGTCGGTTCAAGCCATGCAGGCCGCCGGCCCACAAGATCGCCATCAAATCCTGCGGTATGCGCTCTGGCGGCAACAGGTGCGAATGTGCGATGGTAGACAGCAGCACCTTGGGTACACCGACTGGCAATACCGCCGCCACGTCCAAGGCCAAGTCCGTCCCCATGGTCCCGCCCAGGGCCAGCATTCCGTCGATCTCGCCGCATGCATGCAGGCGCGCAGCGATGCGCGCAGCACCCCTGGCCATCTGGGATATGGAAAAATTCTCATCCCCGCTGGCCGCCAGATCCGCCAGGCTACAGTTTGCTTCAGCGGCCACCACGTGGTTGGGAATATCGGTCACAAACTGCGGTGCGCCCAGCACACCCACGTCCAGTATGATGGCAGAACCTCCGGCCTCCTCTATGCATTGGCGTAGAAACAGGATTTCTGCACTCTTTGTGTCAGCTGTCCCAACGAGCAGGATGCGCGGCACCAAACTCACAGGGAGGCCTCGACTTCATCAAACGCAGTTTCCAGTACATCTACGAGGTAGTCCAGCTCTTCCAGATTAATCACCAGCGGAGGCGACAGAATCATGTTGGCACCTGAGATGCGCACCATGGCACCGTGTTTGTATACCGCACTCGCCAGCTTGGGCAGCAATTCGTTGCCCTTGGGCATGGTAGCTTTGGTGGCCTTGTCTGCCACCATCTCCAAGCATGCCATCAAGCCACGACCGCGCACGTTGCCAACAAAGCTGTAGCGCTCCACAAACTTATCGAGCCGCTGGTGCAGGTGTGCACCCATACGTGCAGCATTCTCGGGTACCTTCAGCCTTTCAATCTCGTCCAGTGAGGCCAGCGCAGCGGCCGCTGCCACAGGGTGGCCGCTATAAGTGAAACCATGCTGTACCACTGCTTGGCCACTGGTGTCGTTGTTGAAAGCGTCGGCCACCTTGTTACCTATGGCCGTAGCGCCCAGCGGTATGTAGCCGGACGAAATCCCCTTGGCCAGGCACCAGATGTCCGCGTTCACGCCCCACAGGCGCGTGCCGAACAGCTCTCCGGCCCGGCCAAAGCCGGTAATCACCTCGTCGGCAATCAGCAGCACGCCATAGCGGTCGCAAATCTCCCGCACCAGCGGCCAATAGTTGGCTGGCGGGACGATCACGCCGCCGGCACCTTGGATGGGTTCGGCGATGAAAGCAGCGATGGTGTCGGCCCCCTGGAACTGGATCTCTCGCTCCAGCAGACCCGCGCAGATCTTGCCCAGCTCCACCGGGTCTTGGGTATAGGGATTACGGTACAGCCAGGGTGTATCGACGTGGAAGCAACCGGGCAACAAAGGCTCATACGGCCGACGGTTTTGGGCAATACCGTTGACGCTGGTGCCGCCGAAATGCACTCCGTGGTAACCATTGCGCAGGCTGATGAACTTGGTGCGCTCGGGTTGGCCTTTGATCTTCCAATACTGGCGGCTAATCTTCAGCGCGCCTTCCACGGCGTCAGAGCCGCCATTGCTAAAAATTACGGCGCCCACGTTTTCGGGCTCCATGGTTTTCACCAGACGGCTGGACAATTCAATGGCACGGGGGTGGGTGGTGCCACGGAAGGCGTTGTAGTACGGCAGCTCGCGCAACTGATCGGTCATGGCAGTAATCACCCGGTCGTTGCTATGCCCCAGGTTGCAGCTCCATAGACCGGCCATGCCATCCAGCATCTTGTGACCGTCAATATCCCACACCCAACAGCCTTCGCCACGGGCGATGATGTCGGGTTTGTTTTTCTGCATGGCTTTAGGGTGTGCCATGGGGTGCCACAGATACTGGGCGTTGTCTTGCTTGAGCTGGTCAATGTTTGTCGTCATATGTTTTCCTAAATGGTGGTATCAGCCTGGTACGCCCACGGCAACGGTCTTGAGTTCGGTGTAGTGCAGCAAGCCTTCGGCCCCCATCTCCTGGCCGATGCCGCTGTCCTTCCAGCCGCCGAACGGCATCTCGGGTTGCGATACGCCAAAGTTGTTGATGCCCACCATGCCTGCCTCCAGCTCCTCGCCCAATCGATGGGCCACCTGCAGGTCCCGCGTAAAGGCGTAGGCACATAGGCCGTAGGGCAAGGCATTGGCTTTGTGGATGACCTCGTCAAGGCTGTCGAAAGGCTCCAGCACCGCGATCGGGCCAAAGGGCTCCTGGGTTTGCACCAGGCTGTCCGCAGGCGCATCGGCGATCACCGTGGCTTCGAAAAAATAGCCAGGCCTGTCCAGCCGATGGCCGCCGCAAAGCACTTTGGCGCCACGCGCCTTGGCATCCTCGACAAAGTGCTCCATTTCCTCGACTCGGCGTGCATGGGCTAAAGGGCCCATCTGGGTCACTTCATCCAGACCAGAACCCAGTTGCAGCGCTTGAGCTCCTTGTACAAACTGCTCGGCCCAGGCAGCGTAGAGACTGCGATGCACATAGAAGCGTATGGGCGAGGTGCACACCTGCCCTGCATTTCGGAACTTGGCCGCCAGAGAACTTTTGACAGAAAAAGTAACATCCGCATCGGCGCACACGATGACCGGCGCATGGCCACCCAGCTCGCCAGTGAAGCGCTTCACACGCTCCGCGCACATCACGCCCAGCAGCTTACCCACCGCCACAGAGCCGGTCACGGACACCTTGCGTATCGCATCGTGGGCAATCAGTATGGAAGATACCTGTGCCGGGTCACCACAGACCATGTTCAGCACCTCGGGTGGCAGCCCTGCATCCAGAAAAGCCTGGACCATCAACATACAGGTGGCGGGGGTTTCTTCTGCGGGCTTAATCACCACGCTGCAGCCGGCTGCCAACGCGCTGGCGATTTTGCGAGCAGGCAGATTGGCCGGGAAATTCCAAGCAGTGAATGCCGCCACAGGCCCCACAGGTTGGCGCACCACCGTTTGAGACAGGATGCCCGGTACGCGGGGCGGCACAGTACGGCCATACAAACGCTTGGCCTCTTCGGCCTGAAAGTCGATGATGTCTGCCGACAACAGTACCTCGCGTACCGCCTCGCTTTTGGGCTTGCCTTGTTCCAGCGTGAGTGCAAGCGCCATTTCTGGTGCCCTTTGGCGCATCAGGTCAGCAGCACGGCGCAAGATGGCATAGCGTTCCTGGGCCAGCGTACGACGCCATTGTTGGAAGCCGCGTTCGGCCGATACGGCGGCGGCCTGCAAATCCGCTAGGCCAGCCAAAGGCAGCATGCCCAGGAGCGACGCATCAAAGGGGTTGAGGACGGCGCGCGTGCCACCGGAACAATCGCTAAGCCATTGGCCTCCGATATGGAGTCGAAGGGGCGGATATTGCGAAGACATGGATTCTCCTAAAAAGCTAAAAATGGATCAGACAGATGAAAGTGGACTGCAACCCGCTGAGGCTGCTAGCGCTTATTGCTGCGTTGCTGCACCAAATGCAGAGCGAACAAGAGCACGGTCGAGACCAGAATCAGCACGGTGGCAACAGCCATGATGGTTGGGTTGAGGTTCTCACGTGTGCCACTTAGCAACTCGCGCGGTAAGGTACGCTGTTCAGGACCCGTCAGTAGCATGGCCACAACTACCTCGTCAAACGATGTGGCAAACGCAAAAATACCGCCTGACACCACACCCGGTAAGACAATCGGGAGAGTGACACGCCAGAACACCATCAAGGGGGATGCCCCCAGGCTGGCACCGGCCCGCGCCAGAGACGGATCCAGGTGGTGCAGTGAGGCGCTTACCGTGATGAGTACAAATGGCGTGGCCAGTGCGCTATGTGCGAGCACCAAGCCCCACAGGCTATTGGCCAGCCCCAGCGGCGCAAAGAAGAAATACATGCCCACGGCCGCAATAATGGTCGGTAGGATCATTGGCGACAGAAGTACCGCGATCAGAAAGGACTTGCCGCGAAACTCCTGCAGGCTCAGACCCAACGCCGCCAAGGTACCCAAGGGCGTAGCGATGGCCACCGTGGAGATGGCCACCAGCAAGCTGTTCAAGATGCTGGAGATCCAGCGCGGATCGCCCATGAATGCCTCATACCATTTGAGCGAAAGACCACTCAGAGGGTAGCTCAGGATGCTGGCACTATTGAACGACAAGGGCACCATCGTCAGCAAAGGCAGCATCAAAAAAGCCAGCACCAGGGCAGCGACGCAATTGCTGGCCAGACGCCAGTATTTAGCGGAATCGAACATGGCTATTTATCCCAATCCAATGCGGTGAACGCCGACTAGTCGTACATACAGCGCATATAACAGTACGGTGGCGAGAAGCAAGATACCCCCCAGCGCGGAGGCTAGACCCCAGTTGACGGTCTGGGTCGCATTGAAGGCGATGTAGTACGGCAGCAACTGGTCCGACGGCCCACCCAGTAAGAGGGGGGTCACGTAGTAGCCCAGCGCCAGAATGAAAACCAGCATGCCTGCGGCGGATAAGCCCGGCAAAATTTGCGGCAGATAAACTCTCCAGAAAGCCAACATGGGCGAGGCCCCCAGTGAGCTAGCAGCCCGCATCTGGCTGGGAGGTAAGGCATTCATCGAGCTGTAAATCGGCAGGACAGCGTACGGCAGCAGCACGTGGCACAGCGCGATCAAAACCCCGGTGCGGTTGTAGATCAAAGACAGCGGCTCGGATATCCAACCCAAAGTCTCCAGCAGTTGATTCACTAAACCAGTCTTTTGCAGCAGCACGAGCCATGACGCGGAGCGCACCAGCACGGATGTCCATAGGGGCAACAACAATGCCATCATCAGCAAACTTCGGACCGAGGGACCTACATAGGCCAACAGGCTGGCCGTGGGCACGGCTAGTAGCAGACAAATCGCGGTAGCAGATAGAGCAATCGCAAAAGTACGTACCAACACGTCCACGTAGATGGCATCGGTGCCGGACTTGTGCAGGATGCTGCCATCGTCACCACGCTTCAGGTCCAAGCCGTCTAGCAAATATAGATCGGTGCGCGGCCCTGTGGAGTGCTTGAGCGCACGCCATATGACGGGAGCCTCCCATGCAGGATCAATCCCCGCCAGCAAGGATTTCCAATCTTGCCGGTCATCCAGTGCATCAGGTAGTCGGCGAGCAGTCAGGGTTACCACACTGCGCAAGCCCGCATCCTCCAGGTTAAGGCGTCGCCCCACTACGCCTACGCTGCGGTCTTCCCGCGCCTGTCGCAGATCGCGGGCCACGGCTTCATAGGCCACCGCCGGTGGCGGCATGCGACCGTCCCAGTGCTTGAAGGCTTCTACCGTTTTGGGCATAACGGCAGCAAGCTCGGCATCTTTGACCGCCAGCCCCAGCATGCCCGCCAGTGGCGCAAAAA
>NZ_JBDTEM010000428.1:0-12386 GCF_039922535.1 Rhodoferax sp. | reverse complement strand
ACCCACTGCGGCCAGCTCTGCACCGCGGTGGAGCGGGTCTACGTGCAAGAAGCCGTGTTTGAGGCGCTGGTGGCCAAGCTGAAAGAAAAACTCAGCGCCCACGCCTATGGCAACCGCGCCGCGCAATCACACCACATGGGCCCGCTCGTCAGCGCCTCCGCACGCCAAGGCATCCACGCCATGGTGGAGCGCGCCATCCAAGCCGGTGCCCAGCTCGAATGCGGCGGCAGTGTGCCCAGCGGCCCCGGCTACTTCTACCCGGCCACCTTGCTGACCCAGGTGCGCCAAGACATGGAAATCGTGCAGGAAGAAGTCTTCGGCCCAGTGCTCTGCGTGCTGCCCTACACCACGCTGGACCATGCGCTGGCGCTGGCTAACGACCACCAGTTCGGCCTGGCCTCGGTGCTCTACACCGAGGACTACCGCAGCGTGATGCAGGCCGGTAACGAGATCGAGGCCGGCGAGCTCTACATCAACCGTACCCCCGCCGACCCCTACCAGGGCTACCACGCGGGTTGGAAACGCTCCGGCCTGGGGGGCGACGACGGCAAGCACGGCATGCTGGAATTTACCCAGACCCGGCTGGTCGTCATGAAATATTGATTAAATCGGCCTCTAGCGCAGATTCCACCTGCGCTGGCAGCTATAAAAGACATAGTAGCTAAGTGTGGTCATCCATCTCCTGCTGCAGCCAGGTTTTAAACGCCTGCGCCGCCGGATGCGCCTGGTTGCCCTCGGGGGCGATCAGGTAATACGCCTCCTTCATCGGCAGCGAAAAGGCCAGCGGCCGCACCAGCCGTCCGGCGCGGATCAGGTCGTTGGCGACGGTGTCGTGGGCCAGCACCACGCCCAGGCCGTTTTGCGCCCATTCCAGGCTCAGCGCCCAGGTGCTGGTGCGGTGCACCAGGGGGCGCGCCACCCGACTTTTGGCCGGGTAGGCCTCCAGCCAGCTGTCCCAGCTTTGCAGCGTGCCCGGCAGGTCGAACAGGCGCTGGCGCAGCAGGTCGTCCAGCCGCTGGATGCGCGCGCCCACCTCGGGCGAACACACCGGGAAGATGCTGTCCACGGTGAGCCGCTTGCCGACCCGGCTCTCCCACTTGCCCAGGCCAAAAACGATCTCCACGTCCGCCGAATCGCTTTGCCGCTCTTCGGGCCAGATCGAGGTCACCAGGTTGAGTTGCACCCAGGGGTACTGGTCCATGAAGCGGCCCAGGCGCGGGCTGAGCCAGTAGCGGGCAAACGACAGATTCACATGCAGCTCCAGCATGTCCGGCTCCTTGCGGTCGGTGAGCACGCGGGTGCCTTCTTCCAGCATCGCAAACGCCGCCTGCACCGTGGGCAGATAGCCGCGGCCGGCGTCGGTCAGCTCCAAGCCGCGCACGCGGCGCACAAACAGCGGCCGGCCGATGGCGTTCTCCAGGCTCTTGATCTGCTGGCTCACGGCCGACTGGGTCATGCTCAGCTCTTGGGCGGCTGCTGTGAAGCTCAAAGCGCGGGCCGAGGCCTCAAAAGCACGCAGCCAATTCAAAGGGGGAAGACGTTTCATGGCGCATCCATTAGCTAGGCATTAGTTTTGCTAAGGTTATAGCCTTGTTTTCTTCGTTTGTCGGCAAGCTTGCAATCTCTCAAAATTTGTACCTTGCCATCCCCCCACACGAAAGCCCTCGCGATGTCTGAAATTCACATCCTTTCCAGCCCCACCCGGCTGGTGGTGCGCACCCCGGCCGGTGACACGCCGCTGCCCGCGCTGTGGCTGCGCGCCCTCAGCCCCGACCCCAGCCAGCGCGACCCGCTGACCGGCCAGCGCCTGATCAACCCGCACCTGCTGCCGGTAGACCTGGAGCTGACGGCCGCGCGCTGGGACGGCCCGCGCCTGCACCTGGCGTTCAGCGACGGCTTTGCTGGCGACTACGACGCCGACGAATTGCTGGCTGGCACGGTGCTGAGCGAGGAATGCCCGGAGCCACGGCCCTGGGGTTCTGACCTGGCCCCGCTGCCGATCTACCAATGGCCCGATCTGGCGCAAGACACCGTGCTCTACCAGGCCTTGACGGATTTCATCGAACGCGGCTTTTTGCTGGTGCACAACACGCCCACGCAAACCGACTCCATTCTGTCGATTGCGCGGCGCTTTGGCTTTGTGCGCGAAACCAATTTCGGTGCGTTTTTCGAGGTCTATACCCGGCCCAAGGCCACCGACCAGATCGACCTGTCCTACCAGTCGGTGGCCCTTGGCCCGCACACCGACAACCCTTACCGCACGCCAGTGCCCGGCATCCAGTTGCTGCAGTGCCTGCAGAACGAAACCTCGGGCGGCCTGTCGAGTCTGGTGGACAGCCTGGCCGTGGCCGCGCAGGTGCGCCGCGAAGACCCCGAGGGCTTTGCGCTGCTGAGCCGCATCCCCTTGCGCTTCGAACACCGCGATCCCCAAACCCAGCTGGTGGCGATCAAACCCATGATCGAATTGAATGGCAACGGCGACATGATGGGCGTGCACTACAGCCCGCGGCTGGAGAATATTCCGCTGATGTCCGAGGCCGACACGCGTAGCTACCAGCGTGCACGCCGGCGTATGGGCGAGCTGTTCGACGACGATGCCTATGCGCTGCGCTTTCGCCTGGAGCCCGGCCAGATGATGATGTTTGACAACAACCGCGTGCTGCATGGCCGCACCGCCTACAACGCCGCCGAAGGGCACCGCCAGCTGCAAGGCTGCTATATCGACCGCGACGGCCCGCGCAGCCTGTACCGCGTGCTACACCGTTCGCTGCACCGCACATTGACTGGAACCTCCGCATGATCACCGTCGCCAACCCCGCCATGCACGCCGTTGCCTTTACCCAGATGAAAGATGGCAGCACCGAGGAATACCGGTTTCTGCAAAAGCTGGAGCACGGCTACGTGCGCGCCCTGCCGGACCGCCTGCTGCTGGCCTTGCACCGCCTGGGCGACTCGCTAGAGGGCTACCAGGTGAGTCGCCTGGAGCATTCCCTGCAAGCTGCCACCCGTGCCGAGGCCGATGGGGCCGATCTGGAAACCATCGTCGCCGCCTTGCTGCACGACCTGGGTGACGAGCTGGCCCCTGAAAACCATTCCCAGTTTGCCGCCGCACTCATCCGCCCCTACGTGCGTGCCGAGGTGACCTGGGTGGTGGAAATGCACGGCCTGTTCCAGATGCAGTACTACGCCCACCACTACGGTTTAAAGGCCGACGGCTACCTGGATTACCGCGACCACCCCTGGTTCGAGGCCTGCTGCCGCTTCTGCGAGCTGTACGACCAGGCCTCCTTTGACCCGCACTACCCGAGCAAGCCGCTGTCGTATTTCGAGCCTATGCTGCGGGAGGTGTTTGCCCGCCCACCGTTCGACCCGGCCATTCTCAAGGAATCTAAATGAAATCTGCCTCTGGCGCATATTCCACCTGCGCTAGCAGCTTCTTTTTTTGTAGCAGATAGGCCGTCTGCCCATGCCTTCTGCCCCTGGCGTGGCTGACACGCCCCAGACACCGCCCACGACTGCGTCCACCACCGCGTCGATTGCCGACATGCTGGCCCAGAAAATCCGGGACGGCCAGCTGTCGGCGGGCGAAAAACTGCCCGCCCACCGGGTGCTGGCCCAGCGCCTGGGCGTGCCGATTTCCACCGTCAGCCGCGCCTACGCCCGACTGGAACAGCAGGGCCTGGCGGCGGCCCGCGTGGGCGATGGAACCTATGTGCGCGCCCTCGGCCAGGGTGCGGCCGTGCCGGTGCCGGGTGCGCCGCCCATCGACCTGGCCCACAACGTCGCCATCCCCACCGACGAGGTGGAGTCCCTGCGCCAGGTGTTGGCCGAACTCAGCCTGGACCCGGCCTGCATGGCCGAGCTGCTGGCCTACCAGCCCGAAACCGGGGCCCTGCGCCACCGCCAGGCCGGGGCCGACTGGCTGCGCCGCTTTGGCACCACCGGCGATGCCAACCGCGTGATGGTCACCCACGGCGCACAGCACGGCCTGGCCGGGGTGCTGCGGACCCTGGCCAAGCCGGGCGACACCTTGCTGACCGAGTCGCTCAGCTACCCCGGCCTGCTGGCCCTGGCGCGCTCCCTGCGGCTGCAGGTGATCGGCCTGGAGATGGACGGCGATGGCCTGCTGCCCGACGCGCTGGACAAGGCCGCCCACAGCTTCCAGGCCAAGCTGCTGTTTTGCAGCCCCACGCTGCACAGCCCTTGCGCCAGCACCATTCCCGTGGCGCGCCGCGAAGCCTTGGCCGCCGTCATCCGCCGCCGGGGCCTGTGGCTGCTGGAAGACGTGGTGCATGCCGCCGTGCTGGAGCAGCCGCCGCCCGCCATTTCTACCCTGGTACCAGAGCAATCCTTTCTGCTGGCCAGTCTGAGCAAGGTGATGGCCCCTGGCCTGCGCGTGGGCTACCTGGAAGCCGCCCCCGAATGGCGGGACAAGGTGGCCGCCAGCATCCGCGCCGACTGCTGGATGGTGGCCCCGCTGATGCCCGAAATCGCCACCCGCTGGCTGGCCAGCGGCGAGGTCGAGCGCCTGGTCAGCCTGCAGCGCCAGCAGATCGCCGAGCGCCTGGCCGTGGCCCACCAGTGCCTGGCCGGGTGGGACTACGCCTGGAGCGCCCACCACCCGCACCTGTGGTTTCCCTTGCCCGAACCCTGGCACGCCAGCCCGTTTGCCGCCGCCCTGCGCCAGGCCGGTGTGCTGGTGCGCACCGCAGAGCAGTTTGCCGCCGGGCGCAGTCGCGCCCCCCACGCGGTACGCATCAGCCTGAACACCGCCACCTCGCCCGCGCAACTCGACCAGGGCCTGCGCACCCTGGTGCAGGTGCTGCAAAGCAGCCCGCAGGCCGATATGGCACCCTGATTTTTTAACGTCGCATCCATGAAAACTGTCAAATCCTTCCCACGCAAAGTCCAGGAAATCCCCAACCTCTTCATCCCGCTGGCCGACGGCACCCGCCTGGCCGCGCGCATCTGGCTGCCGGTGGATGCCGAACGCAAACCCGTGCCCGCCATCCTGGAATATTTGCCCTACCGCAAGCGCGACGGCACCGTGGTGCGCGATGCCCTCACGCACCCCTACCTGGCGGGCCACGGCTACGCCTGCGTGCGTGTGGACATCCGCGGCAATGGTGACTCCGACGGCGTGATGCTGGACGAATACGCCGAGCAAGAGCTGGCCGATGGCGAAGAGGTCATCGCCTGGCTGGTGGCGCAAAGCTGGTGCACCGGCAAGGTAGGGATGATGGGCATCTCCTGGGGCGGCTTCAACTGCCTGCAGGTCGCCGCGCGCCAGCCCGCCGGGCTGGATGCCGTGATCACCCTGTGCTCCACCGACGACCGCTACCGCGACGACATCCACTACAAAGGCGGCTGCCTGCTGGGCGAAAACCTGGGCTGGTCGGCCACCATGCTGGCCTATTCTTCGCGCGCGCCCGACCCGGCGCTGGTCGGCGACCGCTGGAAGGCGATGTGGCTGGAGCGGCTGGAAAATGAGCCCCTGCTGGCCATCCCCTGGCTGCAGCACCCGCACCGCGATGCCTACTGGAAGCGCGGCTCGGTGTGCGAAGACTTCAGCGCCATCCAGGCCGCCGTGCTGGCCATCGGCGGCTGGAACGATGCCTACTCCAACGCCGTGCCGCGCCTGGTGGCCAGTGTGCAAAGCCCGGTCAAAGGAATCATCGGCCCCTGGGCGCACAAGTACCCGCATTTCGCCGTGCCCGAGCCGCGCATCGGCTTTTTGCAAGAGGCCCTGCGCTGGTGGGACCAGTGGCTCAAGGGCGTGGACACCGGCGTGGACCAAGACCCGGCGCACCGCACCTACATCATGGAGATCGGCCGGCCCGGTGCCAGCGTGGCGCAGATTGCCGGGCGCTGGGTCAGCGACGACGTGTGGCCGTCCGACCGCTCCGAGACACAGCGCTGGTTCCTGAACCCGCAAGGCCTGGGCACCACGGCGGACAAAAAAACCAAACAAGCCCTGTCCTCACCCCAGCACACCGGGGCCGACAGCGGCGAGTACTGCATCATTTGGCTTGGCCCCGAGTTCCCCGGCGACCAGCGCCAGGACGATTCGGGCTCACTCACCTTCGACACGCCGCCACTCGCCAAGCCCATCGACCTGGTGGGTGCGGCCGTGCTGCACCTGCAGTTCAGCAGCGACCGCCCGGTGGCGGTGGCGGCCGTCCGGCTCAACAGCGTCTGGCCCGACGGTGCCGTGTCGCGCCTGACCTATGCCGTGGCCAACCTGTGCCACCGCGATGGGCATGAACATCCCGAGGTACTGGAGCCCGGCAAGGTCTACACCCTGCAAATCCAGCTGGACGACGTGGCCTGCACCGTGCCCAAGGGCCACCGCCTGCGGGTGTCCATCTCTACCAGCTACTGGCCGCTGATCTGGCCCGCGCCCGAGCCCGTCACGCTGACGGTGCACACTGGCGCCAGCTTCATCGACATCCCGGTGCGCAAGCCCCGGCGCGGTGAAAAAGCCCCGGTGTTCGCCCCCGCCGAAGCCGCGCCGCCGGTCAAGCTCACCACGCTGGAGCCGGCCTGGAACCAGCGCGAAGTCACCACCGACCAGCGCACCGGCGAACGCCGCATGGCCATCATTGACGACTTTGGCCGCAGCACCAGCACCGAGCACGGTCTGACCACCTGGGGCTGCGGGCGCGAGAACTACCGCATCCTGCCCGATGATCCGCTGTCGGCCCGGCAAGACTGCCACTGGTCGATGGAGATGTCACGTGGCGACTGGAAAGTGCGCACCGAAACCTATTCCAGCCTGCAAGCCACCAAGACGCATTGGCTGGTGTCGGGCCGGCTGGAAGCCTACGAGGGCGACACCCAGGTGTTTGCCAAGGACTGGAGCCAGAAGGTCAAGCGCAAGCTGGTGTGAATATGACTCACCCCAGGCTACAGTGCTATGCACTTTTCGCCAACCCCCTTGCAGGGGGCAACACCAGCAGCCTGGCAGAGCCAGTTCTGCGGTGTTCCTGGAAGGCGCACGTTCTGCCTGTACGAGGGAGCTGAGTAGTTACAACCTTTAGGCCATTCCGGCCTCCAGCGCATATTCCACCTGCGCGAGCAGCTATCAAATGTGAAGTGTTTATGCAAACCAAGTATTTCGTCCAGTTGGTCGCGCTGTCTGCGCTGTGGGGTTCGACCTTCATGCTGACACGCCTGGCCGTGCCCACGCTGGGGCACAACCTGGCGGCCGGCATGCGCATGGTCATGGCCACGCTGGTGCTGGGCACCATCATGCGGGTGGCACGGCAGCCGTGGCCATGGGCGCATTGGCGCGAGATGTTTTTGCTGGGCGCGCTGGCGGTGGCCGGGCCGCACTTTTTCTATGCGTGGTCGTCGCTGGAGCTGCCTGCTGCCTACGGCTCGCTGCTATCGGTCACGGCAGTGTTGTTTGGGGCTTTCATTTCAGCCTACATGAAAGAAGAGGCGCTGACGCCCCTGAAGACAGCGGGCTGTCTGCTGGGCTTTGGTGGGGCCGCGCTGGTGGTGCAGCTGGGCCCTGTCAGCCCCACGCCGTTGCTGGTGCTGTCGGCCCTGGGCTGCGTGGCGGGGGCCGCGCTGTCGGGCATTTCCACCCCGTTTCTGAAGCGCGCTACGACACGGCTGGAGCCGCTGGCCATCACCGCAGGCATGCATGCCGCCGGTGCGCTGCTGCTGCTGCCGGGGGCCCTGTACGACCTGCCCAAGGCGCATTTCACGCTGTCGGCCGTCGCTTGCGTGGTGGTGATGGGCACCATGACCTCGGGCATGGCCTATTGGATGTACATGCGCATCATGCGCCACGTGCCCCCGGTGGCGGCGCTGAGCAGCACCTTTCTGATCACCGGGTTTGGCGTGCTGTTTTCCATCATCTTTCTGGGCGAAGCCACCGGCCCCGGCTTGTATGCGGGCGGCACGCTGATCGTGCTGGCCAGCATGATGGTCATGGGCTTCAACCCCTTGCGGCGCAGGGCTGCGTAATCTTTTTTCTCTCCAAAGGACTTGGGTATGGCACTGAACATTGGTTTTATCGGCTTGGGCAGCTTGGGCGAAGGCCTGTGCAACAGTCTTGTCACCGCGGGTTTCCCGGTCACCGTGACCGACCTGAACCCGGCGGCGGCGCAGAAGCTGCTGGCCGCGGGCGCGGTGTGGGCGGACGATGTCGCAGGGGTCTGCCGCGAGGCCGATGTAGTCATCACCGTGCTGCCGTCGCCCGCCATCTCCCGCAAGGTGGTCGAAGGCCCGGGCGGCGTGTTCGAAACTCTGCGCGCAGGCGGTGTGTGGATCGAGATGAGCACCACCGATTTCGAGGACCTGCAGCGCCTGCAAGCCGCCGCCACCCAGCGCGGTATTGCAGTGTTGGAATGCCCGGTCACCGGCGGCGTACACCTGGCCAATTCGGGGCAAATTACGGTGCTGGTGGGCGGCGAAGAGGCCGTCTTCCAGCGCGTCGAGCCCTTGCTGGCGGCGATGGGCGGGCAGATCATCTACATGGGCAAGCTGGGCAATGCCTCGGTGGTGAAAGTGGTAACGAATATGCTGGCCTTCATCCACCTGGTGGCGGCGGGCGAGGCCATGATGGTGCCCGCCAAATACGGTGTAGACCCGGACGCCACCTACCGCGCCATCCGCGCCAGCTCGGGCAACAGCTTTGTGCACGAGACCGAGTCGCAGCTCATCCTCAGCGGCAGCTACAACGTCAAATTCAACATGGACCTGGCCTGCAAAGACCTGGGCCTGGTCAACGGCATCGCCGAAAAGCTGGGTGTGCCGCTGGAGCTGGGCGGCATGACCCAGCAGATCTTTCGCCGTGCGCGCGGCATGTTTGGCAGCCAGGCGCAAAGCCCCGAGGTGGTGCGCATGCTGGAGCAGGCCTGCGGCCTGGAACTGCGCGCCCCCGGCTACCCCACCGAATTAATTGCGGAGTAACACATGGCCCATCCCTCCATCCCCCAGTTCACCCACCAAGACTGGCTGCGCAAAGCCGAAACCCTGGCCATCGAAGGCCGCTTGTTCATCGAGGGCCGCTACGTGCCCGCGCTGGACGGCGGCAGCTTTGAATGCCGCAACCCCACCACCGGCGCAGTGCTGGCCCACATCGCCCAGGGCGAGGCCAAAGACATTGACGTGGCCGTGGCCAGCGCCCTGGCCGCCTGGAACGACCGCCGCTGGCGCGGCCAGCCACCGCGCGACCGCATGGCGGTGATGAACCGCTGGGCCGACCTGGTGGAGCAGCACGCCGACGAGCTGGCGCTGCTGGAGACGCTGGACATGGGCAAGCCCATCAGCGACATGTTCAACATCGACCTGCCCGAGGTGCTGCGCACCATCCGCTATTTCGCCGAGTGCATCGACAAGGTGGAAGGGGCCGTGACCCACACCGCCGCAGGCTCACTGCACATGATCCTGCACGAGCCGCTGGGCGTGGTGGGGGCCATCACGCCGTGGAACTACCCGCTGCTGATGGCGGTGTGGAAGCTCGCGCCCATCCTGGCCGCAGGCAACTGCGTGGTGCTCAAACCCGCCGAGCAGGCCCCGCTGACCTGCACCCGGCTGGCGCAATTGTTTGTGGATGCGGGCGGCCCCGCCGGGGTCTTCAACCTGGTCAACGGCCTGGGGCCCGAGGCGGGCCGTGCGCTGGCCCTGCACCCAGATGTGATCAAGTTGTCGTTCACCGGCTCCACCCGTGTGGGCAAGCTGCTGATGGGCTATGCCGGGCAGTCGAACATGAAGCGGGTGGCGCTGGAAACCGGCGGCAAAAGCCCGCAGATTTTCATGCCCGATCTGTACGACCTGGATGCCGCGGTAGACCGCGCCGTGGGCGGTATCTTCGACAACGCCGGCCAGGTCTGCAACGCGGGCTCGCGCCTGCTGGTGCACCGCGACCTGCAAGATGCCTTCATCGCCAAATTCATCGCCCGCACCCAGGTGCTGTACCAGCCCGGCGACCCGCTGGACCCTGCTACCACCTTGGGCCCGCTGGCCAGCCAGCCGCACCAGCGCAAGGTGCTGGCCGACATCGCCCGCGGCCAGGCCGAAGGCGCGCAGGTGGCGATGGGCGGCACGCCCGTCAACCGCCCCGGCACCTTCGTGGCCCCCACGCTGTTTGTCGGCCACAACCGCATGGCCATCGCCCAGGAAGAAATCTTCGGCCCGGTCACCACCCTCATCCCCTTCGACACCGAAGCCCAGGCTATCGCCCTGGCCAACGACTCCATCTACGGCCTGGCCGCATCCGTCTGGACCCGCGACCTGAACCAGGCCCACCGCATGGTCGGCGCGCTGGAGGCAGGCATCGTCTGGGTCAACTGCTTCGGCGACGGCGACATGACCCAGCCGTTTGGCGGGTACAAGCAGTCGGGGAATTCGAGGGACAAGCATATGGACAGTTTGCTGTCGTACATGCAGGGGAAGTCGGCTTGGTTTCAGTTGGGGTGAGGGGGGTGAATTGCTCTTGTTTTTATATTCAAAAATAGGAGCATATTGCGCAGGTTATATCTGCGCCAGCGGCCTTTTTTATGCTTGAAAAAATGGCCTAAAAGTCCGAACCAAGCGTAATGGCCAATGAGGTGCTGGCAGCCCAGTTCGCGCCCTAGGCGCGATGGGGCGCAAGCCCCCGATCCCGCACCCGGGGGCCCCCTCTAGATGCGCCTAGGAGCACAGCTTCCGGTGGAAAAGGGCTGGCCTCGGGCAGCAGACCATGGAAGGGCGATACCCAGCGAAAGCGCCAAACGCCTGTGTGTGTTGATCATGGTATGCGGAAGAGTCGCATTTGTGAGGCCTAACGTGGTGTTCTGCCGCAGGCCAGCGCGCTGGGCGAGGCGAGACGACGCTTGCGGCCCGTCGCAAGCAACACAGGGTTAGCCATCTGTGTTGAACCATGGCGCGATTTCAACTGCACGGCGTAACGCCGTATCCACGAGTGCCGGCGCGCGCCACATGTACTCGGCGGCGCTAGCCTTTGCATCGACGGATAGTGACTGCAGATGAGAAATCGCACTTGGAATCGAGAAGGGTTGCTTTAACTTGCTTTTGGATGCGAAGTTTGATTTCAAGTCTGTCCAAACGACTACATCAATTTTCGTCGTTTCCGCCCATTGCCGAACGATATTCAGAGTTTTATCGGTCGAAGAATTCTGGCGCGATCCGTCAGCAAAGTAGTACCCGATGTTTGCAAGGGTGGTTCCTTCGCGGCAGCGTAAGTCAGATATGGCATCGTCAGGATTTGATCTGGTACTGAGCGCGAAGACGCAGGTACATACTGCGCCGTAATCATGATCAATTACTAGAGTGAGCGCGCCGCCGCGCGTTTTAGAGACACGGGTGAACTCGATAGGGAGATTGGGACCGTCAAGCTCCCATGGGCCGTGCGTTGAGTCGAAATCTGTGCGGGTATCCCAGAGTAAGGAACCCCAGCCAAGGATTGCGATTTTCATGCCTTGCTCACTAAGCTGCTAACGGACGACCAAGTAGCCATTGAGTGGTCCGCCGATGATCAGACCGCCCGAGGCCGCGGGCCACACAGTTCCATCGAGAGGGCCGCCTACGATCACTCCACCTTTGGCACTCGGCCAAACTGTTCCGTTGAGCGGACCACCGACGATCATTCCGCCTTCAGCGTCGGGCCACACGGAGCCATTTAACGGGCCGCCAACAACCATACCCCCATCTTTTCCAGGAAGGACGCTTCCCTGATAAGGGCCGCAAACGATCGGGCCGCCGCTCAGCGCTGGCCATACGATACGGCGAGTGTCTGCGGCCCACGATGCACTGATTGGCCATAGTAGCCACGCGATACTGCCTATGAACATGCGGCGCGTTGTCAGATTCGCGTACCTGAACAAATTGGGCTTTAGTGGTCGGGCACGTTGCACAGTTGATGTTTCCAGTTCTTGGTGGAAGAAGCCAGTGCCACAACGTTTGGCAGGTGGCAACCTAATGCAGACCGTAAAACCTGCAAGATAAAAAGGGCGCTGCGGTCTATATCGTCCATCAGAATTTCCTGAAAGTGGCTTGCAGCTTGGCTTTGCGCAAGATGCGCCCATTTCAAACCAGGTATAAAAATTCCGACAAACCCCACAGCCTGACGGTGGAACACTATAGCCCGGTGAGGCCTTTTGACTTCCCTGGTGCAGACATTCTTTCTTCAACCGGTGAAGGTGCGAAATGCTCTACTTTACGTAGCTGCTTGCGCAGGTGGAATCTGCGCTGGGGCCACTTTTCTCTTAAATATTTTGATCGAGGTTTGGGTTACCCATGCAGGGTTGGGTGCCACAGTCGCCGCTGGCCGGGCTGTGCCCCCGGCAGGGCAGTCACCTTTCTTTGCGCAGCCAAAGAAACGTAACCCAAAGAAAGGCTGCCCCCACTGTCTGCGCCCTTCGCTAGCGCTA
>NZ_JBDTEM010000427.1:0-2336 GCF_039922535.1 Rhodoferax sp. | reverse complement strand
ACACGCTGGCCCGCCAGCGCCCGCAGCGCGCAGCCGCTCCATGGCCACCAGCCCACCCCCTCCTTCACCCCCGCCGCTGCCACCCGTGCAGCGCAGCTACCGCGCGCCCTGCCCTGGCTGCGGCGCGCCGGTGGATTTCCGCAGCGCGCAGTCCACCTACGCCGTCTGCGCCTACTGCCAGAGCACGGTAGTACGCAGCGGCGAAACCCTGGCGCGCATCGGCAAGATGGCCGAGCTGTTCGACGACCACAGCCCCCTGCAGCTGCAGGCCAGCGGCACCTGGAAGGCCCAGGCCTTTACCCTGGTGGGCCGCCTGCAGTACAAATATGCCGAGGGCACCTGGACCGAATGGCACGCGGTGCGTGCCGACGGCACCAGCGCCTTTTTGAGCGAAGACAACGGGACCTACGTCTTCACCACGCCCCCATCAGCGCAATGGGCCCAGCGTGCCATCCCGATGGCCGAGCAGTTCCGCGTGGGAGCTACCACCGCCATCAACGGCAAAACCTTCAGCGTCGCCTCCAACCAAACCGTCTCCCTGCTGTCGGCCCAGGGCGAGCTGCCGCGCCTGCCTGCATTGGGCGAGCCCTTCGCGATGGTCGAGCTACGCAACGCCACCGGCGAAGTGCTCAGCGTGGACTACAGCACCCGGCCGCCCAGCCTGTCCATCGGCAGCGCCGTGCTGCTGGACGATTTGCAACTGGTCGGCCTGCATGCCGAGTCGGTCAAAGACGAGAAAGGCCGCCAGTTCGATTGCCCCAGCTGCGGCGCGCCCATCACCGTGCAGTTGGCCAGCAGCAAAAGCATCACCTGCGGGGCCTGCCACAGCCTGATCGACCTGACCCAGGGCATCGGTGCCGAATTGCGGCACGCCACGCAAGACGAACCGGTGCAGCCGCTGATTCCCCTGGGCCTGACCGGCAAACTGCAGGGAGTGGACTGGCAGGTGGTGGGTTTCCAGCACCGCATGGGCATGGCACCAGGGGATGATGAGCAGTTTGGCTGGGAAGAGTATTTGCTCTTCAACGCCAAGCGTGGCTTTGTGTTTTTGGTCGATTCCACCGAAGGTTGGAGCCTGGTGAAGCCCACCACCGGCGCACCCGAAATGGCAGCCAGCGGCAAAAGCGCTACTTACCTGGGCAGCCGCTACCAGCTCAAGGAAAGCTACAACGCTGAAACCAGCTATGTGCTGGGCGAGTTCTACTGGCAGGTACAGCGCGGGCAAAAAACCAGCAACCGCGACTTCTCCAGCGGCAAAAGCCTGCTGTCCATGGAGCAGTCGGTGCAGGAAGTCACCTGGTCGGTGGGCAGCAACATCGACAGCGCCCTGGTGGCCACCGCCTTCAAGCTGGAGGGCAAGAAAGACCTGCTCAAACGCAGCGATGCCAGCCCGCTGGGCACGGGCATCGCGGGGATCACCCCGAAAACGATACTGTGGATCATCGTGATCTTGGTGGTGCTGGTGATCGTGTTCAGCAACAGCAGCAATTGCGACCCGAATGTCGAAAACTGCAGCTCCAGCACCCGCACCTCGGGAGGCTCCTACGGCGGCTTTTCCAGCGGCGGCGGACACAAATAATTTTTTGAAGGAGATCAACATGGTGATTGAATGGCTGCGGCCCGAAGTGGTTTTGGGCTCCATCGTTTTTGCGCTGGTGGGCGTGGCGATTTTTGCGCTGTGCTTTGTGGTGATGGACAAACTCACACCCTACAAGCTGTGGGAAGAAATCATTGAAAAGCAGAACCTGGCGCTGGCGCTCGTCGTCGCTGCCACCTCGCTGGGCATTTGCATCATCGTGGCCGCCGCCATCCATTGAAGCCGCGTGACATTGCCGGGCCGCGCCCGGTTGAGGTGGCGCTGCTGGCCTCGGTTTTTATCGTCTCGGCCTGCGGGCTGGTGTATGAGCTGGCGGCGGGCGCGCTGGCGTCCTACCTGCTGGGCGACTCGGTGCTGCAGTTTTCTACCGTCATCGGCACGTACTTGTTTGCCATGGGCGTGGGCTCGTATTTGTCGCGGTTTTTTGAGCGCCAGTTGCCCGCGCACTTTTTACGCATAGAACTGCTGGTAGCGCTTATTGGGGGTGCGCTGCCAGCTCTGCTTTTTGTAGCAAATGCGACGGTGCCCGGTGCTTTCCGCCCGCTGCTGTACAGCCTGGTGCTGCTGGTGGGCACCCTGGTGGGGCTGGAGATTCCGCTGGTGATGCGCATCCTGCAGCGCAACGTGGCCTTGAAAGACCTGGTGTCGCAGGTGCTGACCTTCGACTACCTGGGCGCGCTGGCGGTGTCGCTGGCCTTTCCGCTGCTGCTGGTGCCGCACCTGGGCCTGGTCCGCACCG
>NZ_JBDTEM010000426.1:0-15842 GCF_039922535.1 Rhodoferax sp. | reverse complement strand
CAAAACCTGGCGCAACGCCGGTTATTCATTGGCCGTCGGTCGTGTTTAAACGCACCCGAAACCCCCGCTGGCACCGCCGCGCGCGGCACGCCTTGCGCCATTCGCTGCGTTGGCGGTTGGTGACGCTGTTCATGGGGCTGGCGTTGACCATGTCGGTGGTGTTCGTCGTCGGCATGCAAAAGGCCTTTACCGTGGGGTGGCGCGATGCGGCGCTGCCCTTGGTCACCGACTATGTGGACTACCTGGTGGCCGACCTGGGCAGCCCGCCCAGCATCGAACGGGCCCAGGCCCTGGTGCAGCGCCTGCCGCTGTCGGTGCGGTTGGATGGCCCGCAGGTGCACTGGAACTCGCACCCCGATAAAAGCGACCGCCCATGGATGCGGCGCGGGGAGAGGGAGGAGGAAAAGCCGGAGGGGCCGCATTTGCTGTCCCGCACTACGGCCGACGGCACCCGCGTGGTGCTGGGTCTGGGGGATATCGATTGGCAGCAGCCACGCAGCCGCATTGTCTGGGCCACTTTGGGCCTGTTGCTGCTGTTGACTGGCGTGGCTTTTGCGGTGGTGCGCCGCTTGCTGCGCCCGCTGGAAGATATCCGCCGGGGCACGCAGCGCTTTGGCGCGGGCGACTTCCGCCAGCCCATTCCCCTGCAAAGCCGCGATGAGCTGGGCGACCTGGCCCAGCACATCAACACCATGGCGCACGACATCCACGCCATGCTGGAAGCCAAGCGCGGCCTGCTGCTGGCCATCAGCCACGAACTGCGCTCGCCGCTAACCCGCGCCCGGCTCAACACCGAGCTGCTGCCCGAAACCGCCGAGCTGCAGCCGCTGCGCGATCCGCTGCTGCGCGATTTGGCGCTGATGCGCGACCTGATTAGTGACCTGCTGGAGAGCGAGCGCCTGGTCAGCCCGCACGCCGCCCTGCACCTAGAGCCGACCGATTTGGTGGCGCTGTTAAAGGAAACCATAGCGGCCCACGCAGATCCTGCCTGCGTCAACCTGCATTTTGACCCCGAAATTCCCGCCTGGCCGTTGGACCGCGTGCGCATGCGTTTGCTGCTGCGCAACCTGTTGGACAACGCCCGCCTGCACGGTGGCCAGGGCGTGGTTGATGTGCATCTGGCGCGGGGGGATGGCGGCTTGCAACTGCGTGTGCGTGACCATGGCCCAGGCGTGGCCGAAGGCCAATGGGCGCAGCTGGCCCAGCCTTTCTACCGCGCCGATGCGGCTCGCCAGCGTGGTACCGGTGGCGTCGGGCTGGGCCTGTACCTGTGCCGACTGGTGGCGCAAGCCCACGGCGGGCGGCTGACGCTGCGGCCGGCGCAGCCGGGGTTGGAGGCGGTGGTGGATTTGCCTGCATCTGCGCGCTGAACGGGGCTTTGCCCCTGAATACAACGGTAGGCCCCGTGCGGCGAGCCCGAAACGGTACCGTCAGCAAGGGCGAATCTTCGATAATAGGATAGCAAGGCAGTCTGTTTTTGCGATTTTTCCTTTATCCGGATGCCCATGGACACATCATTCGTTGACGTACGCTACGCCCCAGGGGTGGTGGCTTTGTCTTACTTTATTGCCAGCTTTGCGTCCTATGTCGCGCTGGACATGGCCAAGCGCGTGCGTACCCAGGACCGCGTAGTGGCCAGAGGCTGGTGGGCGGCCGGTTCCTTGGCGATGGGCACGGGCATCTGGTCGATGCATTTTGTGGGCATGCTGGCCGTGAGCCTGCCGTTTGCCGTGGGCTACGGCTATGTGGTCACCGCGCTGTCGTGGGTGGCGGCGGTCGCGGTGTCGGCAGTTGCGCTGTTTGTGGCCAGCCGCAACCGTTTGACGCTGCCCCGACTGGCCGTGGGGGCGCTGGCCATGGGGGCTGGTATCTGTGCCATGCACTACACCGGCATGGCGGCGCTGGACATGGCCCCCGGCATCCAATGGGACGCTGTATGGGTACTGGCCTCGGTAGGCATCGCGGTGGCGGCGTCGGCAGTGGCTTTGCTGATCTTTTTTTGGCTGCGCCGTCTCAGCGGGAGCACGGCACGCTGGTGGCAATTGGTGGCCGCCCTGGTGATGGGCGCGGCGATCTGCGGCATGCATTACACCGGTATGGCGGCGGCCCAGTTCGCGTTGGGATCGGTCTGCCTGAGCGCCGACCAGCTCCGGGGCGACAGCCTGGGTGTGCTGGTGGCGGTGGCCACGATTGTGCTGTTGAGCCTGACCCTGTTCACCTCCATGGTCGATGCCCGGATGCAAAGCAAAACGGCCGTCTTGGCCGCCTCCTTGCAGACGGCCAACACCGAGTTGCAAGCCCTGGCTTTCCGCGATGCGCTGACCGGTTTGCCCAACCGCCTGCTGTTTGACGACCGTGTGGCTGTCGCTGTGCAGCGTTGCACCCGCGATGGGTCGGCCCTGGCGGTGCTGTTTGTGGACCTGGATGGCTTCAAGCCGGTCAACGATTCGTTTGGCCATGGCTTTGGCGACATGGTGTTGCGGGTGATGGCCCAGCGCCTGGCCGGCCAGGCCCGGGCCACCGATACCGTGGCCCGCGTGGGCGGCGATGAGTTTGTGCTGCTGCTGGAGGGCAACCCTGACACCACGGCCACCGCCCAAATCGCCCAGCGCATCATTGACGCGCTGAGCCTGCCGGTCACCAGTGGCGAGCACGAGGTGTGCCTGTCGTGCTCGCTGGGTATCGCCATGTTCCCTTCCGACGGTCCGCAAAACCAGCTCATGGGGCATGCCGACGCGGCCATGTATGCGGCCAAGCGGAGTGGTGGCAGTGCCTATGCGTTTTTTGAGCCGCACATGAATGCGGGGGTGCGTGAGCAGATTGAACTGCAGCGCGATCTGCGCCTGGCCATTGAGCGCAACGAGTTGTCCCTGCACTACCAACCCAAGGTCAGCTCCAGCCGCAGCGTGATTACCGGGGTTGAGGCCCTGGTGCGCTGGCAGCACCCGGAGCGTGGCATGCTGAGTCCGGCGGTGTTTATTCCGGTGGCCGAACGGTTTGGCCTGATCAACGCTCTGGGTGACTGGGTGATCCAAGAGGCATGTCGGCAGATGGGTGTCTGGCGGGACCAGGGTTTGCGTATCCGCGTGGCCATCAACCTGTCGGTGCACCAGTTGCGCCAGGACGATTTGGGGCTGCGCATCGAGCGGGCCTTGCAGCAGCACCAACTAGACCCGGCGCTGCTGATTTTTGAGATTACCGAATCGGTGGCGATGGAAGATGCCGAAGGCACTTTGCAGGCATTTGAGGCGCTGGGGCGGATTGGCGTGAAGCTGTCCATCGACGACTTTGGCACCGGTTACTCCAGCCTGTCGTACCTGCGCCGCCTGCAAGTCAGCCAACTGAAGATCGATCAGTCGTTCGTACAGGACCTGGAGCACAACGCCGATGCCCGCGCCATCGTGGAAGCCGTGGTGCAGCTGGCCCATGCCCTGGGTTTGAGCGTGGTGGCCGAAGGTGTGGAAACCGCCGCCCAGCGCGACGTACTCACCCGCTTGGGTTGTGATGAACTACAAGGCTATCTGTTCGCCAGACCCATGGCCGCGGGTTTGATGGGTGAATGGGCTGGCAACGTGGGTGGGCCAGCGGATCTGGGGTTTACCGAGTCGGTGTTTTTGAACTCGACGTATTCGTAGCGCGTGCGGCCATGCGTTCCAGGACCATGGGCACATGTTCACACTTTAGCGCTCTCAGCCTTCCAGCCGAAAGTGGCCGCTGCGTAGCAGTGCTTCGCTGTCGGCATGGGCTACGCGCTGTACCGGCTGAGCGGCAGAGAAGTGGTAGGTACGGCCGGTACTGGGGCCGCGCACCTGCACCGCCGAGTGCGCCAGATAACGCAGCCCCAGGCTACCCAGACCGGCCAGTGGGGTCGCCGACGGTGCCACGGGTGCGCCAGCCTGTGGCTTATCGAACGCGGTGAACCGGGCCGGTGTCGGTGTGGGTCTCGGGGCTTGTCTCGGGGGTGGGCCGGGCAGACGGATCGTCGCCAGCGCTTCGCGTTTTTGTCCACAGCAGCTCATCGGAGTCTCCTTCCAGGTTGAGAAGTGGCGGTGGGCTTGCAGGCCCCAGCCGCTCCAGCAGACAGGCCGCGCCCGACAGGCCCAGCCAGGCCAGTAGCCATTCCAGCGGGTTGCGGGCTACGGCCAGAGCCACCGGTGCGGCGACCCACAGGCTCAGGCAGTAAAAGCAGTCCAGCAACTGGCCCCAGAGGCTGTTGCCTGCGGCCTGGCGCAGGCGCAGCACCCCGTTGAACGGCCCGTCTTCCAGCGCCAGCAGGTGGGTGGCCCGCCAGGTGGCGAGCGCGCCCAGCAGCAGCGTGAACCAGGGCGCGTCCATCGTTTCAGTCCACCCGTGGCAGGTCGTTGCAGATCTTTACCGGCCATTGCGATTCTGCGTAGCTGCTGCCGCAGGGGCGCACGGTGCGGTCAAACACCCGCAGGGTGAAGTTGTAAATGCAGCATTCACCGCGCGGGGTGGTGAAGCCTGCCGGTACGTTGAGTGATTTCACCGATGGGCTGCACTCTGGGTCCACCATGCGCAGGTCGAACAGCGCCAACTGGCTGATCATTTCGGGCAGGGTGGGGATGCCGCAGTGGGTGCCGGGGTCGCCCACGCGGGCCATGCCATCAAAGCAGCTGCCGGTGGGGCCGGGCAGCGGGATCTTGAAGGCACCGCCGCCTTGCTTGTTGACCCAGATCTCGTAGTGGTCAAAGTTGTCATTCGGCCGGGACAGGGGCTGCAGCTCGTCGATGTACTCGTCGTAGGCATAGCCTACCAGCGGCACGCTCCAGGGCACGCTGCAGTCGGGTGGTAGCGCAAACTGGCTGATGTTGAGGTCCGCACAGGGGGCGACGTTGCCCACCCGGATCAGCGCGCTGATGGGTTTGTTGTCCAGCCAAATGCGCTGGGTGTCGCAGTAGGTGTTGCCGTTGGTGTCTTCCACCACGAGGCGAATGGTGTACAGGCCGCTGAGTTGGCAACTGCCGGTGTTGCTGTTCCAACTGCTGGGCGACAGCAAGGCCTGCGGGTCGTTCAACAGGCACCAGGGCGGGAATATGACCGGCACCAGGCAGTCGGCGGTCCAGTAGGCGGTGAGCACCGAGGTGTCGGTGCGCATATTGATGGCCCGGTACTGCGCTGCGGTGTTGAACTCTACCGACCAGAAGTTGCTCCAGCCCGGCGTGGCGCAGTCGGGCTCGAAGCCGGCCTTGTAGTCCAGCGTGTAGCGCTTGATGCGCTGGTTGTCGTCGCAACCGCCGACCATGGCCGAGCCCAGCACGTTCAGGCAGGTGCCAAACGATGCTTCGTAGGTGCCCGATGGGCGGCTGCACAGCGCGGGCACAAAGTCGATCAGCCGGGCGTTGGGGTCGGTCCACGGCGCGTCCAGCGCGGTGCTGCCGCCCATGCCGAGGATGCGCACGTCTTTCTTGAACACCGAGAAGGTGGTCTGGCAGGGCACGGTGGACTGGTTGTTGCCAAACACCGTCATGCGCACAAAGTAAGTGCCTGCGTTCAGCAAGGTGGTGTCCAGGTAGCCCAGTAGGCCCGCCACTACCGCCGCATTGCCTTGCGTGGTGTTGACCGGGGGCACCGGTAGATAGACAAAATTGCTGGCGTGCCAAATGGCACCGTTGATCGACCATTCCAGCACGTAGTGGCTAAAGCCCACGCCTGCCGCCGTGCCATGGATGGGCACCACCATGGCCGGGATGCTGGCGTTGACTTCTTCGGCCACGCAGCCGTCGGGCCCGGTGAGCGCGCAGCTCAGGGGGCGGAAGCATTCGCGCAGGCAGCGCCAGTACACCTTCAGGCAGCGATACACGTCCACCATGCTGTGCGCGCGGGCCAGGCAGCAGCCGAAACGGATGGCGCACAGGCACCAGCAGCGGCAGAACCAGAACCAGGGCTGTGCGCTGTGCTCCTTGAAGGCGGCAGCACCCAGCAGAGCCTGGGCGGTTTCTACCGTCAAGAGCCGCTCGAACACGGCTGCGGCTTCTTCCTCGCCCTCAAAGCAGTCGATCTGGCCGCCGTCAATCGCCTGGGGCAGGCCGGTGGTGAAGTCCACCGTGGCCAGTTGGTCCGTCAGGTAGGGGCGGTAGGCCTTGGCCAGCGCGGCGACCAGGGTGTCTAGGTCTTTGCGCTCGGTGTCGCTCAGGCGGCCAGGGGTGACGGGCGTGCCCAGCGTCTGGCGCACGCACAGCCAGTAGCGGTACAGGTAGTAGGTCGACAGGCGGAAATTGCGCGGCTTGCGGCACAGCAGCCAGCCAAAGATGGTGCAGCAGCGGATGTGCAGCAGGCACCAGCGCCAGCGCTCAGGGTCGCCCATGAGTTCGCGGGCCTGGGCAGGCAACAGGGCCAGGGCGACTTTTTCGTCGCCAAACTGGCCGAACAGGCGCTCTGCGGCCAGGATCTCGGCTTCGCAGTCGGATGCGGACTGGTCGGCCTTGTCGGCTTCCTCGCCCAGGGCCTGCAGGTTGTCGGCGCGCTTCAGGTCTTCTTCCAGAATCGGCCGGTACACCGCCACCAGGGCTTGCAGAACGGTCTGGAATTCGGGGTTATTGGGGCCGGGGTCGTTGGGGTCGGTGTCACGGGAAGTGAGAAGGCTGTCGGACATGGTGGTCTCCTGTATTGGGCCCCTTATGGGCTGGTTTCAATATAGGAGGCGGGCCGGAAACCGTGTCCACCAATTGGGGGATGAATCGGCCATCCCTTGGCTTTGTTGATTTGCTCTGTTTTTAGGAGCATATAACGCGGGTGGATTCAACGCAGAAACCCTATTTGACTCAGATTTTTTTACAGCGTGCCGTCGCGCTCGTGCTGCTCAGCAACCGCCACCCAGCGCACGGGCGATGCCAGGCTCAAACGCTGCATGGCCCGCGTCTTCTACCACTTGGAATGGCGCCTCCGACCAAGCCTGGCGCACCACGTTTGTCCTGTTTGTAATCATTCTTTAATACTTGGTAAATATATTCATGAAATATCAATCCTATTGAGAGTGCCTCCATGAAGAAGTCTTTTCCTTTGCCTGCTGCCGATGTCGCAGCGCAGAGCGCCGGTGTTGCAGACGGTGCGCTACAGCGCCGCAACCTGATCAAGCTGGGTTTTGCTTCTGCCTCCACCCTGGCAGCGGGCAGCTTGCTCAGCGCCTGCGGTGGTGGCGATGACAGCAGCGGTAGCAGTGCGGCCACCCCCATCTCCAGCTTTGCCCTGGCAGTGCTGCCCGACACCCAGTTTTACTCACGCTACGCCACCTCGTCGGAAAGCAGCCAGTACGAGCGGCATTACGGTAGCGAGCCCTATTTCGCGCAAACCAAATGGGTGGCGGACAACGCGCAGAAGCTCAACATCCCGTTCCTGATCCACCTGGGTGACGTGGTGGACCAGGTAGGCAAGCCCGAGCAATGGAAGGTGGCCGATACCGCCATGCAGGTGCTGGAAGTGGCCAAGATTCCGTATTCGATCCTGGCGGGCAACCACGATGTGTTGAACGACGTGGATTTTGACGCCAGCCCCACCACCGGCACCGACACCCAGCGCGTGCTGGCCAACGAGCCCTATCTGCAGTGGTTCAGCGCCAAACGGGCCAAGCGCCAGACCACCTTTGGCGAGCGCGACAGCACCGGCTTCCATGAGTACCACACCTTCACGGCGCAAGACCAGCAGTTCTTGGTGTTGTCTTTGTCGTGGCGCATCTCGGACGCCGGTATCAACTGGGCCCGCGGCGTGATCGCCGCGCACCCCAAGCTGCCGGTGATTCTGGTCAACCACCAGCTGCTGAACATTGCCCCCGACGCCGTGAGCCCGCTGGAGACGGGCTACGGCAAGATGCTGTGGGAAAAGCTGATCCGCGATAACGACCAGATCTTCATGACCCTCAACGGCCACCACCACGGCGGTGCCCACCTGACCAAGGTGAATGACTTCGGCAATGCGGTCGAGGAAATGGTGGTGGACTACCAAATGGCCTACCAGGGCGGCAACGGCCTGATGCGCTTGTACGAATTTGACCTGACCCACAAGCTGATCAAGGTACTGTCGTTTTCGCCCTGGGTGCCGATGAAACCCAGCGCTAGCCTGAATGCGTTTGACCAGGCAGTGCTGACCGAGCCCAACCACAGCTTCAGCATCAGCATGGACTTTGCCAAGCGCTTTGCCCGCTTCAATCCCACGTTTGGCGTGGGTAAGGCCACGGTGGCCACGTCCCTGGTGGACCAGGCCAAAGCCTTGGTGTTGAAGGGCTTTACCGAACCCGCCACCTTGGTCGCAGTGCCCCCCAAAGATGCGGACGACTACCCCAAGGTCGTCTCCACCGTGGCCCACTGGCGCTTTTACGGCGGCGCAGACGGCAGCGCCGTGGCACCGGGAACGCAGATTGCCGACGTCACCGGCGCCAACCCGCTGCACCGCGACCAGCTCAATACCAGCGTGATTGTGGGGGCCGAGGCCGGGGACATCGTGTGGAGCAACGACCACCATTATTTGTCGGCCGCGCCGGGGTCGGTGGGGTTTCTCAACACCAACAAAAACACGCCGCGCATGAGCTATTTTTTAACCGATGCCTCGGCCGCCATCAATGCGCAAACCTTCACCAGTACCGGCTACACCGTAGAGGCTTTCATCAAGATCAACAAGGCCTGGGACAAGTCCAAACACGCCTGGATGAACATCATGACGCGCGACGGCAAACGCGGCGATTTGCCAGGCTTCGACGGTGGTGATCCAGAGTCTCCTCCCATGCTGTTTGCCATCTCCAGCCTGCGCGAAGTGCAGTGGGAGGTGGTGCCCGATACCAGCGGGCCGCGCGAGGGCCTGGCCAGCTGGTCCGGCGAAATCATTGCCGATACCTGGGTGCACATTGCCATCGTCAACGACCCCACCACACACGACACCGTGATGTACGTGGAAGGTGCACCGGTGCTGCGCAACACCAGCAACGTGCCAGGCTTGGCGACTTTGTCGGCTGCCTCGCCCTGGGTGGTGGGTGCCGGTTCGTGGGACGGTGACCGCGCCGATGGCTTCTTCGGCAACATCGGCGAAGTGCGGGTGGCGGCAGAAGCCCTGCCTTCGAACAAGTGGCTCACGGCACGCCGCACCTGAGCCCACGGTCTGCGTAGCGGCGGTTTTTACAAACTGCCGTCGCGCTTGAACTGCTCGGTAGCCGCCACCAGCGCACTGGCGATGCCGGGCTCAAACGCCGCATGGCCCGCGTCTTCCACCATCTGGAATGAGGCCTCGGGCCAGGCCTGGTGCAGCGCCCAGGCCGAAGTGGGTGGGCACACCACGTCGTAGCGGCCCTGGATGATGGTGGCGGGCAGGTGGCGGATGCGGTCCACGTTGCGGATGAGCTGGTTGTCGGTCAAAAACGCACCGTGGCGCATGTAGTGCGCCTCTAGCCGCCCCACGCCCAGCGCCACTGCATCGGAGCCAAACTGGTCGGCTACTTCGGGGTGCGGCAGCAGGTGCAGGCAACTGCCTTCATAACGGCTCCAGGTGCGCGCGGCGGCTAGATTCTCTGCCGGGTCGTCGCTGAACAGGCGCTGCACGTAGGCGCTGAGTAGGTCACCGCGTTCGCCTTCGGGAATGTGGGCTGCGAAGGCGGCGTGCTCTTTGGGGAAAAAGTACCGGATGCCGTGCAAAAACCAGTCGATCTCTGGCGGGGTGCACAGGAAGATGCCGCGCAGCACAAAGCCGGTGCAGCGCTCGGGATGGGTCTGGCCATAGGCCAGCGCCAGGGTCGAACCCCAGGAGCCGCCAAACACCAGCCACTGGGCAATGCCCAGCATCTCGCGCAGTTGCTCGATGTCTTGCACCAGCAACTGGGTGGTGTTGTTGCGCACTTCACCCAGCGGTGTGGACTGGCCCGCGCCGCGCTGGTCGAACAGCACAATGCGGTAGTGGGCCGGGTCAAAAAACTGCCGGTGCTTGGGTGACAAACCGGCGCCCGGCCCGCCGTGCAGAAACAGCACCGGCACGCCGTTCGGGTTACCGCATTCCTCCCAGTACAGGGTGTGGATGGCGTCCACCGGCAGCGTGCCGGTGCGGTAGGGCGTAATGGGTGGGAAAGGTGGTAATGGCGGGAAAGGCTGGGACATGGAGATACTCCTGTATTGATAGCTGCTGGCGCAGGTGGAATCTGCGCTAGAAGCTGATTTTGCTTGAAATCTGATAAGCGGCCCGGTGCAGGTGCGCAATGCAGTGGCGGATGGCAGGGGACACCACCGCGTCGCTGCGCACGATGGCACCCACCGTCAGCGGGTAGCCGCCCTCGGCGACAGGCACCACGGACAAAAACGGCGCGGCCATCGGGTGGCTGGCAATCTGCTGCGGCATCAGGCCCACAAAGTCGCCGCTGGCCACCAGCGACAGCAGCACCAGGGTGGAGTTGACCACCGCGCCCACCGGCGGGGCCGGCAGGCTGTGGTGCTCGTACAGCAGCTTGGCGTAGCCGGTATCGCTGGCGGTGCTGCTCGATGCGCCGGTGTACACCCACTTGGCCGAGGCCAGTTCGGTGAGCGACGTGGCCTGTGCCAGCGGGCTGCCCTTGCGCACCACCACCACCATGCTGGTGCTGAGCAGCGGCTCGACGATGAACTCGCCCGACGACAGGCCGCCGGGGATGCCGCTGATGGCAATGTCCACGTGCCCGGCGCGCAGGCGCTGCATCTGCGCCAGGTACAGCTCCTCGCTCACCCGCAGCTGGATGTCGGGGAACTCGCGGCCAAACGTGCGCAGGGTTTCGGGTATCAGCAACATCACCGCCAGCGGCACCGCCCCGATGTGCAGCGTGCCCACCATCTTGCCGCTGAGCTGGCTGATCTCGTCTACCGCCGTGCCCAGCTCGCGGCACACCGTCAGCGCCCGCTCGTACAGCGCCTTGCCCTGGGCGGTGGGCAAAACGCCCTTGGAGGTGCGTACCAGCAGGGTGGTGGACAGCTCCAGCTCCAGCTCGCGGACCATCTTGGTCATGGCCGGTTGGGACACCTGCATGCGCTTGGCGGCACTGCGCAGGCTGCCTTCGTCGATGGTGGTGATCAGGGCACGCAGGGTGGCGAGCTTCATGGTTAACCCTTATGTTGCGATAACTCTAGGTTATCACGGGCCCGAAACCAACGTCTCCCCAAAAAGCACTGCGCTTTGCACAATCCGCCCCGCAAGCCCATTCCATAGACACGAAAAACGGAGACACCCCTGATGTCGATTCTTTCCAAATCCTTTTTAGCCACCGCCCTGTGCGCAGGCTTGGCTACCGGCGCAAGCGCCCAGGAAGTCACTCTCAAGGTGCACCACTTTCTGCCTTCGGGCTCGTACGCGCAGACCATGTTCATCCAGCCCTGGTGCGACAAAATCGCCAAAGAGTCGGCCAACCGCATGAAGTGCCAGATTTACCCGTCCATGCAACTCGGTGGTACGCCGCCGCAACTGATTGACCAGGTGCGCGACGGCGTGGTGGATGTGATCTGGACCCTCACCGGCTACACGCCCGGCCGCTTTCCGCTGGTCGAGGTGTTCGAGCTGCCGTTCATGATGCAAAGCCCCGAAGGCACCAGCAAGGCGCTGTGGGACTACGTGGGCCAGTACGCGCCGCACGAGTTCAAAGACCTGCACCCGCTGGCCTTCCATGTGCACGGCGACGGCGTGTTCCACATGGTCAACAAACCCATTAACACGATGGCCGACCTGAAGGGCCTGAAAGTGCGCGCCCCCACCCGCCAGACCAACAAGCTGCTGGCCGCTCTGGGCGCTACGCCGGTGGCCATGCCGGTGCCCCAGGTGGGCGAGGCGTTGGCCAAGCACGTGATCGACGGCGCCTTGGTGCCGTATGAAGTGGTGCCCTCGGTGAAGATCCAGGAGCTGGTGAAATTCCACAGCGAAACCGACCCCACCGAGCCCGCCATCTACACCTCGACCTTCGTCTTCGCCATGAACAAGGCCAAGTACGACAGCCTGCCCGCGGACCTGAAGAAGGTGATCGACGACAACAGCGGCCAGGCCCTGTCGGGCCAAATCGGCAAGACCTTTTTGCAGGCCGATGCCGAGGGCAAGAAGACCACGGCCAAGAACACCACCAACGTGATCGGCAAGGTCGAGCTGGAGAAGTTCCGGGCCGCCGGCCAGACCGTCACCGATGCCTGGGTGAGCGACATCACCGCCAAGGGTGCCAACGGCAAGCAGTTGCTGGACGGTGCCCGGGCGCTGATCGCCAAGTATTCCTCCGCCAAGTAATTCCATCCAGACCGATTTCTCTCTGGCCCACCCGGGCCGGTGGGAACTCTGCGCCCCGTCCCTTCAAAGAAACCGTTAGTTATGCAAGAACCTATTCCGGGCGTGCCGCTTGAGCAAGCCCCCTTTGGCCCGCTGGGCCGCCAACTGCTGGCGGTGTGCAAGGCCGCCAGCGTACTGGGCAGCGCCGTGTTTGTGCTGCTTGTCATCATGAGCATTGTCTCCATCGTGGGCCGCAAGCTGTGGTCGGCACCGGTGCCGGGCGATGTGGAGCTGCTGCAGGTCTGCAGCGCCTTTGCCGCCTCGACCTTTTTTGCCTACTGCCACCTGAACGGTGGTGACGTGAAGGTGGACTTTTTCACCGCCCACCTGCGTGCGGCCCGCGTGCACCTGCTGGATGCCGGGGGCTCCTTGCTGGTAGGCCTGTTTGGCGCGCTGCTGGCTTGGCGCACCGCGGCGGGCGCACTCGGCGTGCGTGAGGCGGCGGAGACCACCATGATCCTGGACCTGCCGCTGTGGTGGGGCCAGATCGCCATGGTGCCGGGTTTTGTGCTGCTGGCGCTGGCGGGCTTTTACATGGTGGCCTGGCATCTCGGCCAGAGCCGCGTCGCACCGGTGGGGGTGCAGCCATGAGCGGGATTGCCGTCGGTTGCTGGGTGTTTGTGCTGTTGATGGGCCTGCTGGTGCTGCGCGTGCCGATTGGCATTGCCATGTTCACCATGGGCGC
Organism: Rhodoferax sp.; assembly: GCF_039922535.1. GTDB lineage: Bacteria > Pseudomonadota > Gammaproteobacteria > Burkholderiales > Burkholderiaceae_C > Rhodoferax_B. The sequence continues at coordinate 2,896 of NZ_JBDTEM010000426.1, read as the reverse complement.
GGCGGGTTATGTGTACCTGACCGGGGGCAACACCGGGCCCTTGCTCAGCATGCTGAAAAACATGGCCTACGCCCGTTTGTCCAATTACGACCTGGTTGTGATTCCGCTGTTTCTGCTGATGGGGCAGTTTGCCACCCACGGCGGACTGAGCGCGGCGCTGTTCCGTTGCGTGTCGGCCTTTATGGGCCACTGGAAGGGCGGCGTGGCGATGGCTGCCGTGGGTGCGTGCGCAGGCTTTGGGGCGATTTGCGGGTCGTCGCTGGCCACCGCCGCCACCATGGGCCAGGTGGCACTGCCGGAGCTGAAACGCTTTGGCTATGCGGGCAGTTTGTCTACCGGGGCGCTGGCCGCCGGGGGCACGCTGGGCATCATGATTCCACCCTCGGTGCCGCTGGTGATCTACGCCATCCTGACGCAGGAATCGATTGGCAAGCTATTCATGGCCGCGGTGCTGCCGGGCATCATTGCCATGCTGGGCTACATGCTGGTCATCAAGATCATGGTGGCCGTGAAGCCAGAGATCGGCCCTGCGGGTCCGGTGGTGCCCTGGGCCGGTCGGCTCAAGGCCTTGTGGCAGGTGTTGCCGGTGCTGGGCGTGTTTGCGGTGGTGATCGTGGGCATTTACGGCGGCTGGTCCAACCCCACCGAAGCGGCAGCGATTGGCGCGGCAGCCTGCGGCATCTTGGCGATCACCACCGGCGGCATGCGCCTCAAAGGGGTGCTGGCCAGTGCCCTGGGAACGGCCCAAGCCACGGCCATGATATTCCTGGTGCTGGTGGGGGCCGACATGCTCAACAGCACGCTGGCCTTGTCGCAAATGCCGGTAGAGCTGGCCACCTGGGTACAGGCCAGCCACATGAGCCCGATGCTGGTAATGCTGGTCATTTTGCTGATCTACGTCCTGCTGGGCTGCGTGATGGACAGCCTGGCCATGATTTTGCTGACCATTCCGATCTTCTACCCGGTGGTGATGGGCCTGGATTTTTACGGCATGTCCGCCACCGACAAATCCATCTGGTTCGGCATTCTGGCGCTGATGGTGGTGGAGATCGGCCTGGTGCATCCGCCCGTGGGCATGAACGTCTACATCATCAACCGACTGGCCAAAGACGTGCCCTTGAAAGAGACCTTCAAAGGCGTGATGCCCTTCCTGGCCTCGGACTTCATCCGCATTGCCGTGCTGCTCGCGTTCCCGTCGATCGCCCTGGTGCTGGTACGCACGTTTGGCGGTTGACACCTTTCCGTGCCTAGTGAGTTTTGATAACAAAAGGAGATACCAATGAAATTGAAAACCCTGTGGATGGCTGCCATCGCAGCAGTCCTGAGTCTGGCGATCGTCGCTTGCGGCGATGACAGTACGGCGGCGGCCCAAAGCACCGCGCTGGCCATCGTGAAACCTACCGCCGCCTGCGCCAGCCTGAGCAGCACCGACCTGACCGCCATCGGCGGTGTGGGCAGCATCATCACCTCGGCCACCGAAGGCAGCTTGGCGATCAACGGTGTGAACGTCAAATTCTGCACCGTCGAGGGCACCCTGGCCCCGGCCGTGGGCTTCCGCGTACGCCTGCCAGTGGACACCTGGACCCAGCGCTACGCCCACATGGGTTGCGGTGGCTTGTGCGGCAGCATCGATGCCAGCGCCACGCCGAGCCAGGCCTACGGTTGCCCCATCACCCAGCAGGGTGGCATGGTGCTGTCGTCTACCAACATGGGCCATACCGGGGCGGAAGCCAACTGGTCGCAGGATGCGCAGCGCCGGGTGGACTTTGCCTACCGCGGCGTGCACGTCACCACCGAAGCCACTAAAAAGCTGATCCAGGCCTACTACGGCCAGGCGCAAAAGCACGCCTACTTTGTGGGTTGCTCCGACGGCGGCCGAGAAGGTTTAATGGCGGCCCAGCGCTACCCCACCGACTACGACGGCATCGTGGTGGGCGCACCGGCCTTCTTGTTCAACGTGCAGAACTCGCTGCACCACGGCTGGCTGGCACGTTCCAACCGCGACAACGGCCTGAGCACCGGCAACCTGGTGATGTTCCCGGCCAAGGCCACCGTGCTGCACAACGCCGTGGTGGCCGCCTGCGACGCACTGGACGGCCAGACCGACGGCCTGATCAGCGACCCGCGCAAATGCACGTTTGATCCGGCCACCATCCAGTGTGCCGCCAATGCCACCGACACCAGTGCCTGCCTGACCACCGCCGAAGTGGCCACCGCCAGCAAGTTCTACAACGGCCCGCGCGACCCATTGAGCAACCGCCGCATCCTGGTGGGCGGCCCGCAGTACGGCTCCGAGCTGAACTGGACCGGCGTTTTTGTACCCGCCAGCGCAACTTCCACAGGGGTATTCAGCGAGATGATTGTGGGCGGCGCACGCAACCTGATTTACACCGATGCCACACCGCCCACGCTGGACCAGCTGGAGTTCACCGAAGCCTTCTACAGCAAGCTGCGCCCGCGCCATCCGCTCAACGATGCCACCAACCCCGACCTGTCGGCCTTCAAGGCGGCAGGTGGCAAGCTGATCCTGTGGCACGGCTGGGCCGACCAGCACATTTCGCCCATCAATACCATTGCCTACTACGAGGCCATGCAAAAAACCATGGGCCAGACCAATATGGATTCCTTCATGCGCATGTTTGTCGTACCGGGCGTGGCCCATTGCGGCGGTGGCGAAGGCCACTCAAACATGGACCTGGTTACCGCCATCGACGATTGGGTGATCAAAGGCACCGCGCCCACCGCGGTCACCACCTACCGTACCGACACCACCACCGCTGCCGTGATCAGCAGCCGCCCGGTCTACCCGTACCCTGCCGTCGCCCATTACAACGGCACGGGCGACGCCAACCAGGCCAGCAGCTACACCAGCGGCGCGGCACTGGTCAACGCCGTC
>NZ_JBDTEM010000425.1:0-3352 GCF_039922535.1 Rhodoferax sp. | reverse complement strand
CCGCCCATGCGCAAGACAAGACCGACTTTCGGTTAAGCGCAGGGGATGCCATCCGGGTGCTGGTGTTCCAGAATCCCGATCTCACGGTGGATGCCCGTGTCTCCGAAGACGGCACCATCAGCTACCCGTTGATTGGCTCTGTCGAGCTCATTGGCCTCACTATCGGGGCAGCCGAAAAGAAAATTGCAACCGCCTTGAAAAGTGGTGGTTTTTTACAGCAGCCACAAGTCAATATCGTTCTGGTGCAAACGCGCGGGAGCCAGGCATCCGTGCTGGGGCAGGTGAATCGCCCCGGCCGCTTTCCATTAGAAACCACCAACATCCGTGTCAGTGACCTGCTCGCAATGGCTGGCGGAACCACCCCCGTGGGCGACGATAAAGTCATTCTGACCGGTCTACGGGGTGGCAAACCTTTCCGAAAAATAATTGACGTACCATCGCTATTTATTGAGGGTAAACCCGAGGACGATGAAGTCATTGCAAGTGGCGACAGGTTGTATGTGCATAAAGCCCCCGTATTCTTCATCTACGGCGAGGCCCAAAAGAATGGCGCTTACCGCATTGAGCGAGGTATGACTGTGATGCAGGCCTTGGCCACCGGTGGTGGCCCCACCACCCGTGGAAGTGAATCCCGGCTGCGCTTGTACCGCAAAGATGCCGCTGGAGTGGTGCAGCAAACAACCCCTGCGCTGACAGATCCGCTACAACCTAACGATGTGATCTATGTCCGTGAAAGCCTTTTCTAAATCGCCGAGCACTCCATGACACCGCAACAATTTTTTTTGATACTTAGAGCACGTTACAAGATCGCAATCATCACCCTGCTGGTGACGACTGCGGCGGCTGTGGCCGTCACGCTATGGCTGCCTAAGCAGTACACGGCCAATGCCGCTGTGGTGCTGGATGTCAAATCGCCTGACCCGGTCAGTGGCCAGATGCTTTCCGGCATGATCGCTCCTAGCTACATGGCCACGCAAATCGACATCATCAACAGCCAACGGGTCGCCCAGCGGGTGACCAAACTGCTGCCCAAAGGACAAGGCACCTGGATTCGCAGCCAATGGCTAGAAGACACCGAAGGCAAAGGCGACTTCGATTTATGGCTCACCAACCTACTTCAAACCAACCTCAACGCCAAACCAGCGCGTGACAGCAACGTTATCAACATCGGTTACACCGGCGCAGATGCAGATTTCGCCGCCGCCGCCGCCAACGCATTTTCCCAGGCCTATTTAGACATTAACGTGGACCTGAAGCTGGCCCCTGCACGCCAATACGCCGCATTTTTTGACGAACAAACCAAGCAGACACGCGAACGGCTAGAAAAAGCCCAACAGGCCCTCAGCACCTACCAGCAACAAAATGGCATCGTCTCGGCCGATGAAAAGCTGGACTATGAAACCGCCAAACTGAACGACACGTCCAGCCAACTCACCGTCATCCAAGGCCAAACCACCGACAGCGAAAGCAAGCGCAAAAACAGCAAGGCCGATACCGTGGCAGAGGTCATGCAAAGCCCGCTGATCAACGGATTGAAGGCAGACATAGCACGACTGGACGCCAAGCTGCAAGACAGCAACGTCATCCTTGGTAAAAACCACCCCCAAACCCAACGCACCGAAGCCGAATTGGCCATGCTGCGTACGCAACTCGATGCCGAGACACGCAAGATCACCAGCTCCATCGACACCACTTACCAGGTCAGCAAGCAACGTGAGCAGCAACTACAAAGTGCTTTGGCTACCCAAAAAGCACGCGTGCTGGTGCTCAACAAGCAGCGCGACGAACTCAACATATTGCGCCACGACATTGAAACTGCCCAGCGCGCCTACGAAGCTCTGAGCCAACGGGCATCCCAATCCGACGTAGAAAGCCAAAACGGCCAAACCAATATTTCCGTGTTGAACGCCGCCCTGCCCCCCACACGTGCATCCAAACCCCGCACAGCACTGAATATCGTCTTGTCCATTTTCGTGGGCAGTTTGCTGGGTGTGGGGCTCGCGGTGGCGCTGGAGCTACTCAATCGGCGCGTGCGCTCCACCTACGATCTGGTCGAAGCGCTGAATCTGCCAGTCCTAGGCTCCATTGCATCTGCCAGCACCATGATCAAACGCTCTGGTCCGGGCAAGTTTGCCGCATTGACTTCAAATGGAGCACGCACATGAACGCCCCGGAAAGCCTCATCAAGTCCCCCATTCTGGCCAGCGCCGCGCGATCCATTGGTGACATCTTGGTGTCTAGCGGTCGCCTGACCGCCCAAGATGCCGAACGCATCCTGCAACGCCAGCAGCAAGACAAATCCAACTTCGGCGATGCCGCGTTGGCCCTGCAACTGCTGACCCGCGAAGACATTGACTTTGCACTTTCCAGGCAGTTCGACTACGCCTACCTATCTGAAAAGGACACTAGCCGCAGCCCTGAGCTGGTAGCCGCCTATAAACCCTTCAGCCGCGTTGGCGAGAACCTGCGTGCCGTTCGCAGCCAACTCATGCTGCGCTGGTTCAACAATGAAACCGCCACAAAAGTCATTGCCCTGGTCAGCCCAGGCGCCGGCGAAGGCCGTAGCTTCATTGCGGCCAACCTGGCGATTGTGTTTGCCCAGCAAGGCGAACGCACGCTGCTAATTGATGCAGATCTGCGCAAAGCGCGCCAGCACACCTTATTTGCACTCGGCAAAAGTGCAGGCCTGTCCGGCATCCTGGCAGACCGGGCCGGCATGGAGGCCGTACTTCCCGTTCCCGGCCTGAAAAGCCTGTTCGTGCTGCCTGCGGGCGCAGTGCCACCCAATCCACAAGAGCTGCTGGGACGCACCGCATTCGGAGCACTATTGCACATAGTTGCAAAAGAATTTGACGTGATCATCATCGATACACCTGCAGGCACTGACTTCGCTGACGCAGAAATCATCGCCTCACGCGCGGGTGCCGCTGTGATGGTGACCCGTAAGAACCTGAGCCGCATGTCCGAGGCCACCCTGCTCGCCAGGCGGCTGCAAGACAGCGGGGTAGCCCTGGTTGGAAGCATTCTCAATGACGATTAAACAGATGCCCATGCTGTCCATCAAACCGCCTCTTGGCGCCCACTAGGAGTGCACTGAACGCTATGAGTTTTGATGCAACCCACACAGTCCTTGTAGTCATTCCGACCCTGAACGAGGTCCGCACGCTTGAAGGCGTGCTGCATTCTTTGAGCCAAGAGACACCACCCGGTGTGCAAGTTACCTTTGTGGTGACCGATGGAGGTAGCACCGACGGCACCGTAGCGCTGGTGCAACGCCTGGCAAAAACAGACCCTCGATTGCACTACCTGCACAACCCCCGCCGCATCCAGAGCGCAGCGGTGAATCTGGCCG
>NZ_JBDTEM010000424.1:0-11038 GCF_039922535.1 Rhodoferax sp. | reverse complement strand
GCCGACCAGCTCTGGGCCTGTTTTTGAACAAAATTGGCCTCTAGCGCATAGCGCACCTGCGCGGGTAGCTACTAAAGCAATAGCAAATCGCTTTTTCCAGCGCCAAAATCGCGTTACACGCCCTCGTTAGAATGTCGATTTTCCCGTTTGAGACTGCGGACATGACACCCATTACTGGCAGCATCGTGGCACTGGTGACCCCGATGCTTGAAGACGGCAGCGTGGACTACCCCACCCTGCGCACACTGATCGACTGGCATATTGCGGAGGGGACGGACTGCATTGGCGTGGTCGGCACCACCGGCGAATCGCCCACCGTCAACGTGGAAGAACACCTGGAGATCATCCGCGTCTCGGTGGAACAGGCCCGAGGCCGCGTGCCCATCATGGCCGGCTGCGGCGCGAACTCCACCGCAGAAGCCATCGAACTCACCCGCTTCGCCAAAAAGGTCGGTGCCGACTGCCATTTGCAGGTTGTGCCCTACTACAACAAACCCACCCAAGAAGGCCAGTACCAGCACTTCAAGGCCATTGCCGAAGCGGTGGATTTGCCGATGGTGCTGTACAACGTACCCGGCCGCTCGGTCGCCGATATGCTGCACGACACCGTGCTGCGCCTGGCCCAGGTGCCGGGCATCGTCGGCATCAAGGAAGCCACCGGCAACATCGAACGCGCGCAGTGGCTGATCCGTGACGTGCCCCAGGGCTTTGCTGTGTACTCAGGCGACGACCCAACCGCCGTAGCCTTGATGCTGTGCGGCGGCCAGGGCAACATCAGTGTGACCGCCAACGTAGCCCCACGTTTGATGCACGAGCTCTGCGTGGCCGCCATGGCAGGAAATGCCCGACGTGCCATGGAGATCCAGCGCCAGCTCATGCCCGTGCACAAACACCTGTTTGTCGAAGCCAACCCGATTCCCGTGAAATGGGCCATGGCCGAGCTGGGCCTGTGCGGACCCACCCTGCGCCTGCCTATGACCCCCTTGTCGGCCTCTTTCCACTCCACCGTCAAAGACGCGCTGCGCAGCGGCGGCTTGCTGTAAACCCTTTTAGGAACGATACGTGAACCATATTGCACACACTGGATTGACCGCTGGATTAAAAATTGGGGTGTTGGGACTGGCATTGGCCTTGGGTGCCTGCACGGTGCTGCAAAGCGAAAAGATAGACTACAAAAGCGCGGGCACGGTAGGCCCGGCATTGGACGTGCCGCCTGACCTGTCGCAACTGACCCGTGACTCCAAGTACGTGGTGCCCGGCGCTGCCGTCACCGCCAGCAACTACAAAGTTGGCCAGGTGGCTGCTGCAGCCCCCACTGCCGCCACCTCGCTGGGCGACATCCGCATTGAACGCGCCGGATCGCAGCGCTGGCTGGTCATCAACCGTCCGGCAGACAAGCTGTGGGGGCCAGTGCGCGACTTCTGGCAGCAAAACGGCTTCTTGCTGACCGAAGACAACCCTGGCCTGGGTATCATGGAAACCGACTGGGCCGAAAACCGCGCCAAGCTGCCGCAGGACATCATCCGCAGCACCTTGGGCAAAGTGTTTGACACGCTCTACTCCACCGGAGAACGTGACAAATACCGTACCCGCCTGGAGCGTACCGCCACCGGCGGCACCGAGATCTACATCAGCCACCGCGGCATGGTCGAGGTCTACACCAGCCAGGCCAAAGACCAAACCATCTGGCAGCCCCGCCCCACCGACCCCGAGCTGGAAGTCGAATTCTTGCGCCGCCTGATGCTCAAGCTGGGTGCCAATGACGATCAGGTCAAAACCGCGCTGGAGCCCGAAGCCGCCAAGGCCAATGCCCGCATCGCCACGGTCAACAACCAGCCGGTGGTGCAACTGGACGACGGTTTTGACCGTGCCTGGCGCCGCGTCGGCCTGACCTTGGACCGCACCGGCTTCACTGTGGAAGACCGCGACCGCAGCAAAGGCACCTACTTTGTGCGCTACGTAGCCCCGAACGCCACCAAGACCCAGCCCGGCTTCTTCACCAAGCTGTTCAGTAAAGAAAGCAGCACGCCACCGCTGCAGTACCGCATTGCCGTGGTCACCGAAGGCACGACCACTACCGTCTCGGTGCTGAACGCCGCAGGCGTACCGGAAGTGTCGGACAACGCCAAAAAGATCATCCAAATCATTGCGGACGATTTGAAATAAGCACTCTTAGATTCAAGAGCCTGGGCAGCGGCAGCGCGGGCAACGGCACCATTGTCGAAGCCTGCCGCGGGGGCCACACCACCCGCCTGCTGGTGGATTGCGGCTTTGGCCAAAAGCAGCTCGACCAGAGGCTGGCGCTGGCGGGACTGCAGGCTGGGCAAATCGACGCGATCTTCATCACCCACGAGCACGGCGACCATGTCGGATGCGCGCCGCAGTGGGCCGTGCGCCACCGCATCCCGGTATGGATGAGCCACGGCACCCATGCCGCCATTACCCAATCCCGCCACCCCGATCTGCCAGACCTGGACGGCCTGCTGCGCATCGCCCGCGACACCGAAACCATCGACCTGGGCAACCTGCAGCTCACGCCCTTTACCGTGCCGCACGATGCGCGTGAACCCCTGCAGTTGCGCTGCAGCCAGGGCGATACCACCCTGGGCATCCTGACCGACCTGGGCCACGCCACGCCGCATGTGCTGGCGCAATTGATGGGCTGCCAAGCCCTGCTGCTGGAATGCAACCACGACCCCGACCTGCTGGCCGCATCGCGCTACCCGCCGTTTTTGAAACAGCGCGTGGGCGGCATGTACGGCCACCTGGCCAACCACGCTGCCGCCGACATTGCCCAGGCCCTGGCCGTAGGCGGTCTGCGCCGCATCATGGCCGCGCATTTGAGCGAACAAAACAACCGGCCCGAGCTGGCGTTGGCGGCACTGGCCGGAGCCGAAGGTTGCGCCGATGTCACACTGGGAGTAGCGCAGGCGGCTTTTGGCTGCGATTGGGTTACGGTCTAAGCATTTACCCTGGTCGGTCGGGTAAAATCGCAAAGTTCATTGGGGAGTAGCCGCCCACGCTTATGTGGGGCTTGCGTCAACATACTTAGCCGTTCGGCTATGGTGCAAGCGGTTGGTGTTTAAACATCGTTTTAAGCAGCTTCTTAGCAAGACCTTTGACCATGTCACCTCGGTTTGGCCGGGAGGGGATGTGGTCATTCGTCTTAGTCCGGCTAAGGAAACAAAACCCCATGGAAGCATTTCTCATCTCCACAGGCGTCGTCGCTCTGGCAGAAATCGGCGACAAAACCCAGCTCCTGGCCTTCATTCTGGCGGCCAAATTCAAAAAGCCCTGGCCCATCATCGCGGCCATCTTCGTCTCTACCATCGCCAACCACGCCTTTGCCGGTGCCGTCGGCTCCTGGGTGACCTCTCTGGTCGGGCCCGAAACACTGCGCTGGGTACTGGGCATTTCGTTCATCGGCATGGCAGGTTGGACACTGGTGCCCGACAAATTTGAAGAAGAAGATGCGAAACTGGCACGCTTTGGCGTGTTTGGCACCACCTTGATTGCCTTCTTTCTAGCCGAAATGGGCGACAAAACCCAGTTTGCCACCATCGCCCTGGCGGCCAAGTACCACAACTTTGCGGCGGTGGTGTCCGGCACCACATTGGGCATGATGTTGGCCAACGTGCCCGCCGTGCTGCTGGGCAACAAGATTGCCGAACGCATGCCAACCAAGATCGTGCACCGCATTGCCGCCGGTATTTTCCTGCTCATGGGCATCTTGACCTTAATGGGTGTTGGCGCTGGTGTAGGCTTGTAGTACAGCTACACAATTCGGAGCACGCATGCTGAACCTATTTCCAGACCAAGACGAACACGACAGCGCCCAGCAAATGGCCCTGAAAGCCGCAGCCGCGTCCAAAAGTACCTGGATCAGCGTGACCGTCAACATCGCCCTGAGCACGGTGCAGATCCTGGTGGGTATCTTTGCCAAATCGCAGGGCCTGATTGCTGACGGCGTGCATTCCCTGTCCGACCTGGTGGCCGACTTTGCCGTGTTGCTGGCCAACCACCACAGCCGCAAAGATGCCGATACCGAGCACCCTTACGGCCACCAGCGCTTTGAAACCGGGGCCTCGCTGGTGCTGGGTTTGCTGCTGCTAGCGGTGGGCCTGGGCATGGTGTGGACGGCGGTGCTCAAGCTGGAGCAGCCCGCGCTGATCCCCAGCGTGCACCTGTCGGCCCTGTGGGTGGCACTGGCCGCACTGGTGGCCAAGGAGTGCCTGTTTCGCTACATGCTGCGGGTGGCCACGGCGGTCAAATCGGGCATGCTGGTGGCCAACGCCTGGCATGCGCGCTCGGACGCGGCGTCGTCCCTGGTGGTGGCCTGCGGTATCGGTGGCAATCTGCTGGGCTACCCGCTGCTAGACCCTATCGCGGCGCTGATCGTGGGCTTTATGGTGGGCAAGATGGGCTGGTCGTTTGGCTGGGATGCCCTGAACGACCTGATGGACCGCGGTGCCGACACCCAACAGGTGGAGGCCATCCAGCGCACCATCGCCGACACCCCCGGGGTTCTGGGCGTGCACGACCTGAAAACCCGGCGCATGGGCGACATGCTGGTGGCCGACGCGCACATTGTGGTGGCCGCCGAGATCACGGTGGAGGCCGGTCACGCCATCGCCGTGGAAGCGCGCCGCCGGGTGTTGCAGCAGCACGCGGTGCTGAACCTGATGACCCACATCGACCCGGCAGAACGACCGGATCTGGACCACCTGGCAGGCAAGGCCTAGCTCAGCCTGCAGACCAAGGTGTTTTGCAGCGCGTGTACTCCAGTTGGTACACCGATGCCGCCACGTCCCCCGCACCGGCCTGCACTAACGCCGCCTGCAAACCTGGCAGCACCAGACCCAGCGCAGCAGCGTTCACACCCTCCACCAGCACCACCCAGGTGGGCACCAAGGTGGTGTCGGCGCGGGCTTTTTTCTCGGCGGTTGGCACCTGGCTGCCTGCCACGTCGGCCAGACACAGATGCGCCCCCACAATGCCCGGGGCATCGCACAGCACCGGCAATATCTGCTGGCGCAGTTGCTGGGCCACAGCGGTGCGCCCTGCTTCTGGCACGTCAAAGCGCAGCGTGGCCATCACGCCGCCCTGGCCCACGCCACCGGTGTAATCGACCCGGCAGATGGAGCGCGAGACGTTGCGAAAAGCCTGCACCGAGGTTTGGGTCCAGGGCGTGGGGCTGTTCAGCCGGTTCAGGTAGTCCTGGCCGCCCACCACCTCGGGGCTTTGCGCCTCGTACAGGTTGAAGTATTCCGGCCCGCCTTGCAGTGCAATGTAGCGGCGGCCCCGCAAAAAGCCGGGAATGCCCGCGCGCTCGGGCATGTGCTCGCGGTTATGCCACTCGTAAAAATTGGCCTTGGCTTCGGGCAGCAGGTCGTGCCAGATGGCAACCACACCCAGCCCGCCCAGGCTCACGCGGCACCTCGGCGAACGCGTGCGGCCCAGGCTTCGCCCACGGCATCCGAAAAAGGCACGATCACCTGGCGTTGCTCGCCCAAGCCGTCGATGCCCAGGGTCATCACATCGCCGTTGTCCAAAAACACCGGTGGCTTCTGGCCCAGGCCCACACCGGGCGGCGTGCCGGTAGGAATCACGTCGCCCGGCAGCAGGGCCATGAAGCGGCTCAGGTAGCTGACGATCACGTCCACGCCAAAAATCATGGTGCGAGTATTGCCGGTCTGGCGGCGCTGGCCGTTCACGTCCAGCCACATGCCCAGGTTCTGCACATCTGGCACCTCATCGCGGGTCAGCAGCCAGGGGCCGATGGGGCAATGCGTGGGATAGCTTTTGCCTTTGGTCCACTGGCCTTCGAACTCGATCTGGTAAGCGCGTTCGGACATGTCGTTGACCAGGCAATAGCCCGCCACATAGTTCAACGCATCGGCCTGGCTGACGTTCCAGGTCGGCTGGCCGATGACGATGCCCAGCTCCACCTCCCAGTCCATCTTCACCGAGCCGGGTGCGCGCAGCACGTCATCAAACGGGCCGCTAAGGCTGCTGGTGTGCTTGTTGAACACGATGGGCTGGCTGGGGATGGGGGTGTTGGTTTCGGCCGCGTGGTCGGAATAGTTCAGGCCGATGCAGACCACGTTGCGCACATCGCCCACGCAGGCCCCTAATCGCACGTCGGCGGGCACCAGAGGCAGGGACTGCGGGTCGATAGCGCGCAGCCGCTCCAGGCTGGCCGGGTTGAGCATGGGACCGGCAATGTCCGGCACCACACCGGACAGGTCGCGGATACCGCCCTGGGCATCGAGCAAACCGGGTTTTTCAGCGCCGTGTGCGCCATAACGGACTAATCGCATGGTGTCTCCTTCATTAAAAGCAATAGAACTTACGCAGAGCCTGGCGGGCTTTGCGCAAGTTCGGGGTAATGGAACGAAAAATCAAATGCGGCCAAGTCGCCGTAGCGCAGGGCAATCTGGCGGGCCGCAGGCCAGGTCAGCACCCCGGCCAAGGAGCCGGTGATCACCACCTGCCCGGCCTGCAGCCCTAGCCCGCGCTGGCCCAAAAAATTGGCCAGCCAGTACAAACCGGCACGGGGATGGGCATCGGGGTGACGGGCGGGATAGCTTTGCACCGCGCCGTCCACCTCTACCGCCAGATCAAAATTCTGCCAATCGCGGTCGTCTACCACCGGCCCCAGCACCACGCCGGAATTGAGCAAACCATCGGCCAACTGCTCGGCAAACGGCACCTCGGCATCCAGGGCGTAGCGGCTGGCGATGACTTCCAGCGCGCAGCAGGCGTGGCCCACGGCAGCATCCACTTCGTGTGGGCGGTACGGCTCGGCACGCGGCGGCAGGTCGTGGGCCATCAGGTAGCCGATTTCAGGCTCGAAACGGACGGGGGTGGTCGTTGCTAGTGGCACCCGTGGGGCACGATGGACCGCATCGGCGTAGATGGGCGCAGCGACCAGCTTGCCTGCCGTGGGCAGCGCGCATTTCCAGCCCGCCACCGCATGGTTCAAGCCCAGGGTGACCAGCTGCTGGATCTGCCAGCCCTGCTCGGTATCGGCGGGGCGGCAGGCCTCGGGCAGGCGTGCACCCACCCGGCCCGCACGCCGTCTTGCTATTAGTTCCGTAGCTGCTTGCGCAGATGCCGCCTGCGCCAGAGCCCGATTTTCTTTAAATTCTGAGCTCATGCTGCCTGCGCTTTGACCTCGGCCACCACCTCGCGCGACAGCACGCCCTTGCTGAAAAAGATTTCGTTGATCTCGTCGCAGGCATCAAAGAAGCGCTGGTCGCGCCGGGCTTCCAGGCCCCGCAGGCGCGGCAGGTCGATTTTCAGCTCCCGGTCGATCTTGCCGGGGCGGGCCGACATCACCAGCACGCGGTCGGCCAGCAGCACAGCCTCGTCTACGCTGTGGGTGATGAAGAGCACGGTCTTCTTGGTGCTGATCCAGAGCTTTTCCAGGTCCAAGCGCACCTGTTCACGGGTCAAGGCATCCAGCGCGCCAAAGGGCTCGTCCATTAACAGCAGCGGCGGGTTGTGCAGCAAAGCCCGGGCAATCGAGGCGCGCTGGCGCATGCCGCCCGACAGCTCGTGCGGGTAGCGGTCGGCAAAATCCTGCAAACCCACCTGGTGCAGCAACTGCATGGCGCGCTCTTTGTAGTCGGCTACGTTGTAGCCGCGCATATCGGCCTGGAACAGCACGTTGTCCAGCGTGTTGCGCCACTCCAGCAGCACCGGGCTTTGGAAGACGATGCCGACATCGCTGACCGGCCCATTCACCGGCTTGCCATTCACCGCAATGCTGCCGCTGCTGACACCGTGCAACCCGGCCACCAGCCGCATCAGCGTGGATTTACCGCAGCCCGAGGGGCCCACCACGGCGATGAATTCGCCCTGTTCCACCTGCAGGTCGATGCTTTGCAGCGCCGTGGTTTCCTTGCCACCGCGCTGGTAGCGCTTGGTAACCCCCTGGATATCGATTCCCAGCATGCTTGTCTCCTTGTTGTTAAATTTTTGACTCAGGCGGGCAGTGGTTCGCTGCGCGGCCAGACCATCTTCAATGTGCTGGCGGCCTGCACCAACTGGGCGTGGCAATCGGCGTAGCGGTCAGCGGTCAGGCGCATGCACGGCCCGGCGATGCTCATGGTGCCCACGACCTGGTCGCTGGCATTGCGCACCACCACGGCCAGCGCGCTCACCCCTGGCTCGGCCTCTTCCACCGCCAGGCCAAAGTTGCGCTGGCGGGTGGCCTGCAGCTCTTCCAGCAAAGCGGCCACGGTGCGCAGCGCCCGCGGTCCGGCCACCGGCACCACCGCCTTGTCCTGGGCAAAACCGCCGCGCATGGCGCAGTGCAAGGCCTGCTCGTCGCTCTGGCTGGCCAGCCAGGCTTTGCCGTTGGCCGTGGCGTGCAGAATGATCGCGCCGGTCATGGACGGCTGGTACATCAGCCCCGGCGTTGCACCCTGGGACGAGGCAAACCAGCGCAAGCGCTCGCCATCCACCACGGTCAGCCGCACCAGTTCCTTGCATTGCTTGGCCACCGCGTCCAGCACCGGCTGCACCAGGCCCGGCAAACCCGTGCCATACAGGTACTGCTGGCCCAGCAACGACAGTTTCAGCGTGAGCCGGTAGCGCTCGGTCACCGGCTCTTGTTCTACCCAGCCCTGCTCTACCAGGTTGGCCAGCAGGCGGTGCGCCGGGCCGTTTTGCAAATCCAGGCGCAGCGCGATGTCGGACAAACGCATCCATTCGGGCTGGCTGGCCAGCAGCTCCAGCGCTTCCAGGCAGCGGTCGAGTAAACCTTTGACGAGTCTCATTTTTGGAATTGTATTTTTAGTGGAATGTAGTTACATTAACAAAAACCCAAGCCGCTGTCAAACATAACGGCGGAAATAAAACCCGGGTGGCAGCCGCTGCCCATCTACAAAAGAGACGGAGACAACATGCATTTGCGAATGTTTGGGCGCTACCAACAGGCCGTGCGCCTGGCGCTGACTTTTGGTGGCTTCTTGCTGGCCTGGCAGATCTTCTGCATGGTGACGGGCATCAAGCCGTACATCCTGCCCGCGCCCAGCCTGATCCTAGTCAGCCTGGTCGCCAAGTTCCCACGCCTGGCCGAGGCCAGCCTGTACACCTTGCAGCCCATGCTGCTGGGCTACGCCTCAGCGGTGGTGCTGGGGGTGCTGATTGCGCTGGGCATTGCCTTCTCGCGCACCCTGGAACGCACGCTGTACCCGCTGCTGGTGTTCTTCCAGATCATCCCCAAGATCGCGGTGGCACCGCTGTTCATCATCTGGTTCGGTTTTGGGCTGATGCCCAAGGTGCTGCTGGTGTTTTTGCTGTCGTTTTTCCCGGTCGTGGTGTCGGCCATCACCGCCTTCCGCTCGGTGGACGCCGACATCATGGACCTGGCCAAATCCACCGGAGCCTCGCGCTTGCGCACCTTCTTCAAGATCCAGATTCCGCACGCGCTACCCACCATGTTCACCGGCTTCAAGGTGGCAGCCGCCCTGTCGTCCACGGCGGCCGTGGTGGCCGAATTTGTGGCTTCTGACAAAGGCCTGGGCTTTTTGCTGCTGGAGTACAACGGCTCGCTCGACACCACCATGACCTTCGCCACCATCATCGTGCTCAGCGTGCTGGGCCTGGCGCTGTACGGCATCGTGGAACTGGTAGAGATGATCGCCATCCCCTGGCACATCTCCCGCCGCGAGCCGCAAGGCATTTCCGCCGCTGGCAGTGCCCATTGATCCCCCGTTCCCTTCCCAAAAAACCCACCGGAGACACCTATGAAATTGATCTTTAAAACGGCCGCCCTGGCCATCGCCCTGTGCCTCAGCGCCCAAGCCATGGCGCAAGAAAAAGCCTCACTGCGGCTGAACTGGCTGCTGTATGGCTTCCACTCATTCTTTCAGCTCGGTGTGGACAAGGGCTTTTACAAAGAAGAAGGCATTGACCTGACGATTGGCGAAGGCCAGGGTTCGGGCCGGGCGATCCAGATCGTGGGCAGCAAATCCGACACCTTTGGCCTGAGCGATGGCGGCAGCGTGATTGGCGGCGCCAGCAAGGGCGCGCCGGTGCAGGCGGTGATGGGCATCATGAACAAAACCCCCTTCGCCGTGATTGCCCGCGCCGATGCAGGCATTAAATCGGTGAAGGATCTGGAAGGCAAAACCATTGCTGCCACCACCGGTGAAGCCGCGCTCACCATCTTCCCGTCGATTGCCAGCGCCAACGCAATCGACATCTCCAAGGTGAAGTTTGTGCGCGTGGACGGCAGCGGCAAGCTGGTCGCCATGCTGGAGAAAAAGGTCGATGCCATGCTGGGCGGGCTAGAGAACCAATCGCTGATCCTGGCCCAGCGCGGCCTGCCGGTGACCACCCTGGGCTATGCCGATATCGGTGCCAACACCCTGGGGCTGGTCGCCGTAGCGCATACCGACACCATCAAGTCCAACCCGGCCCTGGTGCAAAAGTTCATCCGCGCCACGCAAAAGTCGATTGCCTACGCCGCCAAGAACCCCGAAGAAGCCATCGCCGCCATCGCCAAAATCAAGCCCGACCTGGACAAAGACCTGGCCCTGAAGCAGCTCAAAGCCGGCCTGGGCCTGCAACGCGCCGCCGGGGGCGAGGCCCAACCCATCGGCTGGATGAACCCCGACGACTGGGCCCGCACCCTGAAAATGGCGCAGGACTACCAAGAACTGAAGACCGACCTGCCCGCCACCGCTTTCTACACCAACCAACTGGTGGGCAAATAAACCATGGCTACAGCGCTTGCCTATGATTTCAAAGGCCGTGTCGCCATCATCACAGGCGGCAGCGGCGGGCTGGGCCTGGCCATGGCCGAGCGCCTGTGGGGCGCAGGTGCCAGCGTGGCCTTGTGGGATGCCAACACAGCAGGAGCCCAAGCCCTGGCCGACCGACTGGGCGACAGGCTCATGGTCCGGCAAGTCGATGTGACCAGCGAAGCATCGGTACAAGACGCGGCCTTGGCCACCGCCCAGCGCTTCGGCCATATCGACACCCTGGTCAACAACGCGGGCATCCTGGGCCCGGTGGCCAATAC
>NZ_JBDTEM010000423.1:0-2659 GCF_039922535.1 Rhodoferax sp. | reverse complement strand
AACAGCTTGCCGCCGGCTTCCAGGTGGCCAGTGGTGTCTAACTTCAGGCCCACGGCCATGTCAGCTTCCTTGGCACCGGCCAGCGCGTCCAGCGAGCGGCTGGTCTGGCGGGCATTACGTGCCACCTCGGTCATGCCCTTTTTGTTGCTGTCGAGCTCTTCGAGCACGATCATCGGCAGGAAGATGTCGTGCTCTTCAAACCGGTACAGACACATCGGGTCGTGCATCAGCACATTGGTGTCCAGCACAAACAGCTTGGCCGGCCCGGTGTTTTTGGGTGCTTTGCGTTTAGGGGCAGGCTCTTGCAGCAGCGCGGCATTGCGGTTGCGGGCCGGAGCTTCGCTGGGTTTGTCGAAGCTGGGGGTGTTTTTGGGGGCTTCGGGCGCGGGCTTTTCGCGTTTGAGCTCGGCCACCGGCTCCACGCTGCGGGCTTGCGGTTTTTCTTGCAGAGCCGATGCGTTGGCTGCGGCTTTAGGTGCCCGGCTAGTCCCCGTTTTTTTAACGGGCTTGGCGACCACGTCATAGGCTTCACGGGCCAAAGTGGCGGCGCGCTTGGTGGGGGCGGGAGGCAATGGCATAGGTCGTGGGACTCGCTCGTTAAATTAAAGGCAATCAAAAAGCGCAAAAGCCGCCAGGCAGGCCGGGCGGCTTTTGAGAGGGAGCGTAGTTAAATTTACCAGCAACATGGATTCATTATGCATGAGCCCTGTTGCGATAAGACGCGAATACCCGCACGGGTTGCGGGATAGGTTAAACCGCTTTTTTCAGGTCTTTGACGGCTTGCAGCACGTCGTCCACATGGCCGGGGACTTTCAGACCGCGCCATTCGTTCTTCAGGATGCCATCGGCGCCGATGAGGAAGGTACTGCGCTCGATGCCCTTGACCTTTTTGCCGTACATGATCTTGTTCTTGACCACGCCAAACATGTGGCACATCTTTTCTTCGGTGTCGGCGATGAGTTCAAACGGCAGCTCAAGCTTGGTTTTGAATTCATCGTGCGACTTCATGTTGTCGCGCGACACGCCGAACACGGTGGCACCGGCTTTGACGAATTCCTTGTGCTTGTCGCGGAACTGCATGGCTTCGGTGGTGCAGCCGGGGGTGTTGTCCTTCGGGTAAAAATACAAAACCACTACTTTGCCGAGGTGGGTGGTGTTGGAAACCTTGACGCCACCGGTGGCGTTGGCTTCAAATTCAGAGATAAGTTTATTGACAACGATCGCCATAGTGCTTGGGGTCTCTTGTGACTGGGTGTGGTCGTCGAAAGTTTGAAGTGGCTGGTGCGAAAGGCCGGAGAAACGGTGCTAGCATGCTTGTGATACCACTGTGGCTTGACCGCTGGCTGCTTCAAACTGCAACCCTCGATTTTACTCGGAAACCGGGCGGTTGATCGACGGGCTCAGGCAGCGGGCTCCAGCAGCAAGGCTGCCACCACATGGCGACCCTCCTGGGCCAGGATGTTGTAAGTACGGCAGGCGGCCTGGGTGTCCATGGTCTCGATGCCGATGCGCTGCGCCATCAGCGGTTTAAGCCACACAGGCTGTGGAAAACGTATGCGGCTGCCGCTGCCAAAAATCACCAGTTCCGGGGCCATCGCGGCGAGCTGGGCAAAGTGCTCGGGGGTTAAATCTTCAAAACGGCTGCAATTCCACTCCAGCCGCTCGCCGCGCGAGCCCACCACCACGCTCTGAACTACTTTGTCGGTGTTGATGCCGACCCAGCCCGGCCCGTAGCCGGTGATGGATTGCACGTCGAATTTATCGGGTTGGAGCTTCATGGATCGGCTTTGCAAATGTGGTCCAATTATAGGTTTCCATTCTTGAGACAGCCTGCTGTTGCGGCTTAAGCCACTGCCTGCCAGGGACACTATGAAGACCATCCAAAAATCCACCAAGCTGGCCAGTGTGTGCTACGACATCCGCGGTCCCATCATGGACGCAGCGCGCCAGATGGAGGAAGAGGGGCAGAAAATCATCAAGCTCAACATCGGCAACCTGGCGGTGTTTGGCTTTGACTCGCCCGAAGAAATCCAGCAGGACATGATCCGCAACCTGCCCAACTCGGCCGGGTACTCGGACAGCAAAGGCATTTTTGGCGCGCGCAAAGCGGTCATGCATTACACCCAGCAACAGGGTGTAAAAGCCGTTACGTTGGATGACATCTACTTAGGTAACGGGGCCAGCGAGCTGATAGTGATGGCCACCAATGCCCTTTTGAATGACGGCGACGAACTGCTGCTGCCCGCGCCCGACTACCCGCTGTGGACCGCCGCGGTCAGCCTGTCGGGCGGCACGCCGGTGCACTACATCTGCGACGAAGCCAATGGCTGGATGCCTGACTTGGACGACATCCGCGCGCGCATCACGCCGCGCACCAAGGGGATTGTGGTGATCAACCCCAACAACCCCACCGGCGCGCTGTATTCCGATGACCTGCTCAAGGGCATCGTGGCGCTGGCCCGAGAGCATGGCCTGGTGATTTTTGCCGACGAGGTCTACGACAAGGTGCTGTACGACGGTGCCAAGCACACCGCCATGGCCTCGCTCAGTGACGATGTGCTGACCCTGACCTTCAACTCGCTGAGCAAAAGCTACCGCTCCTGCGGCTACCGCGCGGGCTGGATGGTGGTGTCGGGCGACAAGAAACCGGCGCGCGACT
>NZ_JBDTEM010000422.1:0-7183 GCF_039922535.1 Rhodoferax sp. | reverse complement strand
CGCGTGCATGTGCTCAAGGGCCAGAACCACGGCTTATTCCTCGACATGGCCGAAGGCCGCCGTTGGGTGCATAAGCATGTGACTGGCCGCGCGGACTTTCGGGTGCTGAACCTGTTTGCCTACACCTGCGCGTTCTCGGTGGTTGCTCTGCAAGCCGGTGCGAAGCTGGTGGTCAATGTGGACATGGGCCAGGGTGCTATCGCCACGGGCCAACAGAACCACCGGCTCAATGGCTTGACCACCGGTGCCAGCTTTCTGCCGCACGACATCTTCACCACCTGGGGCAAGATCAACCGCAGCGGCCCCTACGACCTGGTCATCGTAGACCCGCCCAGCTACCAGAAGGGCAGCTTCATCGCCACCAAAGACTACGCCCGCCTGATACGCCGCCTGCCTGATCTGCTGATGCATGGCGGCCACGCGCTGTTGTGCCTTAACGCGCCCGAGTTGGGTATCGACTTTTTGCAAGACCACATGCGTGAACTCGCCCCCGAGCTGGTGTTCGTGGAGCGCGTGGCCAACCCGGCGGCGTTTGCCGACGTGTCGAACGAGCGGGCGCTGAAGGTGCTGGTTTACCGGGCGGCAGACGCACCCTTAAAACCCACCATTTAAGCCCCCCCCATTTTTCGGTCGGCATGTGCTACGTATTTGGTAGCTGCCTACGCAGGCCTACAAATGGTTTCGGTCATAAATGCAAGTAGCCCCGGTACCTGCGTACCGGGGCTACTCACGTTAGCTGCCAGGTGGTTTACATCTGTTGGATGCCCGACAGTACCCAGCCGCCTGCACCTTGCAGCGGCTTGGTCAAATGCCAGACCTCGTCGAACGCCTCTGCAGCGGCATCGCCTTCGGCCTTGATCATGCCGGTAAAGCGCACGCTGACGACATAGTGGTTGCCTTCCTCGGCCACTTCCAGCACGTCACCTTCGATGCGCTCCACATCGGTGTGCTGCGCTGTTGCACCGCGGTCATTCAGGTCCATCTTCAGCTGGGCAAACATTTCCGGCGTGGTGAACTGGCGAATGTCGTCCAGGTTACCGGCATCGTTGGCGGCTTGCAGGCGGATGAAGTTGACCTTGGCGTTGCGCACAAAACCGGCTACGTCGAAATCGGCGGGAATCGCCTGGCGCACAGGTGCGCTGCCACCGATACCGGAACCAATGGCAGAGCCAATGCTGGAGCCGGTAGAGGTGCCGGGCATTTCTACCTTGTAGGCGGGTGTTGCGGGCGAGAGGCTGGTAGGCGCACCGGCTCCGGCGTACTGCATGCCACCGACGGCACCCGCCTTGGCTGCAGCACGTTTACGCATAAAGAAGCCTACTGCCACCATGATGCCGGCTGCCAGTAAGCCCATCATCAGCATGGAGGCTAGTTCGCCGCCAAAGCCAAAGTGCGATGCCAGTGCGGCCAAGCCCAGGCCTGCCGCGAGTCCAGCCAATGGCCCCATCCACGAGCGTTTGGGCGCTGCAGCGGGTGCGGCAGCAGCAGCGGCGGCCGGGTTGGCCGCAGGCGTTTGTGCCGGCGCGGCCGTAGGGGCCTTATTCGGCGTGGCCTGGCGCTGCATACCCAGGGATTTGCCTGCGCCCATGCGCCGTGCGGCTTCTGCGTCCATAGCGACGGTGGACATGCCCAAGGCCATGACCACGGCCAGCAGGGAAAGAATTTTTTTCATGGTGTTCTCCAGCAAAAACGAGTTGATGTGCCCGCGATACTAGTGAAACTAAGGCCTATGAAAAAGCAGATAAATAAGGATGCTTAGTTCTGATAAACCAGAATGTGACCTGCGCTAGGCGCTAAGCTGCACGTAGGTATTCAGCAAAGCGGTCTTGTGGACCACACCCAGGAAGCGGGGGGTGGCCAGGCTTTCGATCACCGGCAGGCGTTCCCCCTGGTGTTCGATGAAGCGCTGCAAGGCCTCGGTCAGCGTCATGTCGGCGGTCAGGGGCTTGATTTCTCCGTCCAGCACATCGGCAGCGCAGGTGTGCTGCAGATCGACCATGCCAGCGGCCGGGCTGAGTTTCTTGAGCGGCACCACGCCCAAATAGTGTGCTTGCGCATCGGTGACGTACAGGTATTTGACGGGGTATTGCAGAAACAACTGGCCCATGGCCTCCAGACCGGTTTCAGGGTGGACCACGGTTTGTGTGGGCTGCACCAGGTCGCGCACGTGCAGGGTGCGCAGCCGCTGCTGCTCGTCGCGTTGGGCCAGGCGGCGCAGGGTAATGTCGTACATGGACCCGGCGTTCGCCGACCGGGCCACAAAGTAGGCGATCACGCAGGCCACCATCAAGGGCAGCATGACCTCGTAGCTCAGCGTCATTTCAAAGATCATCAAAATCGCCATCAGCGGAGCCTGGGTGGCTCCCGCTAAAAATGCACCCATGCCCACGATGGCATAGGCAAACGGGGCCGAGTTGGCCTGCGGCCAAAACCAATGCACCGCCTGGCCAAAGCTGTCGCCCAGCAAACAGCCAAAAAACAAGGCCGGGGTAAAAACCCCGCCGACCGCGCCTGACCCCACCGTGGCCATAGTGGCCACTGCTTTGGCGACCAGCAGAACCAGCAGCAGGGCAATGGGCCACGGTGAATGCAACACAGAGTTCACCACGCTGTAGCCATTGCCCCAGACCTGCGGCCAGCCCACCGATACCAGCCCCACCACCAAGCCGCCCAGGCCCAGGCGCAGCGGCAAGGGCAGGCCTGTGCGCTGGAACAGCTTGCGGCTGGTGTCCAAACCCCGCAAAAACACCGCCGACGCACCGCCCACCAACAGCCCCAGCAGGGCAAACAGCAGGACTTCAATACCCGTGACCGCTGGGAACTGAGGCATCACATAAGGTGCCTGGTAGCCCGCAAAACTGCGCATCGCAATATTGGCCACCACCGAGGCCACCATGATCGGCCCCAGACTTTCCATCGCCACTGTGCCCAGCACTACTTCGGCCACAAAAAATGCGCCTGCAATGGGGGCGTTGTAGGCCGCGGTGATACCCGCTGCAGCCCCACAGGCCACCAGCAGGCGCAGCCGGTCCACCGGCAAGTGCAGCACGCGCCCCAGCAGGGACGCGCTGAGCGCAGACAGCTGCACCATCGACCCCTCGCGGCCAATTGAGCCACCGCTGGCAATGCTGAGCAGCGACGCACCGCTGCGGATCAGGCTGGTCTGCACCGGAATGCGGCCGTCGCCCAGTACCGTGGCTTCCATATAGTCGCTGGCGGTTTTTGGCTGGGCGCGGCCACGCGCTGCGGCCAGTACCAACAGGCTGCCCGCCAGCAGGCCGCCGATGGTAGGTACCAGCACCCGTTGCCAAGGCTGCAAATGCTGGGCAATGGCGACCAGGCTGCCGCCTTGGCCCAGCACCTGCCGGTCTAATTCAAAAAGGGCGGTGCGGAACACCTCGGTGGCCAACGCGCCCAGCAGGCCGGTGGGGATGGCCCATAGCAACATTACGGACACCTCTGAAAAACGCACAACGCGCAGCCACCGCGTGCGCAGTGCCAGCCAACGGGAGCCAATAGAGTCCATGCGCCAGAAGATACCAGAGCCCCTAGGGCACGGTGTGCGTACTGGTCTGTATACCTCCAAGGTTCTAGAATCTGACACAGCTAGCTTACGGGCCACACACTTTGAACCACCGCTCTGACCCGCCTCTCTCGCCTACGCCGCAGGACTGGACCCGTGCGCCGGATCTAGGGGACGCAAACAACCCCTGGAAATTGGCCCTGGAGGGATCGGGCGTGGGGGTGTGGGACTGGGATTTGCGCACCGGTAGCCAAACCTACTCCCCGCGCTGGGACGAAATGCTGGGCTTTGCCAGCGGCGAACTGGCCCCCGGCTTTGAGGAGTTCACCACCCGCGTGCACCCGGACGACATCGCCCCCATGCAGGCGGCGGTAGCGGCCTACCTGGACGGTTCGGCACCCGGCTACAGCATGGACTTGCGCATGCGCCATAAGGACGGGCACTGGGTCTGGCTGATTTCTAGCGGCATGGTGGTCAGTCGCTCTGCCGACGGCACTCCCTTGCGGATGATCGGCACCCATACGGACATCAGCGCGCGCAAACAGGCCGAGGCCGAGTTGCGCATATCCCACACCCAGTTGCTAGAGCAAACCCGGCTGTTGCAAACCACCACCGCCAGCATCAGCCAGGGCATCTTTGTCTTCAATGCCGAGATGCGCTTGATTTCGTTCAACCAGCGGGTTTGCGAGATGCTGGACTTACCCGATAGTTTCTTGGCGGAACGGCCTACGCTGGCGCAAATCAGCGTTCGGCAGTTCAAGCGCGGCGACTTCGGCAGGCAGGCCTATTTGGTGGAGGAGAGCGCACGCGCCTATGTGCAGACTGGCGGCAAAACTCCTCTGCCAGCGCATTTTTTGCGCGAAACCCCGGACGGCAGGACCCTGGAAGTCAAAAGTCAGATGCTGCCCGATGGCGGCATGGTGCGCACCTTTGCCGATGTGTCCGACTATGTGCAGGCCCAGGCCGAGCGCAAGCGGCTGGATGGGCTATTGACGGCCATGCAGTCCCTGGCCCAGGTGGGGGGCTGGGAGGTGGATGGCGCTACCGGTCGGGTCTATTGGACGGAGGGTATCTACCGCATCTTCCAGACCTCACCCGAGGAATACACGCCCACCACTGCCTTGGAGACCTCCATGCGCGTGTTTACCCGGGCTTCCATGGAGAAGGTCATTTCCCTCGCTGGCCATCTCAGCGCAGAGCAGTCCTCGTCACATGACATCGAGCTGGAGGCAATTACCTTCCGCGGCGAGCGGATCTGGGTGCATGCCACGGGAAATTCGATCTGGAAAGACGGCAAATTGGTATCACGCACTTCGGTGTTGCAAAACATCACCGAGCGCAAGCAGGCCCAGATGGCACTGCAAGACACCGAAGACCGCTGGCGGCTGGCACTGGAAAGCACCGGCGACGGCGTGTGGGATTGGCACATCCAGACCGGGGTGGAGCACCTCTCCAAGCGCTTGGTTGAGATGTACGGATTTGAAGAAGGCGAAGTCCCTAACCTGTCAACCGAGCTGGACCAGCGTACCCACCCCGACGACCGACCGCAAATGGACCGTGACCGCGATGCCCATTTTGCAGGCCTTACCACCAGCTATTCCAATGAGCACCGGGTGCACTGCAAAGACGGCAGCTGGAAATGGGTGCTGAGCCGGGGCATGGTGATCGACCGGGACCCACAGGGGCAGCCCTTGCGGATGATTGGCACGCACACCGACATAACCGACCGCAAAGCCGGGGAAGCGTTGGTTCGCCAGCAGGCGTTTTTTGACACCCTGACCGGCCTACCCAACCGGCGTATGTTGCGCGACCGGCTGGAGCAAGAGATCAAGCGCTGTAAACGCGATGCCCAGCAGTTGGCCATCCTGTTCATCGACCTGGACCACTTCAAAGAGGTCAACGACACCTTGGGCCATGACAACGGCGATTTGCTGTTGGTGGAGGCGGCCCGCCGCATTCAGTCCTGCGTGCGCGAGGCCGATACCGTGGCCCGCATGGGGGGTGACGAATTCACCGTGGTGCTGACCGAGGTGGCCGATGTCCACCGCCTGGAGCCCACCCTGCAAAAGATTCTGCATGCGATGGAGCAGGTGTTTCAGCTCGGCAACGAACAGGTGTTTGTGTCTGCCAGCATCGGCATCACCCTGTACCCGTTGGATGCGACCGGCATCGAAGACCTGTTCAAAAACGCTGACCAGGCGCTGTACGTAGCCAAAGGTGCCGGGCGTAACCGTTTCAGCTTTTTTACCCCGGCCTTGCAGGAGGCTGCACAAACCCGGGTGCGCCTGGCCAACGACCTGCGCTCTGGCCTGCAAGGGCAGCAGTTCCGGCTGGTCTACCAGCCCATCGTGGATCTGGCCACTGGGGCCGTGCACAAGGCCGAAGCGCTGATCCGCTGGCAGCACCCAACGCGCGGTCTGATCAGCCCGGACCAGTTCATTCCGATTGCCGAGTCCAGCGGTTTGATCGTGGAGATGGGGCAGTGGGTGTTCGAGCAGGCGGCGCTGCAGGTGCAAGCTTGGCGCACCACGTTGCACCCTGATTTTCAGATCAGCATCAACAAGTCTCCGGTGCAGTTTCACCACCAGAGCCAGGGCAACCAGCGGTGGGACACGCAACTCCGGGCCCTGGGTCTGCCGGGTTCCTGCATGGTGGTGGAGATTACCGAAGGCCTGTTGCTCGACACCAGCGACCGGGTGAGCGACCGCCTGATGGAGCTGGCCGATGCAGGCATCCAGGTGGCGTTGGACGACTTCGGCACCGGTTATTCGGCGCTGTCCTATCTGCAACGTTTTGACATCGACTTCATCAAGATCGACCAGTCGTTTGTACGCCATCTGGTGCCGGACTCCACCGATCTGGCCCTGTGCAAGGCCATGGTGGTGATGGCCCACGCCCTGGGCATGAAGGTAGTAGCCGAGGGGGTAGAAACCGCCCAGCAGCGCGACCTGCTGGCCGCCACGGGCTGTGACTACGCGCAGGGCTACTGGTTCTCGCGCCCGGTGTCGGCACCGGACTTTGAGGCCTTCTGGGCCGCACATCCAGCGCCAGCCTTACTGCAAAGCGGGTCCTAATTATTTGAAGAAAATACGGCTTTGGCGCAGGAGGAACCTGCGCAGGCAGCTATTCATTGTGTAGCGTTTACCGTGCGGGGCCAAAAATATTTGGAAACCGCTGCATCCAAAACCAGGGCTGGCGTGTAGTACCTGTAGCAGTGCTTGAAAAGCTGCTGATCCGTTCCTTCAGGTCCTAACCGTTGCTACCTTTTTTGGAGATATTGCATGTCGATCAAACACCTTTCCCTGCTGGCCACCGTATCCGCCGCCGCCTTGCTCAGCGCCTGCGGCTCCATGGCCCCCATGAAACCCATGTTCAGCCAGGACAGCCTGCCCGAGGCCGTCAAAGTGCCCATGGGCCACAAAGTGGCCATGGAAACCGTGGGTGTGGGCGAGATCACCTACGAATGCCGTGACAAGGCCAATGCGCCTGGCATGACCGAGTGGGTCTTTGTAGGCCCTAACGCTGCCTTGAACGACCGCAGCGGCAAGCAGGTCGGCAAGTACTACGGCCCGCCCGCCACCTGGGAAGCGATGGACGGATCCAAAGTCTCCGCTACCCAGCTCGCCGTCGCCCCTGCGGGCGCAGGCAACATCCCTTACC
>NZ_JBDTEM010000421.1:0-2094 GCF_039922535.1 Rhodoferax sp. | reverse complement strand
AACATGTCGCGCGCTACCGGGTCCACGCCCGAAGTGGGTTCATCCAGAATCAGTAGTTCCGGCTTGTGCACCATCGCCACCGCCAGCGACAGGCGCTGGCGTATGCCCAGCGGCAGGCTCTCCGGCAGGCTGTTCATTACCTCGCGCAGATTGAAGCGCTGCACCATGGCATCCACGCGCTCGGGAATCTCGGCCTCGGCCACCTGGAACAAACGCGCATGCAGCACCAGGTTTTGCTGCACCGTCAGCTCGCCATACAGCGAGAACGCCTGTGACATATAGCCCACGCGCCTGCGGGTTTCGATGTCCTTGGGGTTCACCTGGTTGCCAAACAGCAAGGCCTGCCCCTCGGTGGCAGGCAGCAGGCCGGTCAGCATTTTCATGGTGGTGGATTTGCCGCAGCCGTTCGACCCCAAGAAGCCAAAAATCTCCCCGCGCCGGATGCGGAAGTTCACCCGGTCTACGGCCAGAAAGTCGCCGAAGCGCATGCTCAAACCCTGGGCTTCGATGGCGATCTCGGGCCGGGTTGTTTCCACCAGCGGCGGCACGTGGATGGCATGGTGGTCGTGCCGCTGGGCCTCAGGCAAGAGGGCGATAAAGGCCGCTTCCAGTGTGTCGGTGCCGGTGCGCGCACGCAGTTCGGCGGGCGTGCCTTGGGCCAGTATCCGGCCGGCGTCCATCGCTACCAGCCAGTCGAAGCGGTCGGCTTCTTCCATGTAGGCCGTGGCCACCACCACGCTCATGCCAGGGCGGTCGCTACGGATGCCGTCAATCAGGTCCCAAAACTGCCGGCGCGATAACGGGTCCACACCCGTGGTGGGCTCGTCCAGAATCAGCAGGTCGGGGTCGTGGATCAGCGCACAGCACAGCCCCAGTTTCTGCTTCATGCCACCAGACAGCTTGCCCGCTGGCCGTGGTAGAAATGCTTGCAGGCCGGTGCTGCGCGTCAGGCTGTCGATGCGCCTGCGGCGCTCGCCAGCGTTGTGGCCGAACAGGCGGCCGAAGAACTGCAGGTTTTCCTCCACCGACAAGGTCGGGTAGAGGTTTTTGCCCAAACCCTGGGGCATGTAGGCAATACGCGGGCAGACGCTGTTGCGGTGCGCTGTGCTGGCCATGTCGCCATCCAGTACCTGTACCTGGCCCTGCTGTACTGCCCGGGCACCGGCCAGCAAAGATAGCAGGCTGGATTTGCCCACGCCGTCTGGCCCGATCAGACCCACCATGCACCCAGCGGGAAGCTCCAGCGTGATGTCGATCAGTGCCGGTGTTTTGCCATAGTGCAAATGAACGCTTGCCAGGCGCGCAACGGGGGCCTCGGTCACTGCGGTACCTTGATGGCCAACTCCGCAGGCCACACGCTTTGCGGATCGGTTTTGACCCAGGCCATGCCCGGTACACCGGTCTTCACTTGCTGCAGGTACTTTCTCAGCAAAGCAGGGTCGATTTGTGCTTTGACGCGGAACATCAGCTTTTGCCGTTCACTGGCGGTTTCCACCGTTTTCGGGGTGAACTGGGCGGTGCTGGCTACAAACGATACCTTGCTCGGAATCACATACTGCGGTGCGGCATCCAGCACCAAATGCACTTCGCTGCCCAATGCCAGCCGGCCGGCGCTGGCCTCGGGAACAAAGAAGGTCATGTACACATCGGACAGGTCCACCAGGCTGAGTACTTTGCCGCCGGCAGCGACGACCTCCCCGGGCTGGGCGATGCGGTACTGCACCCGGCCAGCACGGGGTGCCGTCAAGGCGCTGTCGTCCATATCGGCTTGGATGCGGACCACGGTGGCGTTGGCTGCCAGCACGGCAGAGCGGGCGGCAGTCACCTGGGTTTGGGCTGCAGCTATGGCGGCACTGGCGGCGGCAACCTGGGCGCGGGCGGCATCCACAGCGGCTTGCACGCTGCGCACCCGGGCGCGGTCATCGTCCAGCTCTTGCTCGGACGACGCGCCTTCGCGGGCCAGGATCTGCGAGCGTTGCAGGCGCAGTTGCGCCGCGTCGAATTCGCTCATCCGCTGTGCCACCACGGCCTGTGCGGCCAGGCGGTCGCTTTCGCGCATGGCCACCTGCGCTACCGCTGTATCAATCCCGGTCA
>NZ_JBDTEM010000420.1:0-3398 GCF_039922535.1 Rhodoferax sp. | reverse complement strand
CAGGCCAAGACCGACAAGTCCAACGCCGAAGACATCGACATGATTGCCGCCGCGGCCGACCAGAGTAACCAGCAAACCGCCTACCAGGCCGCGCTGAAATCCTACGCCTCGATCCAGAAGCTATCGTTGTTCAACTTCATCAGCTAAGCCCGCCTACTCCACCCGTCCGCTATGGCCACCTCTGTCCTTGGCAGCATCACGCTGGGCTACCGCCCGCTGTGGAACGCGGCGCGCAGCCTGGCGGCGGTGCAGTTGTTCATCGAAGGCCGGGCCGATGCCAGCATCGATGCCGAGCGCCTGCTGGGCGCTCTGCACGACCAAGGCAAACCCAGCGCGCCACCGCTGCTGCTCTCGGTCAAGTCGCCTGCGCTGCTGCGCGATCTGCTGGATAACGCACCGGCTCCCACCGCCTTCCCCAACCGGGCCCCGTACTGGATTGAAGTCCGCAGCGAATGGATGGGCAGCCACGCCATGCCGCAGCGGGTGCAGCGCGCCTACCAACGCGGCCTGCGCTTGGTCTGGCGGGCCGAATCCGACCAGCCCCCCAGCCCCGAGCTGGCCGCCTGCTTTTTTACCCGCCTGCTGCGCTTGCCGCCGCAGGCCGCGTTGGCCGGCCTGCAGGCCGCCGCCCGCGCCCGTTCAGGTACGCCGGGCGGGGCCAGCCCGGTGCAACCCGGCATGCTCTACGAGGGTGTTGCCAGCCGTCTGCTGATGGAACACTGCCTGGACCAGCAGCACGCCAGCGCCTTGCTGGGCTGGCCCGACGAAGACATCCTGCACGCCCTGCAGCGCCAGGCCACTGCGCCCGACTACCGGGCCATGGTGCAACTGGTGCAAGCGGTGGACGACGACGTTTCGGTGGAAAAAATCGAGGCCCTGCTGGGCATGGAGCCCATCCTGACCTTCCGCTTCCTGGCCTACGCCAACTCGGCCGCCGTGGGCTTGCGCAACGAAGTCGAATCCCTGCGCCACGGTCTGATGCTGCTGGGCACCACCACGCTCAAACGTTGGCTGGTCGAACAACTGCCGCAGGCCTCGCGCGACCCCAACCTGCTGCCGGTCAAGGCCGCCATGGTGCTGCGCGCCCGGCTGATGGAAAACCTGATGGATTCCGGCGCCGAGCACCAGCTTGCCCGCGAAATCTACCTCTGTGGCCTGTTCTCGCAAATCGACGTGCTGATGGGCGAACCCCTGGGCAGCGCCCTGCACCGCGTCCCTTTAAGCAGCCGCATCTACAACGCCACCGTGCGCAACAGCGGCCCCTACGCGCCGCTACTGCACATCGCCACCGCCCTGGAGACCGACAACGGTGCCGCCATCCGCGCCCTGTGCCACGAGCATGGCATGGGGCTGGAAGAAATCAACCGAGCGTTGCTGCGCACCCTGGTGGGCCAGCCCACCAATATTTGATACCTTTTAGACCGCCAGCGCATGTAGCACTTGCGCTGGCAGCTATTTAAATAATAGTAGCCTCAGCCATGCCGACGTTCACGGCATGCTGTCGCGCACCCGCGCAAACACCTTCCAGAACGCCGCGTCCTGGGTGTTCGCGAAATTGATACGCATCAGGCTGCTGGGCTGGCGGTTGGCGTGGAACAGGGCACCGGGGGCCAGCATGGTGCCGTGGTCCAGCATGCGCTGGGCCAGCGCGTCGGTGTCCACGCCGGTTTCCACCCAGCCGAACAGGCCGGCGGGCTCGGACGCAAACGTGCAGCCCGCCGCCAGTGCCAGCTTGGTGCTGCGGGTACGGGCCTGGTCGAGGCGGGCGCGCACGCCTTCGGAATGTCGGCGCAACTGGCCCTGGTCGATGCACCAGGCCAGGGCTTTTTCCAGCAGCGACGGGGTGGTCAGCGTGGCCAGCAGCTTGGTGTTGGTGAGGCGTTCCACCAGCGCAGTGGGCGCGGCCAGATAGCCCACGCGCCAGCCGGGAGCCAATATCTTGGAGAAACCGCTGGCGTACAGGGTGCGCTGCAGGCCGTCCAGCACGCACAGCCGGGTGGCATGCTCGGGGGCCAGGTGGCTGTAGGTGTCGTCTTCCACGATGTAGAAATCATGGGCGTTGGCCAGGGTCAGGACCCGGTGCGCGCTGCCAGGGGTGAGGCAAAAACCGGTAGGGTTGTGCAGCACGCTCACGCTCACAAACAGCTTCGGGCTGTGCGCCTGGCAGTAGCGGGCCATCACCTCCAGGTCCGGCCCGTCGGCATGGCGTGGCACCGGCAGGATGCGCATGCCCATGGCCTCCAGCCGGGCGAATTCCACCGCCCAGCCAGGTTCTTCGACCATCACATAGTCGCCAGCACGCAGCAGGGTGCGGCTGGCAATGTCCAGCGCGTGGGTGGCCCCCACGGTGGTGATGATCTGCTCGGGCGTGGCCGGTATGTGCAGGCCGAGCAGCTTTTTGGACAGGCTTTGGCGCAGGCCCAGGTCGCCCGCCGGGTCGCCGTAGCGGCGCGAAAAGTCTGCCGTGCCCGCCGCCACCCGGCGCACCGCGGCAGGCATGAAGTTGTTGGCCAGCCAGTCGGGCGGCAGCACGCCCATGCCGGGCTGGGGAATGTCGCTGTCGCCCTGGAACATGCCGCGCATCAGGGCGGTGGCGTCGATCGGGCGGCGCGGCGGGCTTGCTATGGATTGTGTAGCTTCTCGCGCATACAAATCCTGCGCTGGAGCCATTTCTCGTACATAAAAACCACGGTTCTTTCGGGCCTCCACCAGGCCCAGCGCCAGCAGACGGTCGTAGGCCGCCACCACGGTGGAAGCGCTGACCTGTTGCTGCTGCGCGCACTGGCGCACCGAGGGCAGGCGTGCGCCCGCGGCCAGCAAGCGGCTGCGGATGCGCTCGGCGAAATGGCTGGCCAACTGCTCGGTGAGCGTCTGGTCGGCGGTCTTCATCAACATGGTGGCGGCTCCTGTGTGCTGGCTTTAGGGGCAATACAGTGCACAAACTGATTGGGCAAAGTGTACTGCTAGTGTGTTGGTATTGGAACTACATTGAATGCCCACTTCGTTCCAGTCCCTACCATGACCACCCACACCGCCACCCTCCCCGTGCCGCCCGCCTCGCACAGCAGCGCCGAACGCCGTGGCCTGTGGCTGGGCCTGCTGGGGGTGGGCATTTTTGCCCTGACCCTGCCGATGACGCGCCTGGCCGTGGGCACGCCCGCGCTACCGCAGATGTCCGGGGTGTTTCTGGCCATGGGCCGGGCCAGTGTGGCGGGCCTGCTGTCGGCGCTGTTTTTGGCGGCCACCCGCGCGCCCTGGCCGCAGCGGCAAGACTGGGTGCCGCTGCTGTTGACCATGGCCGGTGTGGTGTTTGGCTTCCCCCTGCTCACCTCCATTGCCATGCGCCATGTAGAGGCCGTGCATGCCAGTGTGATCCTGGGTGTACTGCCGCTGGCCAC
>NZ_JBDTEM010000419.1:0-12282 GCF_039922535.1 Rhodoferax sp. | reverse complement strand
GGTTTTGGATACCACAGTGCTGGCGCAACGGCCCACAGCCAGGCTCTCGTAGTCGTACGGCCCCATCTGGCGCAGTAGCAGCATGTGGTCAGGGCCGCTCAGGCGCATGGCGGTCAGACCGCCGCTGTTGTCCACCACCTGGGCGAACAGGTCTTGCACCGCGGCGGTCAGTGCGGCCAGCAGGCTGTCGCGGGTGGAGCGTTTGCACACCAGCAGCCATTCGTCGGGGGACACCCACAGCACGACACCGGCAGCGGTGGACAGCACGGTCATTGGCTGGGTCGGCAGGGCCTGGCCCAGCACACCGGCCACGGCCTGCATGAAGGCCTCGTCATCGGCTTTGCCGCGCAGCACGATGTAGCCCATGTTGCCCAGTTCACTCAGCACCACCCGGTTCTGGGCGGTGGGGGTGGCCACGCGGGCGGGTAAGTCAAAGGCGTGCAGGGGGGATTCCAGCATCGCGTTCAAATCTTTAGACATTTTGACGGTCACCTTTCACATCGACAAACACGCTGCCGCCTACCTTCACCGGGGTCACCTTGCCGTGGGCATGCACGTACAGGGTTTGCTCCTTGCGTTGCAGGCCACCGGCCACCACCGCCATGGCGATGGAACGGCCCAAAAAGGCGCTGTGGTAGCTGGAAGTCACGTGGCCCAGCATCTTGTTGCTGGTGCCTACCGTGGCGCTTTCCATGATTTGCGCGCCTTCGATCAGCACGGCAGCCGGGTCGTCGGTCAGCAGACCGACGAGTTGCTTGCGGCCTTCACGGGCCGTGTCGCTACGGGCCAGCGAGCGTTTTCCCAGGAAGCTGAACGGCTTCTTCATGCCCACGGCCCAGGCCATGTCCAGGTCCATCGGGCTCATGGAACCGTCGGTGTCCTGGCCGACGATGATGAAGCCCTTCTCCGCTCGCAGTACGTGCATGGTTTCCGTGCCGTAGGGCGTGATGTCGAACTCGGCACCGGCGGCCATCACAGCCTCCCACAGGGCGTGGCCGTAGCCGGACTCCACGTTCAACTCATAAGACACTTCACCCGAGAAGCTGATGCGGAACACCCGTGTCGGCAGGCCTTGCACTGTGCCTGCGCGCCAGTCCATGAACTTGAAGTTCTCGGGCGACAGGTCGATGTCGGGGCACAGCTTGGCCAGCACGGCGCGCGCCTTGGGGCCGACCAGGGCCACGGTGGACCAGTGGTCGGTCACCGAGGTCATCCATACCTTGAGTTCGGGCCATTCGGTCTGGTGCCAGCGCTCCAGCCAGTTCAGCACACGGGCTGCGCCGCCGGTGGTGGTGGTCATGTAGAACTGCGTGGGGTGGATGCAGGCGGTCACGCCGTCGTCCATCACCATGCCGTTTTCGTCCAGCATCAGGCCGTAGCGGCACTTGCCCACAGCCAACTGGGTCCAGGCGTTGGCGTAGATGCGGTTCAAGAATTCGCGGGCATCCGGGCCGTCGATCTGGATTTTGCCCAGGGTGGATGCGTCCATCACCGCCACGCCGTTGCGGGCGGCCAGGCATTCGCGGTTCACGGCGGCGTGCAGGTCTTCACCGGGCTTGGCAAAGTACCAGGGCCGCTGCCATTGGCCTACCGGCTCCAGCGCCGCGTTGCGTGCCACGTGGGAGGCGTGGATAGCGCTGTAGCGGTTCGGGTCAAACAGCTCTTCGGTCATGGTGCCCGCCAACGCACCTAGGCTCACCGGGGTGTAGGCGGGGCGGTAGGTGGTGGTGCCGACCTGGTTTACCGGGCGCTTCAGGGCGCGGGCGGTGATGACGAAGCCATTCACGTTGGATAGCTTGCCCTGGTCGGTGCCGAAGCCCAGTGCGGTGTAGCGCTTGACGTGCTCGATGGAGTGGTAGTTCTCGCGCACCGCCAGCTCGATGTCGGCGGCGCTGACGTCGTTTTGGTAGTCCACAAAAGCCTTGGCCCCTGCGCCTTCTTGCTTGCCGTCGGGCAGGCGGAACATGGGGCGGGCTGGCAGGCGCTTAGGCTGGATGCAGGCGGGTGTTTGCAGCGATTCGCGTTTGCCGCAGCTTGCCAAAACCTCTTGCATGGCATGGGTGGTTTGCGCCAGCGCGTCGGACAGCTCGAACGCGCCGGTTACCGAACCCACGCAAGCCACACCTTTGCGGCCCGTGCGTGGCACTACAAAAGCGGCCACGGCTTCATCCCAGGTGGGGCGGCTGCCGTCGTGGCAGAACAAATGTACGGTGGGCGACAAGCCGCCCGAGCTCAACACCACGTCGCAGGCGATGTGTGTGCCGGTACCTGCCACTTCGTCTTTCACCGCATGCAGGGGCACTAGGCGTACGCCCTTGACTTCGCTGCCGCCGGTGACTTCGGCGATGCCGTGGCCCGCCATGACGGTGTAGCTGCTGTTGCGGGCGACCGCGCCGTGGCGCACATCGGCCACGGTGACGGTGGCACCGGCTTTGGCCAGCACTTCGGCGCAGTCATGGACCAGGTCGCTGGTGCCGCAGATGACGATGCGTTGGCCCACGCGCACGCCGTAGCGCACCAGAAAGGTTTGGCCCGCCGACACGGTCATCACACCGGGCAGGTCGTTGTTGCCAAATACCAGGGGGCGTTCGATGGCACCGGTGGCCAGCACCACGTGGTGGGCGCGGATCTTGTGCATGCGGTGGCGTGGCAGATGGGCCTGGCGCTGGGCCGGGGCAATGTGGTCTTGCACCAGCTCCACGGCTTGCACCAGGTTTTGCTCGTACATGCCGAATGCGGTGGTGCGGGGCAGCACGGTCACATGCGGCATATCGGCCAGAGCGGCTTGCACCGAGCGGATGTAGGCATCGCTGCTACGGCCATCAATCTGCGCACTGGGGTCGGACAGCAACCAGCCGCCCAATTCGTTTTGCTCGTCTACCAGCAGGGTCTTGAGCCCGGCGCGACCGGCTTGCAGCGCGGCCAGCAGGCCACAGGCACCGCCACCCACCACCAGCACATCGACGTGGTGGTGCAGGTGGTCGTACTTTTCGGGATCGGGTTCGGTCGGCGCATCGCCAAAACCGGCGAACTTGCGTATCACGGTTTCGTACAGCGGCCACAGCTTTTGCGGCCATTTGAAGGTCTTGCTGTAGAAACCTGCAGGCATGAAGCGCGAGCCCTGGCCCAGCACCGACTTCAAATCAAAGTCCAGCGATGGCCAGCCCGAGGTAGAACGGGCGCTCAGGCCGTCGTACATCTCGGCCTGGGTGGCTTTGACGTTCGGTGTGGTGAGTGCGCCTACGCCCATTTGCACCAGCGAATTGGGTTCTTCCGCACCCGCGCCGATGATGCCGCGTGGACGGCCATATTTGAAGCTGCGGGCCATGCGGCGCACGCCGTGGGCCAGCAGGGCCGATGCCAGCGTGTCGCCGGGATGGCCGGTGAATTCGCGGCCATCAAAGGTGAACTTGACCGTGCGCGTGGTGTCGATGCGCGCGGTGGTTTGGGGTACGCGGGTGCCAGTCATTGGGAAACCTCCGTGCGGTGCACTGCGGTGCGAGCTTGCTTGAAGCGGTTCTGCGCGGCGCTCATTCCGATTTCTCCTTGGCCAAGTCGGCCAGAAACAGTGCTTTGCCTTCGGCCAGCGTCCAGCTGCCGGCAATTTCGTAGGTGGCGGTGTTGCGCTTCACGGCAAACACCTTGCGGCAGGCGGCCGTGTGCTGCCATTGCTCCCAAAACCAGCCTTTGGTGTTGCGGCGCATGAAAACGTAGTCGCCCCAGGTGGCATCGTCCACTTCTTCGGGCTTGGCAGGGCGGGGGATATAGGCTTCACCGGCGTTGCTGAACTCTTCTTCGTCCCGCAATTCGCCGCAATGGGGGCAGTGCAATAAAAACATGGTCGTTTCGCTCAGTGGGCGACGCCAGCGGCGCCGTGTTCGTCGATCAAATGGCCGGTATGGAAGCGGTCTACCGAGAAGGCTTTGGACAGCGGGCCGGCTTCGCCCTTGGCCAGCATGTCGGCAAACACATGGCCGGACCCCGGCGTGGCCTTGAAACCGCCGGTGCCCCAACCGCAGTTGAAAAACAGGCCTTGCACAGCGGTCTTGGAGATGATGGGGCAGGCATCTGGGGTCACGTCCACAATGCCGCCCCACTGGCGGTTCATGCGCACACGCGAGAATTGGGGGAACAGCTCGATGATGGCGGCGGCGGTGTGTTCGATCACGTGCGGGCTGCCGCGCTGGCCGTAGCCCAGGTAGCTGTCGATACCGGCACCAATCACCAGTTCGCCCTTGTCGGACTGGCTGAGATAGCCGTGTACCGCGTTGGACATGATCACGGTGTCGATCACGCGCTGCATGGATTCGGACACAAAGGCCTGCAGCGGGTGGCTTTCCAGCGGCATGCGCAGCCCGGCCATCTTGGCCAGCACCGACGAGTGGCCTGCGGCTACGCAACCTACGCGCTCGGTCTTGATGGCGCCCAGGTTGGTTTGCAGGCCGCGAATCTGGCCGTTTTGGATGTCCATGCCGGTGACTTCGCAGCCCTCGATCAGGTCCACGCCCAGGCGGCTGGCGGCGCGGGCAAAGCCCCGGGCCACGGCATCGTGGTGGGCCACACCCGCACGGGGCTGCCAACTGGCACCCAGCACCGGGAAGCGGCGGCTGCGGCTGCAGTCGAGCTGGGGGATTTTTTCTTTGACTTCTTGCGCGTTGAGCACATGGGCATCCACGCCTTGTAGGGCATTGGCGTTAACCCGGCGTTCGATGTCGCGCATGTCTTGCAGGGTGTGGCCCAGGTTGAACACGCCGCGCTGGCTGAACATCACGTTGAAGTTCAGGTCTTCGGTCAGGCCTTCCCACAATTTGAGCGAATGCTCGTAAATGGCGGCGGACTCGTCCCACAGGTAGTTGGAGCGCACGATGGTGGTGTTGCGCGCCGTGTTACCGCCGCCCAGGTAGCCTTTTTCCAGCACCGCGATCTTGCCCACCTCGGGGTGGTTTTTGGCGAGGTAGTAGGCCGTGGCCAGGCCATGCCCGCCACCGCCGACGATGACCACGTCGTAGGAAGGTTTCAAGGCCACCCGTTCCCAGGCGGGTTCCCAGGTTTGGTGGTTTTTAAAGCCGTGCTTGAGCAGGCTCCAGAGGGAGTAGTTTTGGCCGCGCATGTGGTTCTCGTGGGGGGTCCAATGAATCTAAGTGCATTGTTGGATGTCACCCGTGTGTCACCTTGCGCCTTGCAGACAAACACTTGTCCAAATTCGACATTCGATCAAATACCGTCGAATTTGTCTCTTTACATCCCCGGTCAATCTGTGCTCTTAGACCCCTTAAAATTGCCGGATGACCACCGACACTGCCTCCATGAACCTGACGCATCACTTTTTGATTGCGATGCCCGGTCTGGAGGACGAAGCCTTCGCCAAAAGCGTGGTCTATCTGTGTGAACACAGCCCGCGCGGTGCCATGGGCCTGGTGATCAACAAACCCAGCGACATCAGCCTGAAAAGCCTGTTTGACAAGGTCGAGCTGCCGCTGCGCCGCGCCGACCTGAGTGAAAGCCCGGTGTTCCGGGGCGGTCCGGTGCAAACCGAGCGCGGTTTTGTGCTGCACGAGGCCTTTATCAGCAGCGATATCGACCCTACGGAATCCGTTTACGCCTCCACCATGGCCATCCCCGGCGGACTGGAGATGACCACCTCTAAAGACGTGCTGGAAGCCCTTTCCACCGGCGCTGGGCCCCGCCGGGTGCTGGTGTCCCTGGGTTATTCGGCCTGGGGCGAGGGCCAGCTGGAAGCCGAACTGGGCGAAAACAGCTGGCTGACGGTAGAGGCCGACCTGGGGGTGATTTTCGACACTCCGGTTGCCGAGCGCTACGACCAGGCCTTGCTGCTGCTGGGCCTGCAATCGTGGATGCTCTCGCCCGAAGCGGGCCACGCATGACGGACCCAGTTGCCGTCCCCGTAAATCTGCAATCCTTCCTGGCCTTTGACTATGGCCAAAAACGCACGGGCGTGGCGGTGGGCAACCGCTTGACCCGCACCGCCACGCCGCAGGGCACCATCAAAGCCGAAGGCGATGCCCGGTTTGTCCCGATTACTGCCTGCGTCAAGGAATGGCAGCCTGATGCCATCGTCATCGGCGTACCGTTCCACCCTGACGGCGCAGCCCACGACAACACCCGCCGTGCGCAAAAGTTTGCCCGCCAGTTGCGCGGTCGCTTCAATCTGCCGGTTTTCGAGGTAGATGAGCGCTATAGCACTACAGAAGCGCTAGAGATGGGCGCAAAAGATGCCGATGCCGCAGCGGCCTGCATCATCCTGGAACAATTTTTGAGGAGTATCCCGTGAGCACATTGAACGACGCAGGGCCGCCCCAAGGCGGGAAGGTCCCCACGGGGGGCAGCGTAGTACGCGAAGCGACAAGCGTGGGGGCACTTTTTCT
This sequence comes from Rhodoferax sp., assembly GCF_039922535.1. Lineage (GTDB taxonomy): Bacteria > Pseudomonadota > Gammaproteobacteria > Burkholderiales > Burkholderiaceae_C > Rhodoferax_B. The sequence goes on along the minus strand of NZ_JBDTEM010000419.1, from coordinate 5,896 downwards.
GAACGCCGAGGCGTTGTACTTGGAATTATTAAAAGGCGTCAAAAGCATGTTGCATGCCGACACCCGTCTGGTCGGCATCACCTCTGGCGGGGCCTGGCTGGCCGAGCGCCTGCAGGCCGACCTGCAACTGCCCGGCAAACCCGGCGTGATCTCCTCGGCCATGCACCGCGACGACTTCTCGCAGCGCGGCATGGTCTCGGGCAGCGGCGGGCAAACCGCGCTGGACTTCGACGTGAACGGGGCTGAAATCATCCTGCTGGACGACGTGCTCTACACCGGCCGCACCATCCGCGCCGTGGTCAACGAATTGTTCGACTTCGGCCGCCCGTCTGCCGTCAAACTGGCGGTGCTGGTCGACCGGAGCGGGCGCCAGTTGCCGATCCAGCCCGACTTTGCCGCCGCCCGCGTGGCCCTGCCCGCCAGCCAGAAGCTGGAATTGGCACGCAGTCCAACCGGGGCCTTCAGTTTCAACGTAGAAGGCTAACCACATGCTCTACAAACGCAACAACCCCCAACTCAATAAGCACGGCGAGCTGGTCCACCTGCTGTCTACTGAGGGCCTGCCCAAAGACATCCTGACGCAAATTCTGGACACCGCCGCCAACTTCGTCAGCGTGAACGACCGCGAGGTCAAAAAAGTGCCACTGCTGCGCGGCAAAAGCGTGTTCAACTTATTCTTCGAGAACTCCACCCGCACCCGCACCACCTTCGACATCGCGGCCAAGCGCCTGAGCGCCGACGTGATCAACCTCGACATCGCCCGCTCCAGCGCCGCCAAGGGCGAATCGCTGCTGGACACCATTGCCAACCTGAGCGCCATGGCGGCCGACATCTTTGTGGTGCGGCACAGCGAATCCGGTGCGCCCTATTTGATTGCCCAGCACGTCGCGCCCCACGTCCATGTGGTGAACGCCGGTGACGGCCGTCACGCACACCCCACGCAGGGCCTGCTGGACATGTACACCATCCGGCACTACAAAAAAGACTTCAGCAACCTCACCGTGGCCATCGTGGGCGATGTGCTGCACTCGCGCGTGGCCCGCTCCGACATCCATGCACTGACCACGCTGGGCTGCGCCGAAGTGCGTGTGGTCGGCCCCAAAACCCTGGTGCCTGCCGACATGGCGCAGATGGGCGTGCGCGTCTGCCACACGTTGGAAGAGGGCATCAAAGACTGCGACGTAGTCATCATGCTGCGCCTGCAAAACGAGCGCATGAGCGGCGCGCTGCTGCCATCCAGTCAGGAGTATTTCCGCAGCTTTGGCCTGACCCCCGAGAAACTCGCCCTGGCCAAGTCCGATGCCATCGTGATGCACCCCGGCCCCATCAACCGTGGCGTGGAGATCGACTCCGCCGTGGTGGACGGCAAGCAGGCCGTGATCCTGCCGCAGGTGACCTTCGGCATCGCCGTGCGCATGGCCGTCATGGGCATCGTCGCCGGGAATGAGGCTTGACCGTGTTTGCTATTCAATTCATAGCTGCTGGCGCAGGAACTACCTGCGCCAGAGCCCTATTTGGTTCAAAAATATGAAAACCCTGATCCAGCACGGTCGCATCATCGACCCCGCCAGTGGCCTGGACACCACCGGCCCCATCGCCATCGCCACCGGCCGCATCATCGCCATCGGCCGCGACGTGCCCGACTTCACGCCCGACCGCGTGGTCGATGCCAGCGGCTGCATCGTGCTGCCCGGCCTGGTGGATCTGTGCGCCCGCCTGCGTGAGCCCGGCTACGAGCACGAAGGCATGATGGAATCCGAAATGGCGGCCGCCGCTGCCGGTGGCGTGACCAGCCTGGTCTGCCCGCCCGACACCGACCCCGTGCTGGACGAGCCCGGCCTGGTGCAAATGCTGAAATTCCGCGCCAAAAAGAACCACCAGGCGCGCCTGTTTCCGCTGGGCGCGCTCACCCGGGGCCTGCAAGGCGAGGTGCTGACCGAGATGGTCGAACTCACCGGCGCAGGCTGCATCGGCTTCGGCCAGGCCGAGGTGCCCTTGGGCAACACCCAGGTGCTGCAACGCGCGCTGCAATATGCCGCCACGTTTGACTACCCGGTCTGGCTACGCCCGCAAGAGCTGCACCTGGGCAAAGGCGTGGCCGCCAGCGGCCCGTTGGCCACCCGCATGGGCCTGGGCGGCGTGCCGGTGGCCGCCGAAACCATTGCGCTGCACACCATTTTCGAGCTGCTGAAAACCACCGGTGCCCGCGTCCACCTGTGCCGCATCAGCAGTGCAGCGGGCATCGCCCTGGTACGCCAGGCCAAAAAAGACGGCCTGCGCGTCACCTGCGATGTCAGCATCAATTCGCTGCACCTCACCGACATCGACATCGGCTACTTCGACAGCCGCGCCCGCCTGACCCCGCCGCTGCGCCAGCAACGCGACCGCGATGCCCTGCGCGCGGGATTGGCCGACGGCACCATCGACGCGTTGGTGTCCGACCACACGCCGGTCGAGGCCGATGCCAAAGCCCTGCCGTTTGCCGAAGCCGAGCCCGGTGCGACCGGCCTGGAGCTGCTGCTCAGCATGGCCTTGAAGTGGAGCGAAGACGATAAGGTGCCCCTGCACCGCGCCCTGGCCACCGTGACCAGCGCCCCTGCCGCCGTACTGGGCACCAGCCTGGGCACTTTGCAGGCCAGCGTGGGCCAATTGGTGGTCGGCGGTGTGGCCGATGTTTGCGTCTACGACCCCGCCGCCCGCTGGACGGTCGCGGCCGACACCTTGCGTAGCCAGGGCAAACACACCCCGTTTTCAGGCTACGAGCTGCCCGGCCGGGTGCGCTGCGCTGTGGTGGCCGGGCACGTTGCGTTCGAGGCCGTTGCGGTTTAACTATCAAATAGATAGCTGCTTGCGCAGGTGCTGTCTGCGCTAGCGGCCTATTTCTTATACATTTTTATGCGTCTCTTTCGCGTCCTGGCCAAAATGCTGCACCTGGTGTGGCACATCGCCGTCGGCTGTTGGACCATCCGCCGCCACTTTCCCCAGATGAACGATGCAGAGCGCGGCCAGCGGGTGCAGGCCTGGTCGCTGCAGGTGCTGCAGGTGTTCGGCATCACGCTGCGGGTGCAGGGCACGCCGCCTCCGGCCCAAGGCCCCTTGCTGCTGGTGGCCAACCACATCTCGTGGCTGGACATTGCCGTCATCCACGCGGCGGGCTACTGCCGGTTTGTGTCGAAATCAGATGTCAAACACTGGCCCGTCGTCGGCACCCTGGCCACCGGCGCGGGCACGCTCTATATCGAGCGCGAGTCCCGCCGCGACGCGATGCGCGTGGTCCACCACATGACCGAGCGCCTGCGGGCAGGTGACGTGCTGGCCGTGTTCCCCGAAGGCACCACCGGTGACGGCCGCGCCATACTGCCTTTCCACGCCAACCTGTTGCAAGCCGCGATCTCGGCCAATGTGCCGGTGCTGCCGCTGGCCTTGCGTTTTGTGGACGTACGCACGGGGGCTTTGCACTTTGCGCCCAGTTTTGTGGGCGATGAAACGCTGCTGGGCTCGCTGTGGCGCACGCTGGGGGCCACCACGCTGGGGGCGGAAGTGCACTTTGGCACCCCCGAACGCCCCGCCGGCCGCGACCGCCGCACCTGGGCGCAGGATCTGCAGCAAACGGTAGAGCAACTACGGCAGTTGTGAGTCCACCGGGGCCGCTTTTTCAAGCCTTCAGACCGCGTTGGCTCTTGAAAACGCCGCGCAGGATGAAGGTCTTGGCCAGACTCAGGTTGGTGACGTCCAGCTTCCACGCTTCCCACAGAAATAGCTTGGCTTTGGTCAGATCTTGGAGCTTCTCCACATAGTGGTAACCAATACTGAATACCGTCTGTGCCAAGCGGGAGCGGTTTTGCGGGTTTTTATTCCAGGGAGCGCGGTCCACATACGCCAGCTGGATATCCATGGTTTCTTTGTCCACCGAAAACCGGTTATTGGCACCCGATAAGGTGTCGGGTGAATCGTAAAACAACCCTAAAGGCTCGGCAATATGAATGAATGGATGCGTCTGTGCAATACGCAGCCAAAACTCATAATCTGCGGCCACCCGGTATTTCTCGCTAAAAACGCCATGCTCCGCATGTACGCTTCTGCGCCACATCGGCTGCGAGCCCGTCAAGCAGCCCAGAATCAGGGTTTCGTGCGAGAAATCAGGCAATTTGAAACGCCGTGTGTTGCGGGCGGCACAGGCTTCAAAAGTTTCGTTTTCAATCGTACTGGTCAGTTGGTCGTGGTAGGCCAACACACATTCGGGCGCGGCCTCCAGTTGTTTTACCAGTTTCTCAAAAGAACTGGGATGGTGGCGGTCGTCCGTATTGGCATTGGTCAAATACTTGCCTTTGGCCATCGCGATAGCGCGGTTCCAGGCGGTGTAAAGCCCTTCTCGCTGGTCGGTGCGCAGGTACACAATATTGCCGTAGCGGCTTTGAAATGCTTTGACAATATCGCCTTCCTTTTCAGGAGAGCAACTGTCTATGACGATTATTTCCAGTTGGTCCGCAATAGTCTGGCGTTCCAGATCTTCAAGGCAATGCTGCATAAATCGTTCGGAATTGTAAGTAGACACAATAGCCGAGACCAGAATTTCTTTGCCCATCAACGGTTCCTTGAGGAGGGTATTTATTGTGACAACTAAGCTATTCAGGCGATTCTGAGACAGCAAGCCAACAGCTCTTTCCACGCGCCTACATTGGCAGGCCGTTTTTTAATCCATTGTAGGGCGTTACTTAAAGCCATTCCAAACCGTTTTTTGTCACGGTAAAAATAGCAATTGTCTTGCATGACCAGATCAAAACGTTGCAGTAATAGGTTTTTGTGCGCCATACCCTGCGGATCTTTTAGAAGTAGTTCTACCATTGCATCTTCATACAGTAACTTCGGTGCATCGCCATGGGTCAAACTACCTGAATGGATGCGGTAAAAGGCAATATCGGCATCCAGCATCCACAGGTCGTGTTGAAAGGCACATTGAAACCACAGGTGATAATCTTCGGCTCGGCGTAGTTTTTCGTTAAACATACCCTTGCTGATGACCAACTCGCGTTTGATAAGCACGGTCATGATACCAATCATGCAGCTCTTGGAAAATTCCGCAACCGGTTTGTGCAGGCGCTTTATCTGGGCAGGCGGGGGATTTGGGGGAATATCTGCCATAAGATTTTTGGCAGTTTCAAAGAACAGATGCCCAGATGCATCGGTTTTTGGTTTTAAGAGTTTAAATTTCGCTCCAATCCATTCAATGCCGGATGTTTTTAAAATGTGTTGCCAGCGGATAATAAGCGATTGGGGTGTCAATATGTCGTCTGAATCAAGAAACCCAATCCAACCACCTTTGGAATTTAAAATGCCCGTATTGCGGGAGCCGGCCGCGCCTTTTGTTCTTTGATTTTTGAGTACGGTGACGCGTGGATCCGCATTTGAGAATGCGCTTAAAATTTCAAGCGTTAGTGGATCGGTGCTGTGGTCGTCTACTACAATTAATTCAAAATCGGGCAGTGCGCAATCTGCGCTGGATTGCTGCTCAAGTACCGATTGAATAGCTTCGTTGAGGTATTCCCCTGTATTGAATACAGGCATAATAATGGAAATTATTGAGGAGGCCGATTTTTGCATTTTTCAGAAGTGTTGGGCAATCAATTGATTTCAAAAAATGTATCCAGGTGTATCTGATGGCTGTAAAAATTGCATCGACTTTTGATGGTGCCTAGGTTATGATATTTTATCTAAGATTTTATCTCCAGAAATAAAAAATTTACATGGAATTACTAAAAGGTAAAACAGCATTGATTTGCGGTGTGGCTGGGCAGGATGGCGGGTATCTGGCCCAGTTTCTACTGGCCAAGGGCTATACCGTTTGGGGAACCTCCCGCGATGTACAAGGTGCCAGTTTTCGCAACCTGGTTTCATT
>NZ_JBDTEM010000418.1:0-6396 GCF_039922535.1 Rhodoferax sp. | reverse complement strand
GTCGCTAGGGATGTGACGGCATAGCCGCACCCAACTTCGCCGGGCACGTGAGGGCGTAGTGGGTGCACAGCGCCGCATTTTTAAAACGCCCTAACGCCTTTGCCAACCCTGATGGACGAACAACAGTCCTGGCTGGCCGCCCTACACGAGCGTGTGCGGCTACACAGTTACGACCCGTCGTGGGCGGAAGTCTTTCTGCTGGAGCGGGATCGCCTTCTGTCGCTGTTCCCCCACCGGTTTCTGGGCATTGAGCACATTGGCAGCACCGCGGTGCCCGGCCTGTCGGCCAAGCCCGTGGTGGACATGCTGGCCGGTGTTGAATCCATGGCGGTGGCGCAAGCACTTGCCGAACCGCTCTGCCGCAGCGGCTACACCACGTCCGCCGAGTTGAACGCCACACTGTCTGGCCCTTGACCCACCTGTTTTTTATCGGTGCACTTTGTTCTTGAATCCGCGACTGCACTTTCAGAATCAACGCGAAACCTTGACATAGATCAGTCTGCCCCATGGCGACCTAGAGAACATTAGTACGGGAGCCGAATCAACCCGTATTTAGTCAACTAGAGAGAGCCCACCATGAACGCAGTCATACCAAGCCCGGTTTCGCAGCCTCGCGTCGCGACACACGCGCCGGGCACCCTGGGCCTGGGCCTGCTGGTGGCCCTGGTGGTGGGCTCCATCATTGGCAGTGGCATCTTCGGCCTGCCGCAGAACATGGCGGCGGGCGCTGGCGCAGGCGCAATCGTGATCGGCTGGACCATCACCGGTGTGGGCATGCTCACCCTGGCCCGCGTGTACCAAATGCTGTCGCTGCGCAAGCCGGAGCTAGACAACGGCGTGTACGCCTACGCCCGTGCTTTGTCTGGCGAATACGTGGGCTTCAACTCGGCCTGGGGTTACTGGATCAGTGCCTGGATTGGCAACGTGGGCTACTTGGTGGCCGCCTTTGGCGCGCTGGGCTATTTCTTCCCGGTGCTGGGCGAAGGCAACACGCCTGCCGCCGTGCTGGGTGCGTCGGTCGCGCTATGGGTCATCCACCTGATGGTGCTGCGCGGCATACAGGGTGCGGCAGTGCTGAATGCCGTCGTGACACTGGCCAAGGTGGTGCCGCTGCTGCTGTTCATCGTCTTGGTCGCTGTGGCTTTCAAGATGGACACCTTCCGGCTCGACTTCTGGGGCAGCGACAAGCTGGGCTCGGTGCTGGACCAAGTGAAGAGCACCATGCTGGTCACCGTCTGGGTGTTCATCGGCATCGAGGGCGCCAGCGTCTACTCGGCCCGTGCGAGCGACCGCAAAGATGTGGGGCGTGCCACGGTCATCGGCTTTCTGGTGTGCCTGGTCTTGCTGATGGCGGTATCGCTGCTGTCGCTGGGTATCACCACCCAGCCTGAATTGGCGGCGCTCAAGAACCCGTCCATGGCCGGTGTGTTGGAAAAGGCCGTAGGCACCTGGGGTGCGGTAGCCATCACCTTGGGGTTGATCATTTCAGTGGGTGGTGGCTTTCTGGCCTGGATGCTGTTGGCGGCAGAGTCGCTGTTCACCCCGGCAGGTGGCGGCGTCATGCCGTCGTGGTTGGGCAAGCAAAACCCCAAAGGCGTACCCGCCAATGCACTGTGGCTGACCAACGCCATGGTGCAGGTGTTTTTGCTGGTGACGCTGTTCTGGAAGGCGTCTTACCTGGCACTGATCTCGCTGTCTACCGCAATGATTTTGGTGCCTTATTTGTTCAGCGCCATCTACGGCGTAGTGCTGGCTTGGCGCGGCGTGGGGCCGCAGACTGCGCAGCACCGCAGCGACATCGGCGTCGCCGGGCTGGCCACGGCGTATTGCATCTGGCTGCTGTACGCCGCAGGGCTGAAATATCTGCTGCTCAGCGCACTGCTCTACGCGCCGGGTGCCGTGATTTACATCGTGGCCAAGCGCCAGCGATCCGAGAAAGCTTTCACACACTGGGAATGGCTGGTGCTAGCGCTGCTGGTGGTGCTGGCCGTGGTCGCCGCCTATCTGCTCAGCATGGGCCAACTCAGCCTGTAACCCTGGACACCTCTTATGAAAACCCCCTCCAAAGGCCTGCACTCCGAAGTCGGCCGCCTGCGCAAAGTGCTGGTCTGTCGCCCCGGCCTGGCACAAAAACGCCTGACCCCCGCCAACTGCCACGAGCTGCTGTTTGACGATGTGCTGTGGGTAGCCCAGGCCCGCAACGACCATGACGCTTTCACCTCGGCAATGGCTGAGCGCGACGTCGAAGTGCTGGAACTGCACGACCTGCTGGCCGACACCGTCGCCATCCCCTCCGCCCGCAAGTGGCTACTAGACCGCAAACTCGGCCCTGATTTTGTGGACGCTGAAACCGCAGCGCAACTGCGCCCCTGGCTGGAGTCTTTGCCACCGGCCATGCTGGCCCAGCACCTGATCGGCGGTGTGGCCCGGGCCGAACTGCCGTTCGAGATGGACGGCCTGCTGGCCCGTTGCGCCAGCCCCGCCGACCTGCTGCTGCCGCCGCTGCCTAACACTTTATTCACCCGCGACAACAGCTGCTGGATTGGCTCCGGCGTGGTGCTCAGCCCCATGTACTGGCCGGCCCGCCGCCAGGAGACGCTGCTGATGACAGCGGTGTACCGCTTCCATCCGGTATTTGCAGGCACCGTCACCGAATGGTGGGGCGACCCGGATGCCGACCACGGTCTGGCCTCGCTGGAGGGTGGTGACGTGATGCCGGTGGGCCACGGCGTGGTGCTGATCGGCATGGGCGAACGCAGCTCGCCGCAGGGCGTCAGCCAGCTGGCCCGGCGCCTGTTCGCACAGGGCGCGGCCACCCACGTGCTGGCCGCGCAATTGCCCAAGTCACGCGGGGCCATGCACCTGGATACGGTGTTCAGCTTTTGCGATGTGGACCTGGTGACCTTGTTCCCCGACGTGGTGGATGCCATCCGCGTGCACAGCCTGCGCCCTGGCAAAACGGATGGAACGCTAGATGTGCGTACCGAGACCAAGCCCTTTGTCGAAGTCGTTGCTGCAGCGATGGGCCTGCCCCGGCTGCGCAGCGTAGCCACCGGTGGCGACAGCTATGAGGCAGAACGCGAACAGTGGGACGACGGCAACAACCTACTGGCCCTGGCGCCCGGCGTGGTCATGGCCTACAACCGCAACACCTACACCAACACCCTGCTGCGCAAAGCCGGGGTGGAAGTGATCACCGTGCCCAGCAGCGAGCTGGGGCGCGGGCGTGGCGGCAGCCACTGCATGTCTTGCCCGATCGAACGCGATCCTATTTAAAGAGAACACCATGGCCTTCAACCTACGCAATCGCAGCCTGCTGACGCTGCAAGACTTCAGCCCAGACGACATCCGCTACCTGCTGGACCTGGCCGCCGACCTGAAACGCGCCAAGACGGCAGGCACTGAACACCCGCGCCTGCAAGGCAAGAACATCGCGTTGATCTTTGAAAAAGCCTCCACCCGCACCCGCTGCGCTTTCGAGGTGGCGGTGCACGACCAGGGCGGCCACGTCACCTACATCGACTCTGTGGGCTCGCAAATGGGCCACAAGGAATCGCTGAAGGACACGGCCCGGGTGCTGGGCCGCATGTACGACGGTATTGAGTACCGGGGCTTTCACCAAACCGTGGTGGAAGACCTGGCGCGTTTCTCCCATGTGCCGGTGTGGAACGGCCTGACCGACGAAGCCCACCCCACCCAGGTACTGGCCGACCTGCTGACCATGCAGGAATTTGGCGAAAAACCGCTGCACGAGCTGTCGTTTTGCTACCTGGGCGATGCCCGCTTCAATATGGGTTGTTCATTGCTGATTGGCGGCACGCAGATGGGCATGGATGTACGCATCGCCGCCCCCAAAGAGCTGCAGCCACCGGCAGAGCTGGTGGCGCAGATGCGCGAACTGGCGCTGACCACCGGAGCCCGCATCACGCTGGAGACCGACCCGGTGAAAGCGGTGGCGTTGGCCGACTTTGTCTACACCGATGTCTGGGTCTCCATGGGCGAGCCCGACGAGGTGTGGAAGAAACGCATCGACCAACTGCTGCCCTACCAGGTCAACACCGCGCTGATGCAAGCCACCCACAAGCCGCGTTCGCGCTTCATGCACTGCCTGCCCGCTTTCCACAACCTAGACACCGAGGTAGGCCGCCAAATCCACGAGCGCTACGGCCTGAGCGAGATCGAGGTGACCGACGAAGTCTTTGAGTCCGATGCCTCCATCGTTTTCAGCCAAGCTGAAAACCGCTTGCACACCATCAAGGCGGTACTCGTGGCCACGCTGGCATGAAGGTCGTCGTCGCCTTGGGCGGCAACGCGCTGCTGCGGCGCGGCCAGGCGCTGAGTGCCGACAACCAGTTGGCCAACATCCGCCGCGCCGCTACCCAGCTGGCACGCATTGCCAGCGCACACACACTGGTATTGACCCACGGCAACGGGCCGCAAGTGGGCTTGCTGGCGCTGCAGTCTGCCGCCTATACCGCCGTGGACAGAGCTGTGGAAACCTACCCGCTGGATGTATTGGGGGCCGAGACCGAGGGCATGATCGGCTACCTGCTAGAGCAGGAGCTGGCCAACCTGCTGCCCGCCACCCGCACCATCACCACGCTGCTGACGCGGGTAGAAGTGGATCCGCTCGACCCCGCCTTCACCCACCCCAGCAAACCCATAGGCCCGGTCTACACCGCCAGCCAGGCGGCGCAGCTGGCCGCCGACAAGGGCTGGAAGATGGCCGCTGACGGCGACAGCATGCGGCGCGTGGTGGCCTCACCCCAGCCGCTGCGCGTGCTGGGCCTGGACGCCATCCGCTGGCTGCTGGAACACGACGCACTGGTGATAGCCGCGGGTGGCGGCGGCATCCCCGTTGCCAGGGGCGCTGACGGCCACAGCCTGCAAGGTGTAGAGGCGGTGATCGACAAGGACTTATGCAGTGCCCTGTTGGCGCGCGAACTCCAAGCCGACTGCCTGGTGATCGCCACCGATGTAGCCGCCGTCTACCTGGACTGGGGCCAGCCGAGCCAGCGCGCCTTGGGCCAAGTCACACCGCAAGAATTGGCGCAGCACAGCTGGCCTGCCGGATCGATGGGGCCGAAGGTGGCGGCCGCCTGCGCCTTCGTCACTGCTACCGGGCACCGCGCCGTGATCGGATCGCTGGACGATATTGAAGCCCTGCTGGCGGGCACCGCGGGCACCCAGGTCTGCCCCGATCCGCTCGGAAAGCTGCCAGGCCATGATTTATAAAAAAAAGGCCTCTAGCGCAATATCTACCTGCGCTGGCAGCTATAAAAACCATAGTAAGCACAGATTGCGCAAAAGCGCTGTGCTGGTCGCAGCCTTGCTTCTGGCGGGCTGCGCGTCGATGGCGCCGCCGTATGCAACACCCGCCTTGCCAGTCGCGGGCAGCTATGGCCCGGACACCTCGCCGGACGGCGAGCAAGCCGCCGCAACCGGCTGGCGCGACTACTTCAGCGAGCCCGCACTGCAAGGCCTGATCGCCCAGGCACTGGCCAACAACCGCGACCTACGCACCGCCGTGCTGCGGGTCGATGAAGCCCGCGCCGCCTATGGCATCCAGCGTGCGGAAGCCTACCCCAGCCTGGCGGCACAGGCCGGTGCCAACCGCTCGCGCACTCCTGCGGATCTGAGCTTTACCGGCAAGCCGCTGCTGGGCAGCCAATACCAGGTAGCGTTGGGCCTGGCCAGTTGGGAGATCGATTTTTGGGGCCGGGTGCGCAGCCTGCAAGACGCCGCGCTGCAAAACTACCTGGCCACGGACGCAGCCCGCCAGGCGGTCACCGTGGCCCTGGTCGCCCAGGTGGCCAGCAGCTACTTGGCCCTGCGCGAACTCGACGAGCGCATTGCCCTGGCGCAGCAAACCACCACCAGCCGGGCCGAGAGCCTGCGCATCTTCCAGCGCCGGGTGGCGGTGGGCTCGACTTCACGGCTGAACTTGACGCAGGTGGAGACACTCTTTACCCAGGCCCAGGCATTGGGCGTCCAGCTGCAGCAAGCCCGCGCCACCCAGATGCATGCGCTCACGCTGCTGGTGGGTACACCCGGCGAACTCACTTCCACAGCCGGCCCAACCGGCGTGGCGCTGGAACTGCGTGCCGGTCTGCCTTCCGATCTGCTGCTATTGCGCCCCGACATCCTGGCCGCGGAGCACCAGCTTAAAGCTAGCAACGCCAACATCGGTGCCGCACGCGCTGCCTTCTTTCCCCGCGTGGCCCTGACCAGCAGCTGGGGTACGGCCAGTGCCGAACTGGACGGCTTATTTGCCGGCGGCAGCCAGGCCTGGAGCTTCGCACCCAGCATCTCTCTGCCGATATTCGATGCGGGCCGCCGCAGCAACAACCTGGCGCTGGCAGAAACCCGCCGCGCCATCGCGCTGGCCCAGTACGA
>NZ_JBDTEM010000417.1:0-1524 GCF_039922535.1 Rhodoferax sp. | reverse complement strand
AATACAAGCCAAATTGGCTTCCGGCGCAGGTAGAACCTGCACGGGGTGCTCCTATCTTTCACTATCAAAACAGAAGCATCGCCTCAGACGCAGCCACCACCACTGCACCCCCAGCTCGCGCCCTAGGCGCGATGCCCGGCATCGCCGGGCTGATCCCGCTCCCGGGGTCCCCCTCTAGATGCGCCGAGGAGCACAGCTTTGGGCGGATCAGGGCTGGCGTTGTTTGAGCGCAGCGAGTTTAGCCAGACCCCGCCCAAAGCGCGCACCGCAGGTTCCCGTAGCGCTAGCGAAGGGCGCAGGTAGTGGGGGTGGCCTTTTCTTTGGTGACTTTCTTTTGGCCACGCAAAAGAAAGTTACTGCCCTGCCGGGGGCACAGCCCGGCCAGGGATGGTCGTAACACCCCACCTCCTAGAAAAACTACACTTTCCATAGCGGCCCCTGCAGTCCCGACCAGCACAAAGCCATGATTTGACCCATTAAAACCCCCTGGCATCTTTACGCACCAATACACCTCTGCACTAGGGTAAACGCTGATCCCCATTGCTTCAACGATCCGTACACTGAATGAACATTCAGAATACTGATCGTCAATCCGCTGCAAACGATGTGCATCGCCCCACAACACCGCAGCCCCATGAAGAAAACAAGGACACCATGCAACAAGACATTCGAAAATCCCTAGACGAAGGGGCCATGGGCCGCTTCCAGTGGCTGGCGGTGGCCATCTGCGTGATGCTGGTGATGCTGGACGGGTTTGACGTGCTGGTGATGGCCTTCACGGCTTCCAGCATCTCGGCCGAATGGCAATTGACCGGCGCGCAGCTCGGCGTGCTGTTCAGCGCCGGGCTGGTGGGCATGGCGGTGGGCTCGCTGTTTCTGGCACCGCAGGCCGACCGCTATGGCCGCCAGGCCATCATCCTGGTCTGTCTGGCGCTGATCACCTGCGGCATGCTGCTGTCGGCCCTGGCACAGAGCAGTCTGCAACTTGGCCTGTTGCGTGCGCTGACCGGCGTGGGCATTGGCGGCATGCTGGCCAGCGTGGGCGTGATCACGGCCGAATACTCGTCGCACAAATGGCGCAGCACCTGCGTCGCTTTCCAGGCCACCGGCTACCCCATTGGGGCCACGCTGGGCGGCATGGTGGCGGCTGTGCTGTTGACGCACTACGGCTGGCGTTCGGTGTTTGTGTTTGGCGGCCTGACCACTTTGCTGATGGTGCCGGTGGTGCTGTGGTTGCTGCCGGAATCGGTAGACTTTTTGCTGGCCAGGCAGCCCCAGGGCGCACTGGCCAAGCTCAATACCTTACTGCGCAAAATGGAACGTCCGGTGCTGGCAAGCTTGCCGGTGCGGCCCACCCGCAAGGCCGGTGCGGCGCCAGTGGGCGGTTTCAAGTCGCTGTTTTCGCCGGCCATCCTGCGCTCTACGCTGCTAATCTGGAGCGCGTTCTTTCTGCTGATGTTCAGCTTTTACTTCGCCCTGAGCTGGACCCCCAAGCTGCTGGTGGCCGCAGGCCTGTCGGCCCAG
>NZ_JBDTEM010000416.1:0-8419 GCF_039922535.1 Rhodoferax sp. | reverse complement strand
CCACCCGGAACCCGCCCCATGAAACGCTCCTTCCTCCAATCCGCCCTGGCCGTTGCCATCCTGTGTTTCGCGGGCCTGTCCAGCGCCCAGCAGGTGCTGCGCATGACGGCCATTCCCGACGAAGCCCCCACCGAGCTGGCCCGCAAGGCCGCGCCACTGGTCAAGTACCTGGAGGGCCGCCTGGGCATGAAGGTCGAGTTCACCCCGGTGAGCGACTACGCGGCGGCAGTGGAGGCGCTGGTCAACAAGCAGGTGGACGTGGCCTGGTTTGGCGGCTTTACCTTTGTGCAGGCCAATGTGCGTTCCGGCGGCAAGATCATCCCGCTGGTGCAGCGCGAAGAGGACGCCAAATTCCGCTCGGTCTTCATCACCGCCGACCCGACCGTCAAAACCCTGGCCGACCTGAAGGGCCACACCCTGAGCTTCGGCGCACCGTCCAGCACCTCGGGCCACCTGATGCCACGCAGCTTTTTGCTGGAAGCCAAGATAGACCCCGACAAAGACCTGAAACGTGTGGCCTTCTCGGGCGCACACGATGCCACCATCGCCGCCGTGGCCGCAGGCAAGGTGGACGCGGGCGCGCTCAACATCTCGGTGTGGGACAAGTTTGTGGCCGACAAAAAGGTCGACACCAGCAAGGTCCACGTGTTCTACACCACCCCGCCGTACTTCGACTACAACTGGAGCGTGCACGCCGACATGCCGGTGGCCCTGCGCGAGAAGCTGGCCAAGGCCTTTCTGGACCTGAGCAGCGCCACCCCCGAAGGCAAAGAAGTGCTGGAGCTGCAGCGCGCCACCCGCTTCATCCCCACCCAGCCCGCCAACTACAAAGGTATCGAAGCGGCGGCCCGCAGCGCCGGTTTGCTGAAATAAGCCGCACTACAAAATAAATAGCTGCTTGCGCAGGTACCACCTGCGCCATAGCCATTTTTTTGCACTTTTTACATGAAGATTCAGCTTGACCACACCTCGGCCCGCCACCCCGCCGCTGCCGCGCAGGCCCCGGCCGCACTGCGCGGCGTGACGCTGGCGCTGGCCGCCGGGGAGCAGGTGGCGTTGATTGGCCCGTCGGGGGCGGGCAAGACCACGCTGCTGCACCTGCTGGGCTGTGCGTTGCGGCCTTCTGCGGGGCAGGTGCTGCTGGACGGGCGCGACCCCTGGGCGCTGCCGCGCGCCCAGCTGCAAGGCCTGCGCCGCCAGCTGTTCATCGCCCCGCAGGTGCCGCCGCTGCCGCCGCGCCAGCGGGTCGTCACCTCGGTGCTGGCCGGGCAGTTGCCGGCCATGGGACTGTGGCGCAGTGTGCGCAGCTTGTTTTACCCGGTGGACATTCCGGCGGCCGAGGCCGCGCTGGCGCAATTTGACCTGGCCGACAAACTGTTTGAGCGGGTAGACCGGCTGTCGGGTGGCGAACGCCAGCGCGTCGGCCTGGCGCGTGCCCTGGTGGCCGATGCCCGGCTCTGGCTGGTGGACGAACCCCTGTCCGCCCTGGACCCGGCCCGTGCCGAGCAGGCCATGCGCACGCTGACCCAGGCCGCCCAGGCGCGGGGCACCACGCTGCTGACCAGCCTGCACCACGTGGACATGGCGCTGGCGCATTTCCCGCGCATTCTGGGCCTGCGCGACGGGGCTATCGTGTTCGACCTGCCCGCCGCGCAGGTGGGCCGCGAGCGCCTGCACAGCCTGTACGCCCAGCATCTGGACGAGCTGACCGGGCCTGCGCCCGAACCATCTCCACCGTTGGTCACTGCTCCGGTGGTGATGCATTGCCGCTGAATCCCACCCGCGACCCGGCCTGGCACAGCCGCCTTTTCTGGCTGCTGGCCTTTGCTGTGCTGCTGTGGCCGCTGCTGGTGCTCACCGAATTCCAGCCCTGGGTGCTGCTGCAGCCCGACAGCCTGCGGCCCACGCTGCGCTTCGTGGGCGACTTTTTCCCGCCCAAGCTGGAGCCGGGCTTTCTGTGGACCGTGGCCCTGGAAACCTGGCGCACCGTGGCCATGGCGACGGCCGGCATCACCCTGGCGCTGCTGCTGGCGGTGCCGCTGACGCTGCTGTCGGTGCGCGTGCTGTCGATTTCCGCGCTGACTGGGCGCATGGCACCCTTCGGGGCCGCGCTGCGCCTGGCCGTGGGCTGGCTGCTGGTGCTGCTGCGCAGCGTGCCCGAGCTGGTCTGGGCGCTGGTGTTTGTGCGGGTGGTGGGCCTGGGCCCCACATCCGGCGTGCTGGCGATTGCGCTCACCTACGCGGGCATGCTGGGCAAGGTGTATGCCGAAATTCTGGAATCTGGGGAGCCCGCCGCCACCCAGGCCCTGCTGCGCCATGGGGCTGGGCGGCTGCAAGCCTTCTTCTACGGCCTGCTGCCGCAGAACGCGGGCGAGTTGACCAGCTACACCGTCTACCGCTGGGAATGCGCCATCCGCTCGTCTGCCGTGCTGGGCTTTGTGGGTGCGGGCGGCCTGGGCCAGCACATGGACGCGTCGATGAAGATGTTCAATGGCTCCGAGGTCAGCACCATGCTGCTGGTCTTCATGGGCCTGGTGTGGTTGGCGGATTGCACCAGCGCGTGGTTGCGCAAAGGTTTAGCGTGAAGACTGCTGCCAACGAGACCTACAAACTGCCGGCCGCGCTGTTCCACGCCCGTTCCAAGGCGCTGTGGTTCGTGCTGGGCGTGGTGGCGCTGGTCGGCACCAGCTTTGCCTCGCTGGATTTGCAGTGGGCCCGGTTCCTCTCGGCCGATGCGCTGCACCGCATGGGCCGCTTCATCGCCGAGCTGCTGGTGCCCAATACCGAACCGGCCTTTCTGCGCAAGCTGCTGACGGCCACACTGGAGACGCTGGCCATGTCGGCCCTGGGCACGTTGCTGGCGGTGGTGTTTGGCCTGGCGCTGGCCCTGCCCGCCAGCAAAACCCACGCCGACGACCGGGCCCTGTGGCGCGGCCCCACGCGGGCGCTGCTGAACGCGCTGCGCAGCATCCCCGAGCTGGTCTGGGCCACGCTGCTGCTGGTGTCCGCCGGGCTGGGGCCGTTCGCCGGAACGCTGGCGCTGGGCCTGCACACCACCGGCGTGCTGGGCCGCCTGTTTGCTGAGAGTTTAGAAAACGCCCCCGACGGCCCGGCCCAAGCGCTGCGGGCGCGTGGCCTGGGTGCCGTACCGGTGCTGCTGTACGCCAGCCTGCCCCAGGTGCTGCCGCAGCTGCTCAGCTACACCCTGTACCGCTGGGAGAACAACATCCGCGCCGCCGCCGTGCTGGGCGTGGTGGGCGCGGGCGGCCTGGGCCAGATGCTGGCATTCCACATGGGCCTGTTCCAGATGCCGGAAACCAGCGCGGTGCTGGCGGCGATGCTGGTGCTGGTGGCGCTGGTGGACGGCTTGAGCCGGGTGATGCGGTGGCGGCTGGGGCGGTGATTTTTTAAGAAAAATCGGCCTCCAGCGCAGATAAAACCTGCGCTGGCAGCTACAAATTCAGTAGCAAACTCAATTCAACATCATGCTCAGGCGCCGACGGTAGGTGGCCACCAGCAGCGCCTGCGGGTCTTGTTCGGTCACCGACTTGCCCGACAACTCGATGCCGCCCGCGCTCTTGTTGCCTGCATCGGCGGCGGCTTTGGGCTTGGGCGGGGTCAGCAGCTCCATGATGGCGACGATGGCTTTGCGGGGGGCTTCGTCGTTCCACTTTTTGTCGCGCATCACAATTTCCAGCAGCTCGTCCATGGCGGCGGTCCAGTCGCCCAGGGCCATCAGGATGCGGCCTTTGGCGTAGCGGGCATCGAAGTCGCGTTTATTGGCGGCAATTTTTGCATCAAATTCAGCGACATCGCCCGTTCCACCTGCGGCAGTAGCTGCGAAATTAAGAGCACCAATCCACTGGCCCAGCGCCTCGAAGCGCAGTTGCAGCGGGATGTAGCGCAGCGTGGGCTGCAGCGCGGCCTCGGCTTCTTCCAGGTACCCGGCCTGGACCAGCAGGCGCACGTAGTCGCAGCGGGCATCGTCATTGGCCGGGTCCAGCGCCAGGGCATCGGCCAGCTTGGCCAAGGCCGCATCGGTGTCGCCTGCTTCGGCCAGGGCCAGGGCTTGTTCGGCCTCGGTGGGCTCGGCTTCTAGCGCATCACCGGCGGGCACGTGCTTATCGAGGAATTCCTTGATCTTGCCCTCGGGCAGCGCGCCCTGGAAACCGTCGACCGGCTGGCCATTGACCACCAGAATGCAGGTGGGGATGCTGCGGATGCCAAAGGCTTCGGCCAGTTGCTGCTCTTGGTCGGAGTCGATTTTGACCAGCTTGAAGCGGCCTGCGTAATCGGCCTCGACCTTTTCCAGCAGCGGGCCAATGACCTTGCAGGGGCCGCACCACGGGGCCCAGAAATCGACCAACACCGGGGTGGTCATGGAGGCGGCAATGACCTCGGTTTCAAAATTGGCAAAGGTTACGTCGATCATTTTGGGGAGCCCTGGGGGCAAAAAGTAAAATTCAAGGTTAATCAGAACAAAGCCCTATGACTAATATTCAAATTGGTGTGGTGATGGGTTCCAGCTCCGACTGGGACACCATGCAGCATGCGGTGCAGATTCTCCAACAGTTTGGCATTGCACACGAAGCACAGGTCGTTTCGGCCCACCGCATGCCCGACGAAATGTTTGCCTACGCCGAAGCCGCCGCCGGGCGCGGGCTCAAAGCCATCATCGCCGGCGCCGGGGGCGCAGCCCACCTGCCGGGCATGCTGGCCGCCAAGACCACGGTGCCGGTGCTGGGTGTGCCGGTGGGCACCAAGCACCTGAGCGGCGTAGATTCGCTGTACAGCATTGTGCAAATGCCCAAGGGCATTCCGGTGGCCACGTTTGCGATTGGCAACGCGGGTGCGGCCAACGCGGCCCTGTTTGCCGTGGCCCTGCTGGCCAACGAAAACCCCGCTTTGCGTGCCCAGCTGGAAGTCTTCCGCACGGCGCAAACCGAGGTGGCCCGCAACATGACCGTGCCACCCGCGCCGCCGGTGCTATGAGCGGCCCCATCCTCCCCGGAGCCACGCTGGGCGTGATGGGCGGCGGCCAACTGGGCCGCATGTTCATCCACGCGGCCCAGCGCATGGGCTATTTCACCGCCGTGCTGGACCCGGATGCGGCCAGCCCGGCCGGGCGCGTCAGCCACCACCACATCGTGGCCGCGTATTTGGATGCGCCTGGTTTGGGCCAGTTAGCCGAGACCTGCGACGCCATCACCACCGAGTTCGAGAACGTGCCCGCCCCGGCGTTGGCCCGCTTGGCGGCCTACACCACGGTGTCGCCCGCCGCGGCATCCGTGGCCATCGCCCAGGACCGTGCGGCCGAAAAAGCCCATTTCGTGGCCTGTGGCGTACCCTGCGCGCCCTACGCCGTGCTGGAAACGCCGGTGCAACTGGCGGCGATTGACGAGGCGCTGCTGCCCGGCATTTTGAAGACCAGCCGCATGGGCTACGACGGCAAGGGCCAGGTCCGCGTGGCCACCTACGCCGAGCTGGCCCAGGCCTGGTTGGACCTGAAGGGCGTGCCCTGCGTGCTGGAAAAGATGCTGCCGCTGGCGGCCGAATGCTCGGTGATCGTGGCACGCGGGGCCGACGGCCAAATAGTGAACCTGCCGATCCAGCGCAACCTGCACCGCGAAGGCATTTTGGCGGTGACCGAAGTTTATGAAGAAAATATGCCTCCAGCACAGGTAGCATCTGCGCTGGCAGCTGCCAAATCCATAGCAAACGGCCTGGATTACGTGGGTGTGCTGTGCGTGGAATTCTTTGTGCTGCAAGACGGCAGCCTAGTGGTCAACGAGATCGCCCCGCGCCCGCACAACAGCGGCCACGCCAGCATGGACTGCTGCGACGTGTCGCAGTTTGAGCTGCAGGTACGCACCTTGACCGGCCTGCCAATGGTGCAGCCGCGCCAGCACAGCCCGGCGGTCATGCTGAATTTGCTGGGCGATCTGTGGTTTGTGGGTTCTGAAAAAGCCACCACGCCGCCCTGGGCCGAGGTGTTAGCCCTGCCCGGCGCGCACTTGCACCTGTACGGCAAAACCACGGCCAGCAAGGGCCGCAAGATGGGCCACCTGACCCTGACCGGCCCTACGGTAGAAGCCGTGCGCACCACCGCCCTGCAAGCCGCCGCCATCCTCGGCATCGAGGCGTTTTAATGCTCTTGGACGGCCTCTCCCCAACCCATGCTCCTGCCGCCATCCAGCAAGCCGCCCAGGCCTTAGCTGCGGGCGAGCTGCTGGGCCTGCCCACCGAAACCGTGTACGGGCTGGCGGCGGATGCCTCTAGCGACGCGGCAGTCGCCAAGATATTTGCCGCCAAAGGCCGCCCCAGCGACCACCCCCTGATCGTGCACATCGCGCCCGTTGCGGCAGGTGTCAACCATTTCGCCGCCGAGGTGCCCGCCTTTGCCCAGGCGCTGATGGACGCGTTCTGGCCCGGCCCGCTGACGCTGATCTTGCCGCGCCGCGCCGGTGTGGGCGCGACGGCGGCGGGTGGGCAAGACAGCATCGGCCTGCGCTGCCCGGCGCACCCGGTGGCCCAGGCCGTGTTGCAAGCCTGCGCCGCCTTGGGCGTGGCCGGGCTGGCCGCGCCGAGTGCGAATAAATTTGGCCGCGTCAGCCCCACTACGGCGGCGCATGTGCAGTCGGAATTCGGGGACGGATTGCTGGTATTGGACGGCGGGCCCTGCACCATGGGCATCGAATCCACCATCGTGGACTGCACCCGGGGCGTGCCGGTGCTGCTGCGCCCCGGCAGCATTGGCCGCGACCAGATCGAACAGGCCTGCGGCCAGCCGCTGCGCGACAAGGACGCGGTGGCCAACGCCCCGCGCGCTTCCGGCACGCTAGAAGCGCATTACGCACCCACGGCCAAGGTCCGCTTGATGACCGCTGCCGCACTGCAAACCGCGCTGGATCTGCTGGGCACGGGGCTGGAAGGCCAGGCCGTCAGCATCGGCGTGTACGCCCGCCATGCCATGCGCAGCCGCTCGGCCCAGGTGGTGTGCCGCGCTATGCCCCAAGATGCCGCCGCCGCCGCCCAGGAGCTGTTTGCGGCGCTGCGCGACTTTGACACCCAGGGCGTGCGCCTGATCTGGATTGAAACCCCGCCCGACACGCCCGCATGGGAAGGCGTACGCGACCGTTTGCAACGCGCGTCGGTTGCGTAAAACCTGCGCCCACCGAGGCTTACGCTTCTTTACCCGGCACCGGTTTATGGCCTCGTTAAACTCACCCATCCACGGCTTACGCAGCGCCCGCCTATAAGGCGACCCGCCACACGGGTGCAGCACCAAGTCCCCCCGCAATATATAGGAGTTATCTATGACCGTTTTTAGCTTGCGCCGCGCCTTTTTGGGGCTGGCCTGCGCCTCGGCGGCCCTGTTGGCCGCCTGTGGTTCCAGTACCACCGAATCGGCCCTGGTGCCGACCCGCATCATTGCCTTTGGCGATGCCTTCAGCGTGGTCAAGTCCGGTGCCAGCTACACGGTCAATGACAGCGCCAGCGGTGTCATCACCACCTGGCTGGGGCAGTTTGCCAACAGCTATGGCATCACCGCGACCCCGGTGGCCAGCGGCGGCTATGTGTACGCACAGGCCAACGCCCGCATCAGCAACACCACCGATGCGGCTGGCAGCACCACCACCCAAACCGTAACGCAACAAATCGACGCGTTTCTGGCCAGCGGCGTGACCCTGGGTGACAGCGACATCGTGACCATCAACGCCGGTATCAGCGACCTGGTGGTGGAAATGAATGCGGTCACGGCGGGCACCGAAACCTCGGCCACGATGATCGCCAACGCCACGCAATACGGCAAAGACCTGGGCGCGCAGGTGCGCCGCCTGGTCGCCGCCGGTGGCAAGCATGTGGTGGTGGTGGGCCCCTACAACATGGGGGTCAGCCCCTGGGCGGCATCGCTGAACCAGTCCGGCCTGCTGCAAAGCGCCACCGGCAAGTTCAACGATGCCATGCTGGTGTCTATCGTCGATCTGGGTTCCTCCGTGCTCTACATCGATGCGGCCTACTACTTCAACCTGGTGTCCGGCACCGACCACGCCAACTATGGTGTGGCGACGGTCACCGGCCTGGCATGCAACTCGGTGGACACCGGCGCGGGCATTGGCACCGGCACCGGACAGGTCAATTCCTCGCTGTGTACCCCCAGCACGCTCAACCCAGCGATCGTTGCCAATTCGGCTGGCGTGACGTACGACCAGTACCTGTTTGCCGACCGCCTGTACTTCACCCCCATTGCGCAGCGTTTGTTTGGCATCTACGCCTATGGTCGGGTGCATTTGCGCTGGTGAAATGGCACACCCCCAGGCTGCGGTGCTTCGTATCTTTCGCCAAGCCCCCTCGTATCGACTTGAATAGCCGATACGAGATGCACGGGGCATCACCAGCAGCCTGGCAAAGCCAGTTC
>NZ_JBDTEM010000415.1:0-32735 GCF_039922535.1 Rhodoferax sp. | reverse complement strand
CGCCAACGGCTTCATCGCCAAGGTCGGGCTCGCGGGCTTCGAGCGTCACTTTCCCAAACAGCTATCCGGCGGCATGCAGCAGCGCACGGCGATTGCGCGGGCCCTGGCCAACGACCCGAAGATTCTGCTGCTCGACGAGCCCTTTGGCGCGCTGGACAACCAGACCCGGGTGCTGATGCAAGAGCTGCTGCTGGGCATATGGGAATCTGCGCGCAAAACCGTGCTGTTCGTTACCCACGACATCGACGAAGCCATCTTCATGGCCAACCGGGTGGCGGTGTTCAGCGCCCGGCCGGGCCGCATCAAATCGGACATCGCGGTGGACCTGCCGCACCCGCGCCACTACACGCTCAAGACCACACCCGAATTCATGCAGCTCAAGGCTCGGCTCACCGAAGAGATCCGCGCCGAGTCGATGGCGGCGGACCATTAAAACGCCGCCCCGCCCTGTTATCGTAGTTCAATGGTCACCAAACGCACTTCTCCAGCCTCCCCTGTCGCTACGCCGCCCATGGTCCGCTACCAGCACATCAAAGACTTTGTGGCAGGCAAGATCCAGGACGGCACCTGGACCCCTGGCGACCGCCTGCCGTCCGAGAACGACCTGGTGCTGCAGTTCGGCATGTCGCGCATGACCGTGAACCGCGCGCTGCGCGAGTTGCAAGAGCAGGGCCGCATCCGCCGCGTGGCCGGTGTGGGCAGCTTTGTGGCCGACGACAAACCCCAGGCCAACCTGCTGCAGATCGCCCGCCTGGCCGACGACATCCGCCGCCGCGGCCACGACTACCACTGCCAGATGGTCACCATCGAACGCATCTCGGCCACGCTGGAAGTGGCCGCTGCGCTGGGCCTGCACACCGGCGAGTCGGTGTTCCATACCGTCTGCGTGCACTTAGAGGACGGCGTGGCCATGCAGCTGGAAGACCGCTTCGTCAACCCGCGCATGGCGCCTGACTTTGGTGGCCAGGATTTCCAAACCGAGCAGCCGTCTGACTACCTGGTGCGCACCGTGCTGTTCGACCAGATGGAGCATGTGGTGGATGCCGTGTTGCCCACCGCCGAGCAGGCCGCCCTGCTGCAAATGGATGCCCACCAACCCTGCCTGCTGCTGACCCGCCGCACCTGGATGCGCGACGTACCCATTACTTTGGTGCGCTGCCTGCACCCCGGCGCACGCTACCGGCTGGGCAGCCGTTTCCGCACCGATGGGAATGCGGTCACGAGCTAAACACACTCGGGGTTAAAAACTCCCGGCGAAGCGGTAGCGCGATGCCGGGTGCCACATGGCCGCCACCGAGGCGACGTGGCCTTGCGAATAGGTACGGCGGCGCAACACCAGGCAGGGCTCCTGGGCTGGCATATGCAGCATTTCGGCGGTAGCGGGGGTCGGCTGGCCGGCCTCGATCACAAAGCGCACACCTTGTAGCGGCGCGACCCGCATCAGGTATTCATTGGCGGTGTGGGTGCGAAAGTCCTGGTTCAAATAATCCGGGGCGACAAACGGATTGACATGGCGGTCCTCCACCTGGATCGCCACACCGTCCTCGAAATGCACCACGATGGTATGGAACAAGGGATGGCCCAGCTTCACCTCGAACTGGGTGGCCAGCGCGGTGTCGGCCTTGCAGCGCTCGGCCAAATGCAGCTCGCTGGTGTGCACGTGGCCGCGCATTTTGACTTCTTCGGCGATGTTGCGGATCTCGACCAGCGTCGCCTGGTACTTTTGCTGCGCCACAAAGGTGCCTGAACCCTGCACGCGCACCACAATGCGGTCATTGCTGAGCTCTCGCAGTGCACGCCCCACGGTCATGCGCGACACGCCAAAGCTTTTGGCCAGGTGCTCTTCGCCCGGAATGGCATCGCCTTCTTGCCAAGCCCCCGACTGGATTTGCGCCAAAACATGGCGTTTGATGCGCTCAAACGCGGGCAAAGCGCCGTCTGCGGCCTCGTCTAGCCCCTCAGCGGGTGCGCGAGGCACCAGATCAGGGTTTTCCTTAGACCGCACAACCTTGAGTTTTGTAGACATAACAAATTATGATCGAGAAAGTTGTAAATACAACTTGGTTGATTGGCATGCTTGTTGCATTCAGTAAATTTCATTAAAGACCATGAAACCACCACTGCTTGCAATCCAGTTCGCCGCAAAAGTTGTACCCCATTCAACCTCGGTTCTTTTCCTTTCCTCCCCTTTTACGCCAAGGACGCTGCCATGACCACCCAAGACCCCCGCTTCGATGCCAGCCGCGAAATCCGCGCCCCGCGTGGCAGCACGCTGAACTGCAAAAACTGGATCGCTGAGGCCGCCTACCGCATGCTGCAAAACAACCTCGACCCCGAGGTGGCCGAGGACCCGAAAAACCTGGTGGTCTACGGTGGCATTGGCCGCGCGGCCCGCAACTGGGCCTGTTTTGACCAGATCCTGGCCTCGCTGAAGGTGTTGGAGGACGACGAAACCCTGCTGGTACAAAGCGGCAAACCGGTCGGCGTGTTCAAAACCCACACCAACGCCCCGCGCGTGCTGATCGCCAACTCCAACCTCGTGCCCAAGTGGGCCAACTGGGAACACTTCCACGAACTGGACCGCAAAGGCCTGTTCATGTACGGCCAGATGACGGCGGGCAGCTGGATCTACATCGGCAGCCAGGGCATCGTGCAGGGCACGTTCGAGACCTTCGTCGAAGCCGGTCGCCAGCATTTCAACAACGACTGGACCGGCAAATGGATTTTGACCGCCGGTCTGGGCGGCATGGGTGGCGCGCAGCCGCTGGCCGCCACTCTGGCGGGTGCGGTGTCGCTGAACATCGAGTGCCAGCAAAGCAGCATTGACTTCCGCCTGCGCACCCGCTACGTGGACAAACAGGCCCGCGACATTGACCATGCACTGGAACTGATCCAACAGCACTGCGATGCCAAGGAAGCCGTGTCCATCGCCCTGCTGGGCAATGCCGCCGACGTGCTGCCCGAGCTGGTGCGCCGCGCCAAGGCGGGCGCCATCAAGCCCGATCTGGTGACCGACCAGACCTCGGCCCACGACCTGGTCAATGGCTACCTGCCCACCGGCTGGAGCGTGGCCGACTGGAAGGCCGCGCAAAAGAACCCGGCCCAGCACGCCGCCCTGACCGCCGCCGCCGCCCAGAGCTGCGCCGTGCACGTGCAGGCCATGCTGGACTTCCAGGCCATGGGCATCCCCACGGTGGACTACGGCAACAACATCCGCCAGGTGGCCTTTGATGTGGGCGTGAAAAATGCCTTCGACTTCCCCGGCTTTGTGCCCGCCTACATCCGCCCGCTGTTCTGCGAAGGCAAGGGCCCGTTCCGCTGGGTGGCCTTGTCGGGTGACCCGGAAGACATCTTCAAGACCGATGCCAAGATCAAAGAGCTGTTCCCAAACAACCACCACACCCACCGCTGGCTGGACATGGCGCGTGAACGCATCGCCTTTCAGGGCCTGCCCGCGCGCATCTGCTGGCTGGGCCTGGGCGAGCGCCACATCGCCGGCCTGGCCTTCAATGAGATGGTGAAAAACGGTGAGCTCAAAGCGCCCATCGTCATCGGCCGCGACCACCTGGACACGGGTTCCGTGGCCAGCCCGAACCGCGAAACCGAATCCATGATGGACGGCACCGATGCCGTCAGCGACTGGCCGTTGCTCAACGCGCTGCTGAACACGGCGGGTGGTGCCAGCTGGGTCAGCCTGCACCACGGCGGCGGGGTCGGCATGGGCTATTCGCAGCACTCCGGCATGGTCATCGTGGCCGACGGCACGGATGCCGCCGCCGAGCGCCTGGCCCGCGTGCTGGTCAACGACAGCGGCTCCGGTGTGATGCGCCACGCCGATGCCGGTTATGAGATTGCGATTGCCACAGCCAAGAAACAAGGCCTGAACCTGCCCATGGTGAAGTAACTACGACCGCTACTTTATTTATAGCTGCCAGCGCCGGTATGCCTTGCGCTAGCGGCACTTTTTATCCAAATTTCTCCATTCCCTCAACCTCTCCGAAAGTAAGACCATGACCATTTCGCCACGATTCACCGCCAGCCTGCTGGCCTTGGGCCTCCTGGCCTGCGCCGCACCGGCCCAGGCCAAAGACTGGAAGTCCGTCACCATCGCCACCGAAGGCGCCTACGAACCCTGGAACCTGACCCTGCCCGGCGGCAAGCTCGGCGGCTTCGAAGTCGAGATGGTGGAAGACCTGTGCAAGCGCGCGCAAATCACCTGCAAGCTGGTGGTGCAAAACTGGGACGGCATGATCGCCGGCCTGAAAGCGGGCAAGTACGACGTGATGATGGACTCCATCGTCATCACCGAAGAGCGCAAGAAAGAAATTGCCTTCTCGGCCCCCTACGCCTCTACCTCGGCCAGTTTTGTGGCCGCTACCGGCAAACTGTTGCCCGAATCCAAGGGCCCCACCCTGAAGCTGGGCACCGACGCAAAAGCCGTGCGCGCCGCCATCGAGCCCCTGCGCGCCGCCCTCAAGGGCAAGACCATCGGCATCGCCTCGGGCACCGTCTACACCGCCTTCATGGACGCGCACTTCAAGGACATCGCCACCATCCGCGAATACAGCGCCTCGGCCGACACCATGCTGGACCTGAAGGCTGGTCGCATCGATGCCGCGTTTGACGACGTGACCCTGATCAACTCCATCCTGGAAAAACCCGACAGCAAGGGCCTGGCCTACACCGGCCCCAAGATCGGCGGCCTGGTGTTTGGTGAAGGCGAAGCCCTGGGCTTTCGCAAAGCCGATGCCGACCTGAAAGCCAAGTTCGACGTGGCCATCAAGGCTGCACTGGCCGACGGCACGGTGAAGAAGCTGTCGCTGAAGTGGTTCAAAACCGATTTGACCAACACCCTTTAATCCACGCTGCGGCCACCGCAACCATCCTTACCGAAAGACCATGATGGAATTGTTCGACATGCTGGGGTTTGGCGAGCAAGGCTGGGGCTCGGCCCTGCTCCTCGCCACCCTGTTGACGGTTGCCCTGACGCTGTGCGGCTTGCTGGTGGGCGCGGTGTTCGGCGCGCTGGTCGCCGCCGCCAAGCTGTCGCCACGGCGCGGCTGGCGCGCGCTGGGCGAGCTGTACTCGACCGTGTTTCGGGGCATCCCGGAGCTGCTGGTGATCTACCTGTTTTACTTCGGCGGCTCCACCGCCATCACCGCCATTGGCCAGTGGTTTGGGGCCGAGGGTTTTATCGCCACGCCACCGTTTCTGGTGGGGGCGCTGGCGGTTGGCATGATTTCCGGCTCGTACCAGGCCGAGGTCTACCGCGGTGCCTACCTGGCCGTGGTGCAAGGCGAGCTGGAGGCCGCACGCTCCATCGGCATGCCCACGCTGATGTTGGCGCAACGCATTTTGATGCCGCAGATTTTTCGTCTGTCGCTGCCCGGCTTGGGCAACGTCTGGCAGATGAGCCTGAAGGACTCGGCCCTGATCTCGGTTACCGGCCTGGCCGAGCTGATGCGCACCACCCAGATCGGTGCCGGTTCCACCCGCCAGTACTTCACCTTCTACATCGTCGGCGGCCTTATTTATCTGGTGCTGACGGGCATGTCGAACCAGGTTTTTGGCCGCTCCGAACGCCACATGAACAAATCGCAACGCCGCAGCCTGGCCGGAGGCCACTGACATGGACATCGACTTCCTACTCGACACCCTGGGCAAGCTGCTGGCCGCTGTGCCGACCACGCTGGGCCTGTTCTTTTTGTCGCTGCTGTGCGGCGGCCTGCTGTCGCTGGTGATCGTGGCCATGCGCGTCAGCGCCTACCCGGCATTGAGTTGGTTCGCACGCGGCTATGTGCTGGTGTTCCGCGGCTCGCCGCTGCTGATCCAGCTGTTCCTGGTCTATTACGGCCTGGGCCAGTTTGAAGTGGTGCGCAACAGCGTCTTCTGGCTGGTGCTGCGCTCGCCCTACTCCTGCGCCGTCCTGGCACTGGCCCTATGCACAGCGGGCTACACGGCCGAGATCTTGCGCGGCGGGCTGATGGCCGTACCCCATGGCCAGATTGAAGCCGGGCTGGCCACCGGCATGTCACGCTGGACGCTGCTACAGCGCGTGATCGCCCCTATCGCGCTGCGCCAATGCCTGCCCGCTTACTCCACCGAGGCGGTGCTGCTGGTGAAATCCACCGCGCTGGCCAGCCTGGTGACGGTATGGGACGTGACCGGTGTGGCCCAGCAGATCATCCAGCGCACCTACCGCACCATGGAGGTGTTTATCTGCGCCGCCGCCATCTACCTGGTGCTGAACTTTCTGCTGGTGCGCGCCGTGGCCCTGCTAGAGCATCGGCTGTCACCGCACCTGCGCAAACGGCCCCACAGTACCCCGACCGTCCAAACGGCATGAATCCCCAAACTTTCATGGCTCCAGCGGCAGGGCCGCCCTGGAGCATGAAAGCTATTTCACGTTAACGCCATGACCACACCTACGCTATCCACCACCGGCATCCACAAATCCTTTGGCAGCCACCACGTGCTCAAGGGCATCACCCTGGATGCCCACAAGGGCGATGTGATCTCGATCCTGGGGGCCAGCGGCTCGGGCAAGAGCACCTACCTGCGCTGCATCAACCTGCTGGAAACACCCGACGAGGGCAGCATGCAGCTGGACGGCGAGGTGCTGAAAGTGCGCCAACGCAAAGACGGCCGCATGGAGGCCATGGACCGCAAGCAGGTCGAACGCATGCGCTCGCAACTGGCCATGGTGTTCCAGAGCTTCAACCTGTGGTCGCACATGACGGTGCTGCAGAACCTGATCGAAGGCCCGATGCGGGTGCAAAAGCGCCCCCGCGCCGAATGCGTGGAAGAGGCCGACCAGTTGCTGCAACGCGTCGGCCTGTTCGAGCGGCGCGACTACTACCCGGCGCACCTTTCGGGCGGCCAGCAGCAACGCGTGGCGATTGCCCGCGCGCTGGCCATGCGCCCGCAGGTCATGCTGTTTGACGAACCCACCTCGGCGCTCGACCCCGAGCTGGTTGGCGAAGTGCTGAAAGTGATGCGCTCCCTGGCCGAAGAAGGCCGCACCATGCTGGTGGTGACCCACGAAATGGGTTTTGCGCGGAATGTGTCCAACCGCGTCGTCTTCATGCACCAGGGCGTGATCGACGTAGAGGGCGCGCCCGCCGACGTGTTTGGCACGCACGCCACCGAGCGCTTTCGCCAGTTCACCTCCAGCCACCAAGATCGGGCCGCTGCATGACAGATTCCGCACACCCCGTTGTACTGGGCGATAGCCCTCTGGGCTACCGAGATTTGGTCGCTGTGGCCCGCGATGGCGCGCGGCTGGAGATATCAGAACCCGCCTGGGCGCGCATCGGCAACGCCCAGGCAATCGTGCAGCGCATCGTGGCCAGCGGCGAACGGGCTTACGGCATCAGCACCGGCCTAGGGGCCTTGAGCAATGTGCTGCTGCACGGCGAGCAGTTGGCCCAGCTCTCGCACAACACGCTGCTCAGCCATGCCTGCGGCGTGGGGCCGCTGCTGAGCGTGCCGCAAACCCGCGCCATCATCGTGGCGGCGCTGGCCAACTTCTGCCAGGGCTATTCGGGCCTGCAGCCCCAGGTGGTGGCGGGCCTGCAGACGCTGCTGAACGCAGGCATCACGCCCTGCGTGCCGTCGCAAGGCTCGGTGGGCTACCTCACGCACATGGCGCACATCGGCGTGGCGCTGCTGGGCGTGGGCGATGTGCTCTGGCAGGGCCGCACCCTGCCCGCAGCGGAAGCGTTGGCCACCAATGGCCTGCAACCCCTGGTGCTGGGCGCGAAAGACGGCCTGTGCCTGGTCAACGGCACGCCCTGTATGACGGGGCTGGCCGCACTGGCCTTGGCCGACGTAGAGCGCTTGGCCGATTGGGCCGACGTGACCGGGGCCATGAGCTTCGAAGCCCTGCGCGGGCAAATCGCAGCCTTCGATGCCGACATCCTGGCCCTCAAACCCCACCCCGGCATGCAGCGGGTAGGCCAGCGTTTGCGCAGCCTGCTGGCGGGCAGCGAGGTGATCGCCAGCAGCTACGGGCTGCGCACGCAAGACGCACTCAGCATCCGCTCCATGCCGCAAATCCACGGGGCCTGCCGCGACCAGATCGCCCACGCGATACAACAGATCGAGATTGAACTGAATTCCGCCACCGACAACCCGCTGCTGCTGGGCACGCCCCAGGCCTACCGCGTCATGTCGCAGGCCAACCCGCACGGCGAATCGGTGGCCATGGCCTGCGACCTGTTGCGCATCGCCGCGGCCGAGCTGGGCGGCGTGGCCGAACGGCGGCTGGACCGGCTGGTGAACCCAGTGCTCAGCGGCCTGCCCGCATTTCTGGTGGCCGAGCCGGGGGTCCATTCAGGCCTGATGATTGCGCAGTACACCGCCGCCTCGCTGGTCGGCGAAAACCGCCGCCTGGCCCAGCCGGTGGTGGTAGACAACTTCGTCACCTCCGGCGGGCAAGAAGACCACCTGAGCCTGGGCACCACCGCCGCGCTGGACCTGCACAAGTCACTGGAGAACCTGACACAAATCTTGGCGATTGAATATCTGCTGGCCGCCCAGGCGCTAGAGTTTTTGAAAGCACAGCGCTTCGGCGAAGGCACCGGCCGGGCCAGGCAACTGCTGCGCCAGCACGTGCCGTCCTTCGATGCCGACCGCTTCCTGGCCCCCGACATTGCGCAGGCCGCCACGCTGCTACGGACCCCGTTCGCATGATCCACACTTTTGACACCGCCGCCCTGCCCGCCACGCCGTGGAAAAACGGCGGCGGCACCACCCGTGAAATCGTCTGCCAGCCGCCCGGCGCGGGCATGGACAGCTTCGACTGGCGCGTCAGCATTGCCAGCATCGCCAAGGCGGGGCCGTTCTCGGCGTTCCCGGGAATCGACCGCGTGATCCTGCTGCTGGACGGCGCGGGTGTGCACTTGCAGGGCGGCGACATCAACCACCGGCTGGACACGCCCGGCCAGCCGTTCGCGTTCTCTGGCGACGTGGCGCTGGGCTGCACGCTGCTGGGGGGTGCATCGACCGACTTCAACGTCATGGCGCGGCGCGGGCGGGTGCGGGCGGATGTGCGGATACTGGCTGCCGCCGAAGACATCGCCGCTTCCAGCGGCCTGCTGATGGTGCTGCGCGGCAGTTGGCAAGTAGGTGATGCCCGTTGCGCTCCGGGCCAGGGCTTGTGGTGGGATGCGGCGGTGCAGTTGTCGGTGACGCCGCAGACTGCTGCCGCATTATTGATAGCAGTTTCTTTAAGCCAAACAGGCTGCTAGCGTAGGTAGCACCTGCGCTAGCAGCTCATTATTCAATAGCAAAATCCATGAAACACCTCCCCAACGCCGACGGCGTGTGGCACTCCCTGCGGCTGGCCGATGGCGGCGAAGCCAACGCCCTGGCGGTGCAGCACGGCCAGATCGCCTGGATGGGCGATATCGCAGCTTTGCCCGCCGCGTTCGCCGCCCTGCCACGCGTTGATGCCCGCCATGCGCTGGCCACGCCGGGGCTGGTCGATTGCCACACCCACCTGGTCTACGGCGGCCAGCGGGCGAATGAATTTGCCATGCGGCTGGCCGGTGCCAGTTACGAAGAGGTGGCTAAAGCCGGTGGCGGTATCGTCTCGTCCGTCAGCGCCACCCGCGCGGCCAGCGAAGATGCGCTCTATGCCCAGGCCGCGCCACGCCTGCAGCAGTTGCTGGCCGACGGTGTCTGCGCCATCGAGATCAAATCCGGCTACGGCCTGGCACTGGAGCACGAGCGCAAGCAGCTGCGCGTGGCCCGCCGTCTGGGCGTGGATTTCGGCGTGACCGTGCGCACCACCTTCCTGGGCGCGCACGCCCTGCCGCCCGAGTACGCGGGGCGCAGGCAGGACTACATCGACCTGGTATGCAACGAGATGCTGCCCGCACTGCATGCCGAAGGGCTGGTAGACGCGGTGGACGTGTTCTGCGAGCGCATCGCGTTTTCGCTCGCCGAGACGGAGCAGGTTTTCAAGGCTGCGCACGCATTGGGTTTGCCGGTGAAGCTGCATGCAGAACAGCTGTCGGACATGGGTGGCTCGGCATTGGCCGCCCGGTACGGCGCTTTATCAACCGACCACATCGAGCACTTGTCGCCAACCGGTATCGAGGCCATGCGCGCTTCTGGCACCGTGGCGGTGCTGCTACCCGGCGCGTACTACACGTTGCGCGATACCCACCTGCCGCCGATTGCCGCCCTGCGCGCCGCCGGTGTGCCCATGGCCGTGTCCACCGACCACAACCCCGGCACCTCGCCCACGCTGAGTCTGCTGTTGATGGCCAACATGGCCTGCACCATGTTCCGCCTGACCGTGCCCGAGGCGCTGGCAGGCATCACCAGCCACGCCGCCCGCGCGCTGGGTCTGCAAGACACGCACGGTGTGCTGGCAGTGGGGCGGCCTGCCAACTTCATCCTGTGGGACTTGAGCGAACCAGCGGAACTGGTCTATTGGCTCGCCCACCAAACCCCGCGCACCATCGTTCGCCAAGGGCGGGTGGCCATTGACGCCCTCGGGCTGTTGCAGCCATGACGGTGGTAGCCAATAGGGGTCAGATCCCCATTGCGGGCCAAATTTTTGCCGGGCGAGAGGGGTGCTTCTCGCATTGGGGCTCTGACCCCTATTGGTGGGTTGGCGTTAACGGCGATCCCTGGCCGGGCTGTGCCCCCGGCAGGGCAGTAACTTTTCTTTGCTTGGCCAAAGAAAAGTCACCAAAAGAAAGGCCACCCCCACTACCTGCGCCCTCCGCTGTCGCTGCGGGAACCTGCGGTGCGCGCTTTGGGCGGGGTCTGGCTAAACTCGCCTGCGGCTCAAACAACGCCAGCCCTTTTCCGCCCAAAGCTGTGCTCCTCGGCGCATCTAGAGGGGGACCCCGGGGATCGGGATCGGGGGCGCCACGCGCCCCATCGCGCCTAGGGCGCGGAAATGGGCCGTTACCCCCAGCCGCGATCCCCACACCCCGGCCGACAATCTCCATCAACAAGCCGCGCCGATGAACACCCTCCACGCCCAAGATGCCCTCCTCCCCACCGGTTGGGCAAACAACGTCCTCCTCGAATGGAACGCCAACGGTGAACTCACCGCAGTCACCCCCCACACCGCCCCCGGCAACACCCCCCAGGCCGCAGGGCCCGTCACCCCGGGCCTCCCCAACCTGCACTCCCACGCCTTCCAGCGCGCCATGGCCGGACTCACAGAATTCCGGGGGGAAGCACAAGACAGCTTCTGGAGCTGGCGCAGCCTGATGTACCAGTTTGCGGCCCGCCTCTCCCCCGAACAAGTCGAGGCCATCGCCACCTGGCTGTACATCGAAATGCTGGAAGCGGGCTACACGTCGGTCTGCGAGTTCCACTACCTGCACCACAGCGCCGACGGCACCCCCTACGCCAACGATGCGGAGCTGTCCAAAGCGCTGTTGCGCGCGGCGCACACCGCCGGCATCGCCATCACCCTGCTGCCCGTGCTGTACCAAACCAGCGGCTTCGGTGGCATCCCGCCCAACGCGGGCCAGGCGCGGTTTATCCGTAGCACCGACTCCATGCTGCGCCTGCTACAGACCCTGAAACCGCTGTGCGACGCGCAAGATGCACGCCTGGGCCTGGCCCCGCATTCGCTGCGCGCCGTGCCGCCCGACAGCCTGCGCGAGGCAGTCGCCGGGCTGCACGCCATGGACGCGTCCGCCCCGGTGCACATCCACATCGCCGAGCAGACCGCCGAGGTGGATGCCTGCCTGGGCTGGAGCGGCCAGCGCCCGGTGGCATGGCTACTGGACCACGCGCCGGTCGATGCCCGCTGGTGCCTCATCCACGCCACCCACATGAGCGACACCGAATACCAGCGCGCGGCGGCCAGCGGTGCCGTGGCCGGCATCTGCCCCAGCACCGAGGCCAACCTGGGCGACGGCCTGTTCGACATGCCACGCTGGCGGGCGGCAGGCGGAGCCTGGGGCATCGGCTCCGACAGCCACGCCTGCGTCAACGCCGCCGAAGAGCTGATGCTGCTCGAATACGGCCAGCGCCTGCAGTTCCGCCAGCGCAACGTGCTGGCCAGCGCAACCCAGGCCCAGGTCGCCACCGCTACCCTGCTGCAAGCCGTAGCCGGAGGCGCACAGGCATCGGGCCGCGCCGCACAAGGTGTGGAAAGTGGATTGGCGGCAGGCCAGCGCGCCGACTTCTGCGTGCTGGACGCGCAGCACCTCGCCCTGGCAGGCCTGAACGCACCCGAGATGCTCTCGGCCCACGTCTTCGCCAGCCACCGCACTTCTGCGCTGACCAGCGTGTGGGTCGGCGGCCAGCAGCGCACCCGGCAAGGCCGCCATCCATTGCACGACGCAGCCGCAGTAGCATTCGTCCAAGCCCGCAGCCAACTCACCCAGGTCTGAACATGCAAGCTTTCAAATTCATCCAAGGCAGCCAGCCGCTGCTGGTCTCCATGCCCCACGTGGGCACCTACCTGCCGCCTGCGCTGGTCGACCGCCTAACCGACACCGCCCGGCAGGTGCACGACACCGACTGGCACCTGGAGCGCCTGTACGGCTTTGCGCAGGAGATCGGCGCGTCGGTGCTCATCGCCACGCATTCCCGCTACGTGATCGACCTGAACCGCGACCCCAGCGGGGCCAGCCTGTACCCCGGCAAGAATGTCACCGGCCTGTGCCCGGTGGACGACTTCAACAACCAGCCGCTGTACCAAGACCCCGCCGATGTGCCTAACGATGTCGAAATCGCCCTGCGCCGAGACACGCTGTGGCAGCCCTACCACCAGCGACTCCATGCCGAGCTGGCCCGCATCCAGGCCGTCCACGGCAAAGCCGTGCTGTGGGACGCACACTCCATCCGCTCGGTGGTGCCGCGCTTCTTCGAGGGCAAGCTGCCGGATTTGAATTTAGGCAGCGGCAACGGCAGCAGCTGCGACCCCGTGCTATCCGCTAGCCTTCTCGCCATCGCCCAAAACGCCCCCGGCTACACCGCCGTTCTGAATGGCCGCTTCCAAGGCGGCTACATCACCCGCCACTACGGCCAACCCGCGCACCACATCCACGCCATCCAGCTGGAAATGACGCAAAGCAGTTACATGCAAGAAGCCATGCCCTTCGACTACCTGCCCGAGGTAGCGGCGGGCATCCAACCGCATTTGCGGCGGATGGTGGAGGCGGCTTTGGAGTTTGCGCAGCAGCCCCTTTAAATTTAAAGAAAAGAAGGCTTTGACGCAGGCGGAACAAGCACGAAACGCTACTTAAAAAACAGCACCCATCACTCCCTCGTTGCTGCCACCAAGGGCATCCGCCTGATGTAGTGCAAGACCGCCATCGGTGTCCGTCAAAGTAGCACTGCGCCTGCCGATAACGCCGTGGCAAGCGCAGGGCCAGATTGAGACGGAAATAGGCGCGGCCAGGGCCAACGGAGGCAAATGTCTGGTTAGGGCCCACTGCCACCGGTAATTGGTGCCCGAAAGCAGACATCGAATTTTGACAAACTGAACGACCAGTATTAGGGGGTGCCGAGAACGGCTGTGCGTCCGAAGCGGCAGTTAACCCTTTTCTGAAGCAGTTGGTCGAGAGATGACGACCACGCTAGCGATATACCGATTACAGGCCGCACACAGAAATCGACCTATTGCAACTCAATCTCCGCCTTTTGCGAGATTGCAGGCAGGGCATGCAACTTGACCGTTTGCCACGGTCGTTGCGCCACCTTTTGACCATGCAATTCGGTGGTCGCAGTGCCAGTTGTCCCATTCAACCCGAATACCTTCACACTTGAGTTTGACTTGGCACACCTGATTGTCTCGGCGGAAAACAGCAAGCTTCTGAATATGAGTGAAACCCCGCTGGTTGTCTTTGAGCGAAAGGTCCGGAAATTTACTAAGCAAGTGACGAAGCATGAAGTCCATACGAAATCTGATGGACTCCTGTGCGTCAGTACTATGACTGATACGCTCCTTGTAGGTCACCCATTCAGTATCTGCGTGCTCTTCGTCGAGCTCTTCCTGTGAGCGGCGCCTCGCTTCAAATTCAAGAAACCATCCCCGCAACTCAGGTTTTATGCTAGCTATGGCATACATCCGCTGTAGCTCTGCGAATACACAGTACAACGCGATCGCGTTATAACGCTCCAACTCTGGCGTCTTATCAAAAAATACCTCTTCGAGCAAACCGAGCGTTCGACGCACCGCTTTCGCCACCGGGCCGTTTACATCGAAGTCTTGGTGTAGTTCGTATATGCGATTGAGGTCAGCGTTTTTCACGTTGACCGGGCCTGCGGCAAGCTCGAGGCATACCATCTGCGCCGCAACTTGGTCATGTGTGAACCTGGTGTTTGAGAAGCCGACACGGTTGAAGAAATCATGCTGAGTCAATGATCGTACGAACTGGCGCATGGCTCCAGGCATTGCGTTTCTTTTTTCCTGTGCCTTCAGCGAAGTGCCGTTCTGCAGACGCAGGAACATCTCTCGCACCTCGTCCTCATCAGTGTCTTCAAGTATCACCACGTCGAGCGCGTAAGTATCGAATCGCACGCGCAGGTCATCTGGAAGAGTCTCATAGGTGCACCCAGCGGTGACCAGTCCGTCAACCACCTCAGCATCCTTTGGGAGTTTGAAGTCCCCGTCTACAAATCCCCATATCGCCCGCAAGCGCTGCTGCCCATCTACGACGTCATACCTATCTGGCGTGGTGCCTAGCTTCCGCCAGTACATCTTCGGCACGTCGTACTCGCGCAGAATCGTGTCAACGAGAAGCTGCTTCTGCGAAGTAGACCAAACCGCGGGTCGTTGGAAATCAGGATTCGTGTCGATGCGCTTTCGGATTCCATTAACGTGCGACACGGTGCCAATGGGCCAAGGCTTCTTGTTTGTTTTCATGTTGACCTCGCTATTGTTTCTTGACTCACCACTGTAACGGCGCAGGTCAGAGATTTCGACCCTCGCCACTCAGAAACCTAGAGAGGCACGATGAACTTCCGCTTCTGGCCCGAAGCTGCTCTCTCCAACCACACACCAAAGCAACGCCAAACTTTGACAGTAAACCCAGCAAAGTCTCCAATCCCGCTGCCCAATCACCCTCCATCACTTCTGCTGCCAGACATCACCCGCATCCAGCGCCGCCGGACGCACCAGCCGAGCCCGCGCATCCGCATCGCCCAGCAAATTCGCCCGCCACCAGTTGGAGGTTATCTGCGCCAGCAGCGCATGGTGGCGCTCTTCCTGGACGCGGGTGGCTTCGTTGCGGCGGGCTTGCATGAAGGGGCGCTGGATAGCGCCAGCGCCGCCGCCCAGGGTCATATGGTCGGCATCCTGCAGCACCAGCAGGGCTTTGCCGCCGGGCGGCAAGGCGGCAAACACCGCACAGCGACGCTCGGGCGTCGCACCCGTGCCGACTACGTCGCCGTCGCGCGTGCCGGTGACCACCAGCACCGGGCGGGTCACGCGGGCAAAGGCCTGGGTGGCGTCACCGGCCACCGGCAAGGCAGGCGACAAAGCGATGAACGCGCCCAGCCGGGGCTCGTCCATGCTCGCGAAACCGGGGTAGCTTTGGCCCGCCATGCCGAGTGTGGTGTGGGCCCCAAAAGAATGGCCGCCCAGGCTCACCGCATCGGGCCGGACGCGGGCCCAACCGGGCTGGCCGGTGCGCTGGCGGAGGGCGATTTCGTCCAGCGCAAACACCACGTCTTGCAGGCGCTGGCGCAGTTACTCGCCACTGCCCAGGCTACGCAGCGCGGCCCGGTTCAGGCCTGCGGCGCGGGCCGCATCGGTATCGCTGCCGGGGTGCTGCAAGTGGACCACCAAGAAGCCCGCATCCGCCCAGGCCTGGCCCCAGACCGCCCCGCCATCGCGCGAACCACCCAGGCCGTGCGAGTACAGCAGCACCTGTAGCACAGCGCCAGGCTTGTCGGGCCAGCGTATCTTGACCGGTAACGGGCGCTAGCGGGTGGTATCCAGCCAGGTTTCATCGGCCACGGCGGCAGCTTGCGCACGCAGGCAGAGTGGCGTGCACGCCGCCAGGGCTAGCAATAGGTTGCGGCGGGTCAAAGCATGTGGGTAACGCATCCGCAGAATTATGGGCACCGGCATTGCAAATGCCAAGCCAATACCCAGTTAGCCCTACAGCTGCATTTTTATGGACACCCCTACCGCCACCTTCCTCGCCCTCCTGCTCCTCGCAGCCATTTGCCTCCTGGGCTGGCTAGCCCCCAAATGGTGGGTGGCGCGGCGCAGGCGCAGGGTGCGGCAACAGCCCTTCCCGGCGGCGTGGCGCAAGATTTTGCGCCGCCGGGTGCCGCTGGTGCGCCGCCTGCCGGTAGACCTTCAGTTGCAGTTGAAACAGCAAATGCAGGTGTTCATCGCCGAGAAGGCGTTTTTGGGCTGTGCGGGCTTGGTCATCACCGACGAGATGCGGGTGGTGATTGCCGCCCAGGCCTGCCTGCTGGTGCTGAACCGGCCCACTGGCCTGTACCCGCACCTGCGGCAAATTCTGGTCTACCCCGGCGCGTTTGCGGTGCAGCGCACGCACACCGATGGCGTGGTGCAGCGCGAAGAGCGGCAGGCGCTGCTGGGCGAGTCCTGGTCGCAAGGCCAGGTGATTTTGTCGTGGACCGACGCGCTGGAAGGTGCGACTACCCCGGACGATGGGCGCAATGTGGTGGTCCATGAATTTGCCCACCAGCTGGACCAAGAGAAAGGCCATGCCAACGGCGCACCGCACCGCAACCGCAACGCCAACCCGGCCCGCTGGTCGCAGGTGTTTCACGCAGCCTACGCCAAGCTGCGGCGCGAGGCCCATGTGGGCGAACCCGGCCTGCTGAACCACTACGGCGCGCAAGACCCGGCAGAGTTCTTCGCCGTGGTGTCCGAGGTGTTCTTTGAGCAGGCGGCGGAGCTGAAAGACTACGACGCGGCGCTGTACCAGGAGCTGAGCGGCTACTACCGGGTGGACCCGGCGGGGTGGTGATCAGCTCAAATTTTTAAACAAAATAGGCCGCTAGCGCAGATAGCACCTGCGCAACCAGCTACTTTTTCTGTAGCACCTAAAGGATTCAGGTAATCCGCGCAATCACCCCGCCCAGCACCTGCGCTGTACCGGCTGCGGCGGCCAGCGCGATGCGGCCACTGCGGTGGGCGGTGACCTGCATTTCCATCTTCATGGCTTCCATCACGGCGATCACGTCGCCTGCTTGCACCGCGTCGCCGTCGGCCACTTTCCAGGACAGCAGGTTCCCGGCGATGGGCGAAGCTACGGCGCTGGCATCCACCGCCGCGTCGGGTACTGCGGCTTGAGCAGATGTGCCCGACGCATTGGCCAAGCCCTGCAGCAGCACGGCGGGCAGGCCCAGCAGCACGCGGCGGCCATCGATTTCGATGGCGGTGCGCAGCAAGCTGCTGTCGGGCTGGGGTTCGGTGCGGGCCTGGGCCTGGATCGCTTCGGCCAGCGGCGCGGCAAAGTCCGACTCGATCCAACGGGTGTGCACCTTGAAGCCCTCGGCACCCAAAAAGTCCGGGTGCTTGATGACCGCGCGGTGGAACGGCAGCACCGAGGCCACGCCTTCGATCTGGAACTCGCGCAGCGCGCGGCGGGCGCGGGCCAGCGCCTGTTCACGCGTGGCACCGGTGACGATGAGCTTGGCCATCAGCGAGTCAAACGTGCCGGGCACCACCGAGCCAGATTGCACCCCCGTGTCCAGCCGCACGCCGGGGCCGGACGGCGGGTCAAAGCGCAGCACCGGGCCGGGCGTGGGCAAGAAGCCCCGGCCTACGTCCTCGGCGTTGATGCGGAATTCGATGGAGTGGCCCAGCGGCGCGGGCGTGTGGGTGATGGACAGCGGCAGGCCATCGGCCACGCGCAGTTGCTCCACCACCAGGTCCACGCCGGTGGTCTGCTCGGTCACCGTGTGCTCTACCTGCAGGCGGGTGTTGACCTCCAGGAACGAGATGGCACCGCTTTGGCTAAGCAAAAACTCCACCGTACCTGCGCTGGTGTAGCCCGCTGCGGCGCAGATGTCGCGCGCCGAAGTGTGGATGCGTTCGCGCTGTGCGTCGGTCAAAAACGGCGCGGGGGCCTCTTCCACCAGCTTCTGGTTGCGCCGCTGCAGCGAGCAGTCGCGCGTACCCAGCACCACCACGTTGCCGTGGGTGTCGGCCAGCACCTGGGCTTCGATGTGGCGCGGCTTGTCAAGAAACTGCTCGACAAAACATTCGCCCCGGCCAAAGGCGGTGACGGCCTCGCGCACCGCGGAATGGAACAGCTCTTCCACCTCATCCATGCGCCAGGCGATCTTCATGCCCCGGCCACCGCCGCCAAACGCCGCCTTGATGATGATGGGCAGGCCGTTTTGCTCGGCGAAGGCCAGCACTTCACTGGCGTTCTGCACCGGGTCGGGCGTGCCGACCACCAGCGGCGCGCCGACTTTGAGGGCGATCTTGCGTGCCTGCACCTTGTCGCCCAGCTGGGCGATGGTGCTGGGCGAGGGGCCGACCCAGGCCAGGCCCGCGTCGATCACCGCCTGGGCAAAGGCCTGGTTCTCGGACAAAAAGCCGTAGCCGGGGTGCACTGCGTCGGCACCGCTTTTGCGGGCTACGTCCAGCAGCTTGGCGATGTTCAGGTAGGTGTCGGCTGGGCGGTCGCCGTCCAGGCCGTAGGCTTCGTCGGCCATGCGAGCATGCAGCGCGTCGATGTCGGCATTGGCGTAAACGGCGACAGACTGCACGCCGTAGTCGGCACAGGCGCGGGCGATGCGGACGGCGATTTCGCCACGGTTGGCGATAAGGACTTTTTTCATGGGATTCTTTCAAACGCTGGGCGAAAGCTCTGCAAAGGGGCGAATGGGGTTGAAGCGCAGCCAGGCCCCCACGGGGATTTGCCCCGCGCGGTCCAGGTGGTAGGGCGCCACGGCGGCGATCACCGGGTAGCCGCCGGTCAAAGGGTGGTCGGCCAGAAACAGCACGGGCTGGCCGCTGGGCGGCACCTGCAAGGCCCCTAGCGCCGTGCCCTCGCTGGGCAGCTCGCCAGGGATGGCGCGGTCCAGCGGAATGTCGCCCGCCAAACGCAGGCCGACGCGATTCGACTGGGCAGTAACCTGCCAGCGCTGGGTCGCCAAACGTTCTACCGCTTCGGCGCTGAACCAGTCGGTGCGCGGGCCCATCACCACGTCCAGCACCACGTCCTGCGCCAGCGTGGGTAAGTCGTCGGGCGGTAATTGGGTGGCGGCGACCACCACACTGGCCGGGGCCGGGTGCACGCCCAGTACATCGGCTGCGGCCAGCGGCGGTGGGCCGACCTGGGCCAAGCTGTCGGTGGCGCAACTGCCCATCACCTGCGGCTCGGCAAAACCGCCACGCACCGCCAGGTAGCAGCGCGTGCCCGCGTCCGGCTGGCCCACGGCCAGGGTGTCACCATCGGCCAGCGCCACCGCCTGGTAGCGCGGCACGGTCCAGCGGCGGCCAGCGGCGGTGGTGAGGGTCAGCGGCGCATCGGCACCGGTGACGGCCACTACGTTGTCGCCC
This sequence comes from Rhodoferax sp., assembly GCF_039922535.1. GTDB lineage: Bacteria > Pseudomonadota > Gammaproteobacteria > Burkholderiales > Burkholderiaceae_C > Rhodoferax_B. The sequence goes on along the minus strand of NZ_JBDTEM010000415.1, from coordinate 13,246 downwards.
AGGCTGTGGATTTGCAGGCCACCGCCCACGGTTTCCAGCGCCGCCGCGTTGCTGGCATTGCCCACCAGGCGGTTGGCGGCTTTGAGCGCGGTAGCGTCCATGGCCCCCGAGGCCGACACGCCCTGCCCCGCCTGGCCGTGGCGGCCCAGGTCCTGGAACAGGGTTTGCAGCCCGGTGCCGCGCACCTGCAAGGCAGACTGGCCCGGTGCTAGGGCTTCGCGGGTGCGTGCAACTTTTGAGTCTTTTTGGCCTGCTGCGCAGGCAGCACCTGCGCTAGCAGCTATGTTTTGCGTAGCAATATCGATGAAACGCACCCGGTAGCCGGGTTGCAGCAACGCGGGCTGGGCGCGGGCCAAATCCCACATGGCCAGCGGTGTCACGCCGATGATCTGCCAACCGCCAGGGCTGGCCTGCGGGTACACACCGCTAAAAGCGCCCGCCAGGCCCACGGCCCCGGCGGGGATGCGGGTGCGCGGGGTGCTGCGCCGGGGCACGTTCAGGCTGGGGTGGCCGCCGCTCAAATAGGCAAAACCGGGTGCGAAGCCGGTGAAGGCGACGGTGTAGTCGCTGCCGGTATGGCGGCGCACCACTTCCTCGGGAGTGATGCCAAGAATTTGCGCCACTTCGGCCAAATCCTCGCCGTCATATTGCACCGGGATTTCGACCAGGGTGCTGCTGCGCTCGGCGCGCTGCGAGATGTCACGGCCCGCAATATTGCGCACCAGGGCAGCGGCGCTGGTGGCAGCGGGGCGAAAGCGCACAAAGATGGTTTGCGCGGCGGGCACCAGCTCTTGCACACCGGGCAGCGGGTCGCGCTGCAGCGAGGCCAGCAGGGCCAGGGTTTGGTCCAGATCGGCCAGCTCTACCAGCAGGACATCCAGGTTGACGGGTAAAAAACGCATGCCGATCTACCCGGCAAAAGCCGTGATGGCGATGCCGTCCTGCGCAAAGCGGGTGCGCAGTTGGCGGGCGATAGCCACCGCGCCGGGGCTGTCGCCGTGCACGCAGATGGAGTCGGCATCAATCCGCACCAGGCTGCCGTCGATGGCTTCGACCACGCCCTCTTGCACCAGGCGCACCATGCGTTGGGCGATCAGCTCGGGGTCGTGCAGCACGGCGCCTTTTTCGCGGCGCGACACCAGCGCGCCGGTGGGGGTGTAGGCACGGTCGGCAAAGGCTTCAGACACCACGCGCAGGCCCGCGTCGCGCGCCCACTGCACCAGGGGCGCACCGGCCAGCGCCACCAGCACCAGACGGGGGTCGATGACCAAGATGGCGTTGATCACGTCCTGGGCCTGGCGTGCGTCGTGGGCGATGGTGTTGTACAGCGCGCCGTGCGGTTTGACGTAACGCACGGTGGTGCCCGCCGCTGCGGCCAGACCTTGCAGCGCGCCGATCTGGTAAATCACATCGGCCACCAGGTCGGCGCTGGCCACATCCATGTTGCGGCGACCAAAGCCCGCCAGGTCCGGGTAGGCCACGTGGGCGCCCACCACCACGCCGCGCGCGGCGGCAGCCTTGAGCGTGGCCAAAATGCCCGCCGGGTCGCCTGCGTGGAAGCCGCAGGCCACGTTGGCGCTGCTGACAATGTCGAGCATGGCGGCATCGTCGCCCATGCGCCATGCGCCCAGGCTCTCGCCCAGGTCGCTGTTCAGGTCAATTTTCACCATGGTGTTCTCGCTATCCAATAATTCAATGCAGTTGTCCGCCGGTCTCAAGAATGTCTTCATGCACCTCCAGCGCAGTCTGGATGGCCGTCTGGATGCCTCTGACCTGGGTTTCCAGCGCCATGCTGGGCATGCCGGGGTGCAAGGCTGCCAGTGCGGGCAAGGCGGGCACATGGATGAAGCCGCCGCGCACCTTGCCCCCGGCCCGCGCCAGGCGGTGCATCAGCGCGTAGAAGATGTGGTTGCAAACAAAGGTGCCCGCTGTGTTGGACACCGCCGCCGGGATGCCATCGGCCCGCATGGCGCGCACCATGGCCTTGATGGGCAGGGTAGAAAAGTAGGCCGCCGGGCCGCCCTGCTCCACCGCCGTGTCTACCGGCTGGTGGCCCGCGTTGTCGGGAATGCGCGCATCGTCCACGTTGATGGCCACGCGCTCGGGTGTCAGCGCGGCGCGGCCACCGGCCAGGCCCAGGCAGACCACCAGCGCCGGTTGCCATTGCTGCAAGGCCTGGTCCAGGCGCACGATGGCTTCACCGAACACGCAGGGCAGTTGCACGGCGCACACCGTAGCCCCCATGTGCTGCCAGCCGTCCAGCGCCCGCGCCACCTCCCACGAGGGGTTCAACGGGTCTTGCTCGAAGGGCTCAAAGCCGGTGAGCAGCACGTTCAGGGCGGGAGGGGTTGGCTTCATCATCGGAACATCAGGAAGTTGAGCAAAAACACGTTCGCTACCAGCAGCGTCAGGGCCGTGGGCACCTGGGCGCGGATGACGGCATTTTTGTCCGGCAGCTCCAGCAGCGCAGCGGGCACGATGTTGAAGTTGGCCGCCATGGGTGTCAGCAAAGTGCCGCAGTAGCCCGACATCATGCCAATGGCCGCCATCACCGCCGGGTCGCCGTGGTACACGCCCACCAGCACTGGCACACCCACGCCACCGGTCATCACCGGGAAGGCGGCAAAGCCGTTGCCCATGATGACGGTGAACAGCGCCATGCCAACCACGTAGACCGCCACCGCCACAAAACGGATGTCCATGTTGATGTAGGTGGTGGTCACATAGGCCACGGCCTTGCCCACACCGGCATCGGAAAACACCAGGCCCAGCATGCCCAGCATTTGCGGCAGCACCAAGGCCCAGCCCAGCGCATCGGTCAGGCGGCGCGACTCGCGCAGGCCCTGGGCTGGCGTTTCGCGGGTCAGCCAGCAGGCCAGCGCCAGCGATACCACACAGCCCACGCCCAGGCTAACCAGGGTGGTGTTCTTCGGATCCAACAGCGGCACACCGCCCAGCGACAAATGCGTGGCCGACAGCGTGCCCACCATGGTCACCAGCGGAATCGCCAGCGCCGGGACAAACAGCTTGTTACCCAGGCGCTTGGCACTGGCCAGGTAGTCGGCCGGGCTGCGCGCCGGGTGCTTGCCTGCGCCCACGCCGCCCACACCGGCAATCAGCGCCATCGCCACCGCGCCTAGGCCCACCCACAGCGGCGGCAGCAGTTCACCCACTAAAAAGACCAGGGCATACAGGCCCCAGAACAGGCCGCTGGTGAGGCGCTTGGGGTTGCTGGCGTCGGTCAAGGTGGCCAGCGCGGTCAGCGCCAGCACGGCACCCACCAGGTAGTACAGGAATTGGATAGAAATGACCATGTTCATGCTCCCTTGGTGGCGGTGGCGACTTGGGCGCTCAGGGGGACGATGCCCTCGGCCTGCAGCTCACGGGCCAGCACGCCGTCCAGCCGGTACAGCCGCCAGGCGTGGATCACAAAGGCGCAGGTGGCAGTGGGGATGCCCCAGAACGCGATGTGCAGCGGCTCCACTTCAATACCCGCCTCGTGTAGAAAGGTGCTCATCAGCACGATCGCGCCAAAGGCCACGAAGATGTCTTCGCCAAAGAACAGGCCGACGTTGTCGGTGGCCGCCGAAAAAGCGCGCAGCTTGTGGCGAATGCGCTCGGGCAGCGGGCCGTAGCGGGCTTCGGTTGCGCCTTCGGCCATGGGGGCCAGCAGCGGCCGCACCATCTGCGGATGCCCGCCCAGGCTGGTCAGGCCGATGGCGGCAGTGAGCTGGCGGGCGGCCAGGTAGACGATCAGCAGGCGGCCTGCGGTGGCTGACTTGATGCCGCTGATCCAGTTCTGCGCATGCTGGCGCAGGCCATGGCGCTCCAGCAGGCCGATCACCGCCAGCGGCAGCAGGATGATCAGCGGCAGATTGCGCGTCTTGATGAAGCCCGTGCCGATTGCCGCCAGTATCTTTTCCAGCGGAAAGCCCGCCGCAAAGGCGGTGCCGATGGCGGTAACGATCACCACCAGCATCGGGTTAAACCGCAGCACAAAGCCCGCGATGATGATGGCCACCCCGATCAGGGGCCACAGGTTGACAGCACTTTGCATACGCATCCTTGGTTAAGTACATCCACACACCCCATGCAACGCAACTTGCATGCCAATTAAATGAACAACTATTGCACTATTGTGTGGTGTTAAGTTATTAATTGTTCAACAATTTATTGATTGTGCCCAACAATAGTGCCAGCAGTACCCCAGAGAAACCCTCGCTTTGCACCACGGGATATGCCATGGGCGTGCGCATCGCCAGTACCATCGGTGCATGAAACCAGAACCCGCCAGCCCCCAGACCCTGAACGATCGCATGGCCGAGCTGATCCGCCAGAAGATCGTGCAGGGCGCGTTTACGCCCGGCCAGCGCCTGTCGGAAGCCGCTTTAAGCGAAAGCCTGGAGATATCGCGCAACACCTTGCGCGAGGTGTTCCGGCTGCTGACCAAGGAGGGGCTGCTCAAGCACGAGCCCAACCGGGGCGTGTTTGTGGCCATCCCCAGCATTGCGTCCATCATCGACATCTACCGCGTGCGCCGCTTGATCGAATGCCAGGCGCTGGGCCAGGCCTACCCACGCCACCCGGCCAAAAAGCACCTGCGCGAAGCCGTGGAAATGGCCCAGCGCCACCGCGATGCCGGTGACTGGCAAGGCGTGGGCACCGCCAACATGGAATTCCACATGGCCATCGTCGAGCTGGCCGACAGCGAACGCCTGAACGTGATGTTCTCGCACGTGCTGGCCGAGCTGCGCCTGGCCTTCGGCCTGCTCAACGACCCCGAGTTTCTGCACATGCCGTATGTGGAGATGAACCTGAACATCCTGCAGCTGTTTGAAGCGGGCAAGCTGCAGGAAGCGGCTGCCGCGCTGAACGACTACCTTGTGCATTCCGAGCGCATCGTGCTGGCGGTGTATGCGCGGCGGATTTCGGACGGGGGGATGGGGCGCTAGCTCGGCGGTGCAGCACGCCAGCTCACCCAAGCCTCCTGCATGCTGCAAGCGCTATAGCAGTACGGGTTCAAGCTGGTTTCAGTAATAAAGTTGGGCGTAGCTTCAGATCATTGGGGTGGGATCACCGACCCACGGCGTCCGCCTCTGCCTCCGGCCACAGCCGGGGGAACAAAAAGCGCAGCGCGTGCTGCGGTAGGCCAAAGCGCACCTTGCCTTGCGGTGAGTCGGATTTGAGCAGCCCACGCTTGACCAACGCCCCCAGCGCATCGGTGGCGGCCCGGTCGCTTATCCCCAGCATGGCTTTGAAGTCGCCACGTGCCATCTCTCCGCCACTTAAAAACAAATAGTGCAGCCCGCGCAATGACTCTTGCCGCACACCAGACTTTTCGACCGTGGCCTCAAACACCAGGCAGGCCTCGATACGCGCCTTCAGGGTTTCAAAGTCCAGCATGCCCGCCATAAAGCCCACCTGGTCTTGGCAAATCTCCAACACGTAGTCCGCCCAGGCGATCAGCGCTTGCTCGCTCAGATTGCCCCGGCCGTCCAGGTCGCCACGGCGCAGGCTGTCGGCATCGGCCAGCAGGGCGTAATAACGTTCGGTGCTGCGGGCAAAGCCCCGCAACGGCGACCACAGCCCGCCAGTGTAGCCCAAGGCACTTAGCAATGTATGCGTATGCAGCCGCATCACCCGGCCATTGCCGTCCACAAACGGGTGCACCCAGCCCAGGCGCTGGTGCGCGCAGGCCATGGCCACCAAAGCCGCCTCGCCCCGGCGCACGCTGCCGTAATAGCCCGCCCAGCGGTTCAAAAACTGGGGCACGCAGGCAAAACTCGGTGCCACGTGCTGGCCCACCTGCACCTCGCGCTGGCGCAATGCGCCCGGCACGATGGGCTCGTGCTCAGCCGTCAGCAAGTCTGCTGCCGGCAAGCGGCCAAACAGCTCGCAGTGCAGGGCCTGCACTGCATCTGCCGTATACAAGGCACGCGCGCCCTCCAGCCCGGTGTAGCGCTGCTCCAGCACCTGCTCGGCCTCTATGTGGGCCACGGCCAGGCGCTGCTTGGCCGCCAGTGCGGCATCTTGCGAGAAGTCTTTGCGCAGGGCTTGGTCGATCTCATGCGGACGGGTGTGCTGGCCCTCGATGCGGTTGGTGTAGTACGAATTCATGCTGCGCAGCAGACTGCGCAGCTCAGGCGGCACCCGCGTGCCTGCCAGCAGCGTGGCAGCACGGGACAGATCGTGCGTCGTGGCCAGCAGTGGCTCCATGCGTGCGTCTGACGGCAGCAGGGGCTCAAACTGGTGGGACTCTGTGTACATACACCTATTTTGCCAACTTATTAAGTTCTGTAAACCATTGATTTTTTTAAATTAAATGGTTTATCGCCAAGATTTTTGCCAACTATTTTGCCAAGTACGGCTAACACAGCTACAAGCACATACCCGGCATGCCAGCTACCCGTCGGACTACCCGAAAATTTATACAAAAATAGACTTGCAGCGCAGATAAGACGTGCGCAAGCAGCTATCAAAAAAATAGTAATTTACGCACGCTGCTCCCGCATCCCCAGCGCCAAGACTTCGTCTATGCGATTTTAGGCATTAGAAAGCCGCGCAGCCCTTTCAGTGCCTGCGCAGCTAGCTCCCATTTAAATAGCACCCCTCACTTCCCCGCCACCGCCTCCCCGGTCCAGCCTCCACCCAGCACCTTGTACAGCGTGACCTCGTTGGCCAGGCGGGATAGCTGCGTGCCGATCAGGCCCTGCTGGGCGGTGTACAGGCTGCGCTGGGTCACCATCACGTCGAGGTAGCTGTCCACGCCGCGCTGGAAGCGGGCATCCGAGAGCTTGAAACTGTCTGCCGTGGCATCCACCAGGGCCTGCTGGGCGCTGAGCTGGTCGCCCAGGTTGCTGCGCTGGGCCAGCGCGTCGGCGACTTCGCGGAAGGCGGTCTGGATGGTTTTTTCGTACTGGGCGACGTTGATGTCGCGGGTGATGGTGGCGACGTCCAGATTCGCCTGGTTGGCACCGCCGTCGAACAACGGCAACGTGATTTGCGGCACAAAGCTCCAGGCCCCCGAACCGGCTTTGAACAGGCCCGACAAATCGTTGCTGCTGCTGCCCGCCGACGCGGTGAGGCTGATGCGTGGGTAAAAAGCCGCGCGGGCCGCGCCGATGTTGAAGCTGGCGGCTTGCAGGGTGTGCTCGGCCTGCAGGATGTCGGGGCGGCGCTGCAGCAGATCGGACGGCAAACCCGCAGGCAAATCGGGCAGCGCGCTGACGCGGGTGGCCAGGCCGGTAGGGGTCAACTCCGCAGGCACGGCGGTGCCCAGCAACAGGGCCAGGGCGTTCTGGTCCAGCGCCACCTGGGCGGTGTAGCTGGCCACATCCACGCGGGCGGATTCCACACTGGTTTGCTGCTGGCGCAGGGTCAGAGCCGAGTCGGTGCCCAGTTCAAACCGGCGCTGGGTGAGGCCATAGGTGTCGCTCTGGCTTTGCAGGGTTTGGCGGGCCAGGGCCAGCCGGTCCAGGTCGGCAGACCAGGTGAGGTAGGCGCTGGCGACTTCGGCCACCAGGCTGATCTGCGTGCTGCGGCGGGCCTCGGCGGTGGCCAGGTACGACTCTAGCGCCTGGGAATTCAGGCTGCGCACGCGGCCAAACAGGTCCAGCTCGTAGGCGCTGGTGCCGATGTTGGCGCTGTACTGGTGGCCTACCACGGCCTGGCCGGTGGAGGACAGGCTGGCCGGGGTGCGGCTGGCGCTGCCACTGCCGTTGGCGTTCAGCGTGGGCCAGGTGCTGGCATCCTGCACCCGGTACTGGGCACGGGCCTGGGCGATGTTCAGCACGGCCACGCGCAGGTCGCGGTTGTTGGCCAGGGCCAGGTCGATCAGGCTGCGCAGCTTGGCATCGGCGAAGAAGTCACGCCAGTCAATGTCGGCGGCGGCTTGGCCGGTTGCCGAGGCGGTGGGGAAGACGGCAGGCACGGGGGCTGCCGGGCGTTCGTAATGCGGCGCCAGGCTGCTACAGCCCGCCAAAACCACGGCGAGCGCGAGGCTAGTCAGTTTAAAAAATGGCATTTCAGTGGCCTTCCAACAAAACAGGGGTGGCGGCGGGCTTGCGCTTGAACAAGCGCATCACCACCACATAAAACAGCGGCACAAAGAAGATGGCCAGCACCGTGCCCGACAACATGCCGCCGACCACCGCCGTGCCCAGCGCGTTCTGCGCGCCCGCCCCGGCACCGGAGCTGAGCATCAGCGGCAGCACGCCCAGCACAAAGGCCAGCGAAGTCATCAAAATCGGGCGCAGGCGCATCCGGGCGGCGGTGAGCGCGGCCTGCACCTCGTCCATGCCCTCAGCCACCAAGTCCTTGGCAAACTCCACAATCAGAATCGCGTTCTTCGAGGCCAGGCCCACGGTGGTGAGCAGCCCGACCTGGAAGTACACGTCGTTCATCTTGAAGGTCAGCATGGCGGCCAGCAGGGTGCCCAGCACGCCCAGGGGCACCACCAAAATCACCGACAGCGGAATCGCCCAGCTCTCGTACAGCGCCGCCAGACACAAGAACACCACCAAGATGGACACGGCGTACAGCACACTGCTTTGGCCGCTGGAGGCGCGCTCTTGCTTCGACAAGCCGGTCCACTCGTAACCAATGCCCGCGGGCAATTCGGCGGCGTGTTTCTCGACCAAATCCATGGCCTGGCCGCTGGACAGCACGCCGGGCAGACCCTGCCCCAAAATTTCCACCGACGGCACGCTGTTGTAGCGCTCCAGACGGGGCGAACCCGAGGTCCAGCTGGCGGTAGAGAAGGCGCTGAACGGCACCATGGTTCCGCTGCTGTTGCGCACGTACCAGCGGTCGATGTCGCCGGGCAGCATGCGGAACTGCGCATCGGCCTGCAAGAAGACCTTTTTCACCCGGCCCTGGTCGATGAAGTCGTTCACGTAGCTGCTACCCCAGGCGGCAGAAAAGGTGGCGTTGATATCGGCCATGCTCAGGCCCAGGGCACCGGCTTTTTGCGCGTCGATTTCCAGCTTGAACTGGGCCGTGTCTTCCAGCCCGTTGGGGCGCACGCCGACCAGGCCTTTTTCTTGGGCCAACGCGCCCAGCAACTGGTTGCGCGCCTGCATCAGGGCGGCATGGCCCACGTTGCCTCGGTCTTGCAGCATCAAATCAAAGCCGGTGGCATTGCCCAGCTCGGACACGGCGGGCGGCACTACCGCAAACACCGAGCCGTCACGGATGCTGGCAAACGCCGCCTGGGCTTTGGCCGCCACGGCGCTGACCTTCAGGCCGGGGGCCGTGCGTTCGTCCCAAGACTTGAGCTTGACGAAGGCCAGGCCCGCGTTCTGCCCGCTACCGGCAAAGCTGAAGCCCGCCACCGAGAAGATCGACTCCACCGCGTCCTTCTGGTCTTCCATAAAGTGCTTTTCGACCGTGTCGATGACCTTCAGCGTGCGCTCTTGCGTGGCACCGGGCGGCAGCTGGATCAAGGTAAACAGAGTGCCCTGGTCTTCGTCGGGCAAGAAACTGGCCGGGATTTTGGTGAAGCTGAAGCCCACAAAAGCCACCAGCACCGCATAGCCCGCCATGTAGAGCCAGCCACGGCCCAGCATGTGGCGTACCACGCCCTGGTGGCGCTGGCTGCTGCGGTCAAACACACGGTTGAACCAGCCAAAGAAGCCGGTGTTGGTCAGCGCATGGCCCTTGGCCACGGGCTTGAGCAAGGTGGCGCACAGGGCAGGTGTCAAAATCATCGCCACCAGCACCGACAGCGTCATGGCCGCCACGATGGTGACCGTGAACTGGCGGTAGATCACGCCGGTAGAGCCGCCAAAAAACGCCATCGGCACAAACACCGCCGCCAACACCAGGGCCACACCCACCAGCGCACCGGTGATTTGGCCCATGGATTTGCGCGTGGCTTCCAGCGGCGTGGATCCGTCTTCGGTCATCACGCGCTCCACGTTTTCCACCACCACAATCGCATCGTCCACCAGCAAACCGATGGCCAGCACCATGGCCAGCATGGTCAGGGTGTTGATCGAATAGCCAAACGCCGACAGCACGCCAAAGGTGCCCAGCAACACCACCGGCACGGCAATCGTGGGGATCAGCGTGGCGCGGAAGTTCTGCAAAAACAAGTACATCACAAAGAACACCAGCACCACAGCCTCGATCAGCGTCTTGACCACTTCCTCAATAGAGATGCGCACAAACGGCGTGGTGTCGTAGGGCTTGTAGGCCTTCATACCGGCAGGGTAGAACTTGCTTAGCTCGGCCAGTTTGGCATCCACGCCGCGCACTGTGTCGAGCGCGTTCGCGCCGGTGGCCAGCTTGATGGCCAGGCCGGTGGCGGGCTTGCCGTTGAAGTGGGCCACGCTGCCGTAGTTCTCGCTGCCCAGCTCAATGCGGGCCACGTCGCGCAGGCGCACGCTGGAGCCGTCGGTCTGGGTGCGCAAAATGATGTTTTCAAATTCGGCGGCGGTCTGCAGGCGCGTTTGTGAGGTGATGGTGGCGTTGAGCTGCTGCCCCGCCGCCGACGGCAGGCCGCCGAGCTGGCCCGCCGAGACCTGGGCGTTTTGCGCGCTGATGGCGGTGCTCACATCGGCCGGCGTGAGCTTGAAGTTGTTTAGCTTGCTCGGGTCCAGCCAGACGCGCATGGCGTACTGCGCACCAAACAGCGTGGTGTCGCCTACGCCCTCTACGCGGCTGATCTGGTCTTGCACGTTGGCGGCCACATAGTCGGCCAAGTCCGCGCCGTTGAGCCGGCCGTCTTCGGACACAAAGGCGATCACGCTCAAGAAGCTGCTGGCCGATTTGGTGACCTGCACGCCCTGCTGCTGCACCTCTTGCGGCAACAGCGGCGTGGCCAGGGCCAGCTTGTTTTGCACTTGCACCTGGGCGGTGTCGGGGTTGGTGCCGTTCACAAAGGTCAAAGTAATGCTGACGCTGCCCGACGCATCGCTGGTAGACGCGATGTAGTCCAGGCCGTCCAGGCCCTTCATTTTTTGCTCAATGATCTGGGTGACGGTGTCCTCCAGCGTTTTGGCAGATGCGCCAGGATAGCTGGCGCTGATGCCCACAGAAGGCGGTGCGATGGTGGGGTACTGCGCGATGGGCAGGCTGGTGATCGACAAGATACCGGCCAGCATCACGATGATGGCCAGTACCCAGGCGAAGATCGGGCGGTCGATGAAAAAACGGGCCATGAAAATTCTCCGGGATGCGTGGATTAGTTCGTGGCCACTGCCGCGCTGGCAGCGCTGGCGGGCTTGGCGGGCTCGGCTACGGCCATGGGTTTGGCATCGACTGCCGCACCAGGCTTGGCCTTTTGCTGGCCTTCGACCACCAGCTTGTCACCCGCCTGCAGGCCGCTGGTCACCAGCCACTGGTCGCCGATGGCGCGGTCGGTGACCAGCGTGCGCTGCTCCAGCTTGCCGTCGGCCGCCACTACAAACGCCACCGGCTTGCCGGTGCTGTCGCGGCTCACGGCGGGTTGGGGCACCAGCAGCGCCTGCTCGGCCACGGCCTGGGCCAGTACCGCGCGTACATACATGCCGGGCAGCAGCTCGGCGTGCGGGTTGGGGAACTCGGCGCGCAGCGTCACCGCACCGGTGGTTTGGTCCACCGTCACGTCGGTGAATTTGAGCTTGCCGTCCAGCGGGTAGGTGCTGCCGTCTTCCAGCCGCAGCGTGACCTTGGCCGTGCCGCTGCCCAGCGTGCCCTGGGCCTGCGCCCGGCGCAAAACCAGCAGGGCGCTGCTGGACTGGGTGATGTCCACATACATGGGGTTGAGCTTTTGCACCGTGGCCAGCGCCGCGGTTTGGTTAGCAGTGACCAGCGCCCCCACCGTGACCGACGACCTGCCGATGCGCCCGCCGATGGGCGCGACGATGCGGGTGTAGTCCAGGTTGATCTTGGCGGTTTGCAGCGCCGCCTTGGCCGAAGCCACATCGGCCTCGCCCTGCAGCTCGGTAGCCGCGGCGTTGTCGGCCTCTTGCTGGCTCACGGCCTTGATGGCCACCAGCTCTTTGTAGCGGCTGGCCTGCAGCTTAGTGGACACCAGCGTGGCCTGTGCCTTGGCCAGCGCGGCCTGCGCGCTGTCAACGGTGGCACGGTAGCTGGCCGGGTCTACCTGGTACAGCAGCTCACCGGCCTTGACTTCGCTGCCTTCGACAAACTTGCGCGTTTGCACCAGGCCGGTGATCTGGGGCCGCACATCGGCCACTTCCACCGGCGAGGTACGCCCGGGCAACTCGCTGGTCAGCGCCACGCGCTGGGGTTGCACCACGATGTAGCGGACCTGCGGTGCCGCCGGGGCCGCAGCCGCCGACGGGCCTTGTGCCGCCTGGCCGCACGCGGCCAGGGCCAACACCGTAGCCACCGCCGAAACGGCGATCCAGGCCCCCGTGGGCCGGTGCGAAAAATAAGAGATGTGCATGGAAAACTCCTGGGTGGGCAGCCCATCTACCGAAGGGTTGCGAAAGATCAAAGTCTGTCTAATAACTGTACTGTACGGTTTATTTTAGATTTGACATTTAGCCCCTGTCAAGCAAAAATGAACACATGAGTACACTTAAAAGAAAAATCCCATGAAAGTCCGCACCGATGCCAAGCGCGATGCGATCCTGAAAATTGCTTCTGAGGTGTTTTTGGAAATGGGCTACGAGCGCGCCTCCATGGCGGCCATTTCGGCCCGCGTGGGCGGCTCCAAGGCCACGCTGTACGGCTACTTTCCCTCCAAGGAAGCCATCTTTCTGACGCTGGCCCGACAGTTCGGGGCCGAGCACATCGACCCCGCGCTAGAGGAGCTGACCACCTCCAAGGACGACGATCTACCCAATTTGCTACAGCGCTTTGGCGAGCGCCTGCTGGTGTTTCTGGCATCGCCCACGGCCATGTCCGCTTACCGCCTGGTGTTGGCCGAAGCCGGGCATTCCGAGGTGGGGCGTTTGTTTTTTGAGGCAGGCCAGCAACAGGGCGAGCAGGCCATGGCAGCGTATATGCAGTCAGTGATGGACCGGGGCCTGCTGCGCCAGGCCGACCCGCTGGTGGCCGCTCGGCACTTTGGCGCGCTGGTGCACTCCGAAATCGACCACCGCTACTTTTACCGCGAGAACCCCCCACTCACGCCAGACCAGGTGCGAGACACGGTAGCCCGCGCGGTGCAAGTTTTCATGGGCGGCTATGGGCCAGGATAAGGGTGCACGCTGAATTTTTATATCTTTTAGGCCGTCAGCGCTTACAGAACCTGCGGCAGAAGCTATCTAAAGAATAGCACTGCAGAGCCCGC
>NZ_JBDTEM010000414.1:0-4655 GCF_039922535.1 Rhodoferax sp. | reverse complement strand
GCAGGCCATGATCACATCGCCAGGGCGGACCTGCGGCAGGATATGGATGTCTACCGGCGGGTCGGCCTCGGTGCCCAGGCAGCCTAGTAATATGTTGGAGTCGGGGTGGCTGTTGGCTTCTTCGGGGGTGATTTCGCCGCGCTCTACCAAGGTCTGCACGTACGAATGGTCCAGTGTGCGCTTCACCAGTTGGGTGTGGTGGTAGTGGTAGATACGTGAGTCACCCGTGTGCGCCCAGAAACATTGGCCCGATGGTTGGATCACAAACAGCGCCGCCGTGCTGTGGGGCTCTTCTTCGGCCGAAATGGCGGTGAGCTTGATGACCAGGTGGGCTTCTTCGATGATGTGCTTGAGCATGCTGGGTGCATCGTCGGTGTAGGGGTCGAAGCGTTCAAAAAGCTGTTTGGCTGTCATCATCACTTGGTCGGAGGCCTTGCGCCCGCCGCTGCGGCCGCCCATGCCGTCGGCTACCACGCCCAGAATACAGCCGCTGACACGCGCATGGCTGATCAGCGCAAGCTGGTCTTGCTGGTAGTCACGATCGCCCTTGTGCAGGCACGTCGAAGCCGTAATCTTGAAACCTGGGGTCATGGTGCAATGCTTCGCTGGTGGTTGGCGCAAAAGACGCGGCTCATAATGCTCAACCCCAGTTTATCCCCTGCGGCTTGCCTCTCCACCTAGAACACTGCCTTGACTGCCAATCTCCATTCCCCTGAACGCCAACTGATCGAACTGCGTATGGAGCACGCCGATCTGGATGCCACGATCGACTACCTGGTCGAACATAAGCCGCTGGACGAATTGATGCTGCAGCGCCTGAAAAAACGCCGCCTGGCCCTGCGCGACAAAATCTCGCGCCTGGAACTGTCCTTAGATCCCAAAGAGCCCGCTTGATGGATTTGCAAAGCCAGGTGCGCGAGGCGTTTGCTCCGCAGGGCGCACTGGCCCGCACCGCCGAACACTTCCAACCCCGCCAAGGGCAGTTGGATATGGCTTTGGCGATTGGCCGCACGATAGAGCAGGGTGGCGTGCTGGTGGTTGAGGCCGGGACGGGGGTTGGGAAGACGTTTGCCTATCTCGTCCCAGCACTCCTTAGCGGCGAGCGAGTACTGCTGTCTACCGCCACCAAAACTTTGCAGGACCAGCTATTTGGCCGCGACCTGCCAGGTTTGTTGAAAGCCTTGGGTTTACCGCTGCGCATGGCTCTACTAAAAGGCCGGGGTAGTTATCTGTGTCTGCATAGGCTGGGACAGGCTCGGTCGGACCAGCACACTCTGGAGCGGTCGGTATTGCAATCCTTGGCCGACATCGAGCAATGGGCGCAGGCCACCCGCAGTGGGGATTTAGCAGAGTTGTCAGATTTGGATGAGCGTTCGCCCTTGGTTCCGCTGGTTACCTCCACCCGCGAGAACTGCCTGGGTGCGCAATGTCCGCAATTTCGCTCTTGCCATGTCAATCTAGCGCGGCGGGAGGCTTTAGCGGCCGACGTGGTGGTGCTGAACCACCATGTTTTTTTTGCCGACTTGGCGGTACGCGAATCGGGCATGGCCGAACTGCTGCCCACAGCGCGCATTGCCATTTTTGACGAGGCGCACCAGCTAAACGAAACTGGCGTGCAGTTTCTGGGTGTCCATCTCAGCACCGGGCAATGGCTGGACTTTGCCCGTGACGTGCTGGCGGTCGGCTTGCAGCAAGCGCGGGGTTTGGTGGACTGGCAACGTGTCGTGTTGACCTTGGAGCGGGCTGTGCGCGAGCTGCGTCTGGTGGTCGGCAAGCTGCCGGCGGGGACCAAACTGCGCTGGTCTGGTGTGGCACCCGATGGCGTGCCTGAGGCCTTGTGGGGCGACGCCATGGCCGATGTGGTGGCGGCCTTGCAGCAGGCGATTGTGGCGTTGGATACCGTGACCGAGCTGGCCCCCGACTTTGTGCGTTTGCATGCTCGCGCCGTGGGTTTGGCCGAACGCGTGCAGCAGTTCGCCCAAGCTTGCGAACCGGCATCGGTGCGTTGGTTGGATGTGGGTTTGCAGTTGCGGCTCACCGAATCACCGTTGGACATCGCCCATGCAGTACAAACCCG
Organism: Rhodoferax sp.; assembly: GCF_039922535.1. Classification (GTDB taxonomy): domain Bacteria; phylum Pseudomonadota; class Gammaproteobacteria; order Burkholderiales; family Burkholderiaceae_C; genus Rhodoferax_B. The sequence continues at coordinate 2,578 of NZ_JBDTEM010000414.1, read as the reverse complement.
TTTGCTGGCACCCACTGAGGGCGCTATGGCCAAGTCGTGGGTGTTTACCTCGGCAACATTGGGTGACGATGCGCGCCTGCTCTGGTTTACCGAGCGCTGCGGCTTGCAGGATGCCACCTGTTTGCGGGTCGAGAGTCCGTTTGACTACGCCACGCAAGCCGCCCTGTATGTGCCGCGCCATTTGCCCAAACCTAGCGACCCATCGCACAGCGCGCAGGTTGCGGCCTTGGCTGCTGCGGCTGTTCGGCAACTGGGTGGTCGCACGATGGTGTTGACCACGTCGCTGCGCGCCTTGCGGACCATTGGTGATAATTTACAGGCTGCGTTCGCAGGCAGTGCCGATATTGAAGTGTTGGTACAAGGTCAATGGCCCAAGCGCCGCTTGATGGACCGTTTGCGCCTGGGTGGATCGAACGGCTTGCCGGGTTGCGTGCTGGTGGCATCGGCCTCATTTTGGGAGGGTGTGGATGTACCGGGCGAAATGCTGCAACTGGTCATCATCGACAAGCTGCCTTTTCCGGCACCCAATGACCCGGTGGTCGAGGCACGCACCCAGCGCATCGAAGTAGAGGGCGGTAGCCCGTTTATGGATTATTTTGTACCCGAGGCCGCTGTGGCCTTGAAGCAGGGCGCGGGCCGCCTGATACGGCATGAGTCCGACCGGGGCGTGCTGGTAGTCTGCGACACCCGGCTGGTAGGTATGGGCTACGGCAAACGTATCCGGGCAGCGTTGCCGCCCATGCGGCTACTCAAAACCGAGGCCGAGTTTCAGGCGGCTCTGGAACAGCTTCGGCCGGCTACCACACCTTCCACCACGGCGAATCCTTGGTCTTGAAACCACTGGCGGTGTACTGGCTGTTGGGGTAGTTGCTGGCCAACACCCGCTGGGTATCGTCACGTAGCTGCGCCATTCCCAGGGCATCGTAGGACTTCACCATGATGTACAAAGCCTCCTCCACTGCGGGCACATTGCTGTAGTCAGCCAATGTGGCCTGGGCGCGGTTGATGGCTGCCACATAGGCACCGCGGCTGTAGTAGTAGCGGGCTACGTGCACCTCGTACTGGCCCAACGAGTTCACGATGTAAATCATGCGCTGGCGTGCATCGGGGGTGTAGCGCGAGTCGGGGAAGCGTGTGCTCAGCTCTTTGAAGGACTCAAACGACTCCTTGGCGGCTTTTTGGTCACGTTCGGACAAATCTTGTCGGCTCAGGAACGAAAACAAACCCAGGTCTTCGTTGAAGTTGATGACACCTTTGAGGTACAGCGCGTAATCCAGTGCAGAACTGGCCGGATGGAGCTTGAGGAAGCGATCCAGTGTCGCCACCGCCTGGGCTTTGTCGCCGGTTTTGTAATAAGCATAGGCTTTTTCCAGCTGGGCTTGCTGGGCCAGCGGCGTACCGGCGGCACGGCCTTCGAGCTTTTCAAACAGGCTCACTGCCTTATCGTAGGCCCCGGAATTCATCTCGTCCTTGGCCTCTGAATAAATCTTATTCGGGCTCCAGCCAACGGTTTTGTCTGCTTCCACCGTAGCACAGGCGGATAAGATGGCCACAAGACCGACCGTCAAGAGGCTGGGGAACACCGATAATCTAGAACGAAACATCTCTGGCTACTTTCTTGAAACTAAGCGATTTGATTATATCGACCGACCCTGCAGGCGAAGAGCTTGCCGAAAACGCTACGGACATCGCGGAATCCGGCCTCGAATCAGAGTTGCGCGCCCTCACTATGACCGAGGTGCAGCACGGTGGACGGTTGGACCGTGCGCTGGTCGACTTGGTGCCGGAATTCTCGCGCAGCTATCTGCAGCAACTGATCGAGTCGGGTGCCGTCACTTTGCAAGGACGGCCGGTGACCAAACCATCGGCCAAGGTGCGGGCAGGCGAGACGGGAACCATCGAATTGCGCCCCACCTTGCAAAGCCAGGCTTTTAAGCCCGAAGCCATGGCGCTGGACGTGGTTTTTGAAGATGAGCACCTGCGGGTCATCCAAAAGCCTGCCGGGCTGGTCGTGCATCCTGCGCCGGGTAACTGGAGCGGCACGCTGCTGAACGGGCTGTTGGCGCGCGATGTGCAGGCCCAGATGCTGCCACGGGCCGGTATCGTCCACCGATTGGACAAAGACACCAGTGGACTGATGGTGGTGGCCCGTACCCGCGCCGCCATGGACGCGCTGGTGGCCTTGATTGCGGCGCGCGAGGTTAGCCGCCAATACCTGGCCTTGGCACACAAGCCCTGGGTGGGTGCAGCAAGCCGCACTGTCGAGCTACCGATTGGCCGAGACCCGCGAAACCGTTTGCGCATGGCTGTGGTGGATCTGGCAGTGCAGGGCGGAAAAACTGCTCGTACTGATATCGCTTTGCTGAACAACTTCGACCAGGGTTGCTTTGTGCGCTGTACGCTGCACACCGGTCGCACACACCAGATTCGCGTACATATGGCTTCTGCCGGGCATCCCCTCGTGGGCGACGGCGTATATGGTGGAACATCGACTGCGGGCTTGGTGCGGCAAGCCTTGCATGCGACGCAACTGGCATTCAGGCACCCCATCACCGGTGATGCATTAAAGTTCCATGCA
>NZ_JBDTEM010000413.1:0-6231 GCF_039922535.1 Rhodoferax sp. | reverse complement strand
GGAACGTGCACGACACCGTGGGCATCGACCTGGTGGCCATGAGCGTCAACGACGTACTGGTGCAGGGCGCAGAGCCGTTGTTCTTTCTCGATTACTTTGCCTGCGGCAAGCTCGACATCGACACCGCCGCCGCGGTGGTGGGCGGCATTGCGCGCGGCTGCGAGCTGTCGGGTTGCGCGCTGATTGGCGGCGAAACCGCAGAAATGCCCGGCATGTACCCGGCTGGCGAATACGACCTGGCCGGTTTTGCCGTGGGTGCGGTCGAAAAATCGAAAATTCTGACCGGCCGCGACATCCAGCCCGGCGACGTGGTGCTGGGCCTGGCCAGCAGCGGTGTGCATTCCAACGGCTTCAGCCTGGTGCGCAAGTGCATTGAGCGCGCCGGTGACGCAGCCCCGGCCACGCTGGACGGCAAGCCTTTCAAAGAGGCCCTGATGGAGCCCACCCGCCTGTACGTCAAAACCGTGCTGGCCGCGCTGGCCGCACACCCTATCAAGGCGCTGGCCCACATCACCGGCGGCGGACTGCTGGAAAACATCCCCCGCGTGCTGCCCGAAGGCACGGCGGCCCATCTGGTCAAAGGCAGCTGGCCCCAGACCGAGCTGTTTGCCTGGCTGCAAAAGACCGCTGGCATCGACGACTTTGAAATGAACCGCACCTTCAACAACGGCATCGGCATGGTGGTGGTGGTGGACGCAGCCAATGCAGCCGCCACGGCACAAACCCTGCGCGGCCTGGGCGAGGCGGTGTTCGAGATTGGAGTGATCGGCGCGCGCGGGGATGGCGCCGCCGTGGTCGTCGCCTAAATTTATAAAAAATAGGCCTCTGGCGCAGATTCCACCTGCGCTGGCAGCTATATAAACAGTAGCACACCAAGGTCCACCATGTCCGCACTCACCGAAGACCAGGCTCGCAGTTACATGCACAAGCTGTTGGCGGCGATGCACCAGGCGGGTGGGTCGGACCTGTTTATCGCCGCCGACTTTGCCCCCAGCATGAAGGCGCACGGCGAGATGAAACCGCTGTCGGGCCAAAAGCTCAGCGGCGACGTGACCCGCATGCTGGCCCAGGCGATGATGAACGAGCGCCAAAACGCCGAGTTCACCAAGGAAATGGAATGCAACTTCGCCATGGCCTTACCCGGCGTGGCGCGGTTTCGGGTGAATGTGTTTGTGCAGCAGCAAAACGTCAGTATGGTGATCCGCACCATCGCCGCCGAAATCCCCAGCTTCGCCACCCTGTCCCTGCCGCCGGTACTGAAAGAAGTCATCATGCACAAGCGCGGGCTGGTGCTGGTGGTGGGCGGCACCGGCTCGGGCAAATCGACTTCGCTGGCGGCCATGATCGACCACCGCAACAGCAGCTCGGGCGGCCACATCATCACCGTGGAAGACCCGGTGGAGTACGTGCACACCTCCAAGATGTCACTGGTGAGCCACCGTGAAGTAGGCGTGGACACGCATTCCTGGCACCACGCGCTGAAAAACACCCTGCGCCAGGCCCCGGATGTGATTCTGATTGGCGAAATACGCGATCCGCAGACCATGGAGCACGCGATTGCCTTCGCCGAAACCGGCCACCTGTGCCTGGCCACGCTGCACGCCAACAGCGCCAACCAGGCGCTGGACCGCATCATCAACTTCTTCCCCGAAGAGCGGCGCAACCAGCTGCTCATGGATTTGTCGGCCAATCTGCGCGCCATCGTGTCGCAGCGGCTGGTACGCACCGAAGACGGCAAGGGCCGCCGCGCCGCGGTAGAGATTCTGCTCAACACGCCCCTGGTGGCGGACCGGATTTTCAAAGGCCAGTTTGGCGACCTGAAGGCGCTGATGGAGAAATCGCGTGAACTGGGCATGCGCACTTTCGACTGGGCGCTGTTCGAGCTGTACAACGAGGGCCACATCTCCTACGAAGAAGCCCTACGCAACGCCGACTCCACCAACGAGCTGCGTCTGAACATGAAGCTCAAGAGCGCCCGGGGCGAACCCCCTGCAGCGGGTGGTATGGAGCTGACCTTTGACAAAGCCATGACCGACGAAGAAGTCGAAGCCCTGCGCGCCGAAGAGCTGCTCAAGCAGCAGCAAAAACGCCGCCAGATGGAAGACGAGCAGTTGGCTAAGCTGCGGCAGGCGAAAACCTAATCGAAAAAGCTAGTCGGCAGAGGGCAAAGCAGTGGCCAACACCTTGTCGATGCGCTTACCGTCCAGGTCCACCACTTCAAATACCCAGCCCGCGCACTCGATGCGCTCGGCGGTGGCCAGCATCCGGCCCGACACGGACATCAGCAGCCCTGCCACGGTGTTATAGCGGCCCCGGTCTTCTTCCGGCAGGTCTTTGATGTCCAGCCGCGATTTGAGCTCGTTCACCGGCATCAGCCCGTCTAACAGCCAGGAACCGTCTTCGCGCTGGGTGGCCCAGGCATCGGCCGGCGCACCGGGCTGCAGCTCGCCGGTAATGGCCTCCAATAGGTCGCGCGGGGTCAGCAGGCCCTGCACCACGCCGGATTCGTCCACCACAAACACCATGCGGCCCGACTTGGCGCGAAACTGCTCCAGCAGCTCCATGCCGCTCAAAGTCTCGGGTAGAAATGCGGCGGGCAACACATGGGGCTCCACCGGGCCGGGCAGGTCGGCCCCTAGCTCCAGCAATCGACCCACGCTGATCACGCCGACCACATCGTCCAATGAGCCCCGGCACACCGGGTACCAGGAGTGCGACCCTTTGTCGCCCGCATTGCCGGCCATGTGCAGGCACTGCGCCACGGTGTGCGAGGCCTCCAGCCATTCCATGTCGGTACGCGGCACCATCAGCGAGGTCAGGGGGCGCTCGTCCAGGCGGAACACGTTCTGCACCATCTGGTGCTCGTGTTCCTCGATGACGCCTGCGTCCACCCCCTCCTCCAGGCTGGCCACAATTTCTTCTTCGGTCACGGCACGACCCGCGTCGTTGTCCACACGCAACAATTTCAGGACGGCTTTGGTGCTCAACGACAGCAGGGTCACAAAGGGCTTGGCTCCGGTCGCCACCCAGGTCATGGGTCGCGACACATAGCGCGCCACCAGTTCGGGGTGCAGTTGGCCAATGCGCTTGGGCACCAGTTCGGCAAACACGATGTTGAAAAAGGTGATGCAGGTCACCGCAATCACGGTCGCCGTGGGGCCCGCCGCGCGCGATGCCAGGCCCATTTGCTCCAACCACGTAGACAAGCCTTCGCCGAAAGCGGCCTCCCCCAAAATACCGCTGGCCATGGTGATGGAGGTAATGCCCACCTGCACAGAGGACAAGAACTGGGTCGGGTTTTCCAGCAACTTCAGCGCGGCCTTGGCCCCTTTGTCGCCTGCCTCGGCCATCGCCGTCAAACGCGCCTTGCGGCTGGAGGCGAGCGCCAACTCCGACATGGCAAACACGGCGTTGAGCAAAGTCAACAGCACAATCAACAATATATCCATGGATCTAACGTGAGAAAAACAGATGGCACTTTACTTGATCGGCGACCTGCAAGGCTGTGATGGCGCGCTGCAGCGGCTTTTGGAGACCCTAGACTTCTCGCCCAGCCGCGACACACTCTATCTGCTGGGTGACCTGGTGAACCGGGGCCCAGCCTCACTGGAGGTGCTGCGCCGCCTAAAAGGCTATGGCGGCGCAGCCCGCTGCCTATTGGGTAACCACGACCTGCATTTGCTGGCTGCCGCCCACGGTATACGCCCTACACACCGTTTAGACACACTACAAGGCATCCTGCAGGCCCCAGACCGCACCGCACTGCTGGACTGGGTACGGCACCAGCGCATGGCCATGCACGAGACGCTAGAGGGCCAAGACATCCTGATGGTGCACGCCGGCGTACTACCAGGTTGGAGTCCAGTACTCACCATGGCGTTGGCGGCCGAAGTGGAGGCGGTGCTGCAGGGCCCCCATCTGTCGGCGTTTTTAGGCCAGATGTACGGCAATACCCCGGCAAAATGGAACGACGACTTGCAAGGTGCAGACCGGCTGCGGGTGATTGTGAATGCGCTCACACGGCTGCGCTTTTGCACCACCGACGGGGTCATGGAATTCGACAGCAAGGAAGGCGCGGGAACCCGCCCCGAGGGCTACCTACCCTGGTTTGACGTGCCGGGTCGGCAAACCGCCCACATGGCTGTGGCCTTTGGCCATTGGTCTACGCTAGGGTGGTTGGGTCGCAGAGACGTGTTGTCGCTAGACACCGGCTGTGTGTGGGGAGGTTCGCTGAGTGCGCTGAGGATTGGAGCGACTCCGGCCGCCAACGAACTTATCCAGGTGCGCTGCGAACAGGCGCAGCGACCAGGAAATTAAGCGGCTACCGGGGCGCTGATGGCCTTGAACAAGGCGGCCACCTTGCGCTTGGGTTTGATATTGGCCGAGATACCGCGCACGGTGGCGTGTTTGGCAGCAGCTTCCCAGGTGGGTGCTTCGGTGACTGCGGTTGCCTCGTAGGGCTTGTCAAAGAATGGATCACGCGGTGCGCTGTGGCGCTGCTGGGGGCGCGGAGCCGGACGCGGGGTGTCGATGACATCGCGTGGATCGTCGCCACCCCAGGCGCGGCGGCCGTCGTTGATGCGACCTTGCTCGCGGATCTTGGGGGTGTCTTCTTCGAACTCCATGGCTTCGAGTTCAATCTTGCTCTTCACCAGCTTCTCAATATCGGCTACCAGACGGGCATCGCTGCCCGCCACGAAGCTGACCGCGATGCCGGAGGCCCCGGCACGGCCGGTGCGGCCAATGCGGTGCACATAGTCTTCTGCGTTGAAGGGTACATCGAAGTTGAACACGGCAGGCACGTCCTTGATGTCCAGGCCACGCGCAGCCACATCGGTGCAGATGAGCAGGTCCACCTCGCCTTTTTTGAAAGACTCCAAGGCTTTCAAGCGCTCGTCCTGGCTTTTATCGCCATGCAACGCCGTGGTCTTCAAGCCTTCTTTTTCCAGCGAGCGGGCCAGTCGGGCACAGCCCAATTTGCTATTCACAAATACAAAAGCTTGTGTAATCCCGCGCGACTTGAGCACCTGGTGCAGCGCCCGGCGCTTGTCGTCGGCATTGACGCTGTAGAAATGCTGCTCCACTGTGGAGGCAGTGGCGTTGGAGCGGGCCACTTCGATAGTGACCGGGTCTTGCAGGTAGCTGCTGGCCAGACGCTTGATTTCGGGCGAGAACGTGGCCGAGAACAGCAAGGTGGTGCGCTGCTTGGGCAGATAACTCAGGATGCGCTGCAGGTCGGGCAAAAAGCCAATGTCGAGCATGCGGTCAGCTTCGTCCAGCACCACGTACTCGACCTGGTTCAACACCGCATTTTTGGCTTCGATGTGGTCCAGCAAACGGCCTGGCGTAGCGACCAGAATCTCCACGCCTTTTTTCAGCTCCAGCGTCTGCGGCTTCATGTCCATACCGCCAAACACCACGGCACTGCGCAGGTTGGTGTGCTTGGCATATGACTTGACGGCCTGAGCTACCTGGTCGGCCAGCTCACGCGTAGGCAATAGCACCAAGGCCCGCACCGGATGGCGGGCAGGTGACGTAGAAGCGTTTTCATGCTTCAGCATGCGCTGTAGCAATGGCAAAGAGAAGGCTGCCGTTTTACCGGTGCCGGTCTGGGCAGCGCCCATCACGTCACGTCCTTGCAACACCACCGGAATGGCTTGCGCCTGGATGGGTGTCATGGCGGTGTAGCCCATGTCGGCCACAGCACGTGACAGGGGTTCTGCAAGCTGCAGCTGCGAGAAAGAATCCAGGGGGGTATCGCTCATCAATTCCGAAAGGGTTGTGGCTATTCAAACAATAGCAAATTGCACCCACGTGGCGTGGGTAAACCCCGATTATCTCTGAAATTGCAAATCCAGGTCCAAAATGGATAAAGGCCGATGGAGTAAACCCCATCGGCCTTATGTTCAGTCAGTCGTCAGTTAGTGCTTGACAGAGACCGCCGGCGCAACGACTGCTGCTTCTAGCACCGCAGCAGGAGCCGCGACCACAGGCTCTTCATCAGGCAACGGCTGGGGCATACGTTCCAAGGCCACTTCCAGGACTTGGTCGATCCATTTCACCGGGATAATTTCCAAACCGTTTTTAACATTCTCGGGAATGTCTTGCAGGTCTTTGGCATTTTCCTCGGGGATCAACACCGTCTTGATACCACCGCGTAAAGCGGCCAACAACTTTTCTTTCAAGCCGCCGATGGCTGTGACTTCGCCGCGCAAGGTAATTTCACCGGTC
>NZ_JBDTEM010000412.1:0-13346 GCF_039922535.1 Rhodoferax sp. | reverse complement strand
ATGGCCAGTACTTGGAGTAAGTACGATGCGCGTCTGGACCCCAAAGTCCTACAAAAATTCAAGGAAGAGTGGAGCAAGCTACTCGGCCAAGCCGACACCATCATCGACCGGCGCACTGAAACGCTGGTGAAGTGGCTAGAGGCACCGTTGCTGATCGACACACTGGAGGACTTCCATGCGACCAGCATCCGAGATGGCCTGCTGTTTGAAGACGCCATCGGCAACGCCATCTTCGGCATGGGCTCCAGCGCCAAGGGGGCGGAAAAAATCGATGCCTGGGTCAAAGAGGCCAAGGCCAGCGTCAAGACCAATCTAGTTTGGCGAGCTATTGCATTGAACCAGCAAGAGGGTATTGCTGAAGTGGATGCGGCGCTGCAAGAGGCAGAACAGCATAAGTCGAAGCAGACCGTTGCGCATGCATTGGCCATAGAGGGCTATCTGTCTAAGATGCTAAAGGCCTTTGCAGATACATATAAAAAGGCCGTTAGCGCAAGCAATGCCAACGTCAACGCCAGCAGCGAAAAAGGTAGTAAAGCTTTTGGTGTGGCGATCCAGCCAGTCAACATGCGTGGCGCAGACAAGATCGCAGTGACGGTGGGCGACCGAGTGTTCAGGCACTTTAAGGTCAACGCGCTAGGGGACTTTGTAACGGAAAAGATCATCCAGCACATGTTTGCCATTAGGGCTTTAGTAGCACCGGCGGATTCCATCAATCTCATCGTGGAACAAGCCAGAACGCAAGGTATCGAGCGCACCAAGACGCTAGCGCGTCTGCGGACAGCCCGCACATTTCTCGCCGCCGACACCCCAGCCATAAAGACAGCGCAAACTGAAAGCCTTGGCCACGCGTGGGAAAACTTCAAGAACACCCATAAAGATGGTGCCAATGCGGTGCGCGACGCACGGCTAGCCGTGGTGGTCATGCTGATCGAGGGCGTTAATTTTCAGAAGCTGCTGGCTGACTGCAGCATGAAAAACGATGCCAAAAGTTGGTGGAGCTTGGCTGCATCGTCGATCACCATATCTTCCGCGTTATTTGACATTGCAAGCGTGCCCGCGAAGAACGTGTTGGGTAGCGAGAGCTGGAGCTACCAGCGGCTAAAACTGTTTGGTGGGGTATTGTCGGCGGGGGCCACTGCTATTGGAGTGGGGTTGGATGTATTGGATGCCGGGAAATCATTAAAAAAAGATCAAATAGCGATGTTTCTTTTGTTTAGCACCAAAGCCGTTTTAGGGGGTATAGGCGCAGGTCTTACCGTCGCCACAACATTTACGTACGCTGCACCGCTTATTGAACGTCTTACAGGCAGAGTTGCCGCTGGCGTAGCCGTTCGCGCCATCAGTGGTGCTGCCGCAGAAATTATTGCAACCCGGATTTTGTTTATGGCCGCAGGAACGTGGATTACGGTAGGAGTATTTGGCATTCAAGTTTTTATCTGGATCATCTCGGACGACAAGTTGCAAGAATGGTGCTCGCTGTGCGTTTTTGGCACTAAACGCACCGCACCTGATGCCTATAAATCCGCCAAACAGCAACAAGAAAAATTGCAATATGCCTTGGTTGAAGTTGGCTTGGCGGTATGACCAAATTCGTTACACAACCGAAGGCGGGTGGGCTTCTTAAACTCAGTGGCTGCATTGAAAACTACAAGTGCACGCGGGCCCGGGCCAGCTTTGTATTTACAGAGGCAGACCGCACGCAAATGGGGGTGGTGGCTGTTGCGGCTGGACTTGCGGGGCTGGGCGGTCAGGCCATTTCGACTGCTGCCAACGCTGGTGACCTGGAAGAAGAGGCCGACTATTTGGAGTTCACGCTGAACGGTGAGACGGTAAAGGGCTGGGTATGGCGCAGTCCTTTCAGCGAGGGCGACTTGGTGGATATTGCCGCCACCAAGGAGGGCGACGCTTATGAGACGTTTGGTATTGCCCGTCCAACCGACCGAACAGTGGCGCTTTATCCGCATTGTTCACGCGGGACGGCGCGACACTATTTAAATGCTGGGAAATGGTGGTTATATATTTCAAGCGGATCATTGTTGGTCTTTGCAGTGCTGATAGGGCTAATTGCAAAAGATCGAATTTCTACCGTTATTGAATCTGGACTGTTGATTTGGCCTATTGTTGGATTTTTTGGTTTTTTCGGTGCGATGGTATTCAGTCTTTCCCGAAAATGGCTCCCTTTCGTTCGAGTTGCGGAAAAGGTATTTCGTACGCTGGATTGGCCCCATCCCAGCAACGTTGACCTGAAGAAGCGCACAAAATCCCGCCGCACGAAAGATGATTCAGTGGAATACGGACGGTTTTATTTCCACTATTGACGTGGGTGTTTCGGTGCCATACGCTCCCAGAAAATTTACATGAAAATACCTCTCCAGTGCATATCCTACCTGCGCAGGTAGCTATTAAAAAGATAGTTCTCTCGTGCGGCTAGCATCTGCATGGGACGTGGGCAGTACGAGGTGGACCCGAGTGCGGTGTTGCACGCTATCTGGAACATAAAACCGCGTCTTTTCGCCCATGCTGTCGTTACAAATCCGCGCCATAGCGGAGCTATGGCTGTGGTTTGCGCCTAAGCCTGGACAAAAATCCATCGGTTTTATTAGTTCCAGCTAGCATGCAACACCGCACTAGCACCTATTCCTACCGATAGCGACTGGGGTTCTAGCGATGACTTCGGTTCAAGCAAGAGCGACAGTTCTAATTCATCATTTGGGGGCGGTAGCTCAAAAGGCGCGGGTTACGGCGAGAGCTATTAATGGTCTTGTAGCTGGCAAAATATGCCGCCAGCAGCCGTGGAATTTACGCAGTCTGCTATTTATTCAGTAGCATTTAAGAACTACTGACCATACTGCAATCGGCTTGATACCTTTCGCAGCACCACGCCTTGCCAGGGCGCGCAGGTGGGTACTTGGTTCGGCAGCCCAGACCAACTCCGCCACGGCAAACCCAGCGACTACGGCCAGCAAGGGCAGGGGGTGTTAAAGCCCGCGCAGGCGCACTCAGCCGCCTACCCCCAAACTATCGTACGAAAGATGGTGCGGAGGAATATGGGTGGCTTTATGGCAAGCGCCTATTTTTTGTAGCCTTTCCAAGGCTGCACTTGGATTTGCTGGAAATAATTTGGTGCCAGGTCAACTAGGTTCTGCACTATGCGTTGCGTGAGTGGATCGCACGCACTTTCTGCCGCACGCCACATTGGGATAAACGTAAAAATGAAAAAATCGATAGGGGCAACCGCTCTATTGGTACTGGTATGCGGCCAGGCCTCTGCTGTCAACAAGTGCACTGCACCCGACGGTAAAGTGACTTACCAAACCCAGGCCTGCCCCTTCACCGGTAGCGGCCAGCTGATCAACCCCGGTCGCCGAGTGGTCGTGGTGGAGCCCGACCCGGAAAACTTATCACCCATCAAACCGAACAACCAAACCGACTCCTTTGCGCCCGTGCCGCCGCCTGCCGCGCCGGTGGCCCCATTTGCCGGCCCCTGGGACGGCGAGGCGCAGACTTGCCTGGCCTTCATCCTGCCCATGCTCAAAGACCCCGGTTCACCGTATGTGCGCGATGTGCACAAAGAAGGCACCGTGCTGTCCATGAATGTGTATGCCAAAAATGCCTACGGCGGCTACACCAGCAAGGCGGCAGCCTGCGAAATCAAGAACAGCCAGCTGGATGTGGGATGGACCAATATCCACCTCAAGCGCCTGGGCTGGTTCGCGCCATAAAGTTCCAGCCGGTGGGGTTCACCTGGCCGGGTGTCCTGGATATAGTGTTCTGGTAGCGATCCGCCAAGTACCCCCCACTACGCGCAAGGACTGTCCATGATCAAGCCCGCCTTTCCGCCCGATGAAGCTTTTCGCCTGAACACCTTGCGTGCGCTCCACCTGCTGGACACCCCGCCCGAGGAGCGTTTTGACCGACTGACCCGCATGGCGCGGCGCATGTTTGGCGTGACCACGGCGCTGGTCAGCCTGGTGGACGAGAACCGCCAGTGGTTCAAGTCGAAACAAGGCCTGAGCGCGTCAGAAACGCCGCGCGACGTGTCGTTTTGCGGCCATGCGATTTTGAGCGACACCCCGCTGGTGATCCCCGACGCATTGCGCGACCCGCGTTTTTCTGACAACCCCCTGGTCACCGGCGCTCCCCATGTCCGGTTCTATGCGGGTTGCCCGCTGCGGGCCACCAATGGCAGCAAGCTGGGCACGCTGTGCATTCTGGACCCCAACCCGCGCGCGTTTGGCGTTGAAGATACCCAATTGCTAAAAGACCTGGCCGCCATCGTCGAGCAAGAAATCTCTACCTACCAGATGGCCACCCTGGACGAGCTAACCCGCTTGTACAACCGGCGCGGCTTCCTGGCCCAGGCGCAGCCGGCCTTGAACCAGGCGATGCAAAAGGGCGCGCCATGTTCGCTGGTGTTTTTTGATCTGGACAAGTTCAAGGCGATCAACGACCGGTTTGGCCATGCCGAGGGCGACAAAGCCTTGTTGGCGTTTGCCGACCAGATGCGGCGCAGCTTTCGCGATGCCGACATCCTGGCCCGGCTCGGTGGTGACGAATTCGTGGCGTTGCTGCTGGATTGCCCGGACGACCTGGCCCAGACCATCGTGGACCGCCTGCTGGCCGCCCTGGACCGGCGTAACCAGTTCACTGGCAGCGGCTATTCGATTGCGTGCAGCCACGGCATCATCCATATTGCGCTCGACACTGCCAGATCCATTGAGGTCTTGCTCGCGCGTGCGGATGGGCTGATGTTTGATAACAAGCGGCAGCGCAACGCCTCACAGTCTGCCAGCCGATAATCGTGGCCAAAGGATGCCCTACCCATGTTGTTTTTGTTGTCGCCTGCCAAGGCGTTGGACTTTGAAACGCCCACCACGGGCCAACCGCACACCCAGCCCCTGTTTGTTAAGCAATCCGCCGAACTGATCGCGCTGCTACGCACCCAGTCGCCGCAGCAGATTTCCGAGCTGATGCACCTGAGCGATGCCCTGTCGGCCCTGAACGTAGCCCGCTACCAGGCCTGGGCGCCGAAGTTCACCGCCAAAAACGCCAAACAGGCAGTTCTGGCCTTCAACGGTGACGTGTATGGCGGCTTGGATGCCGCTACTTTGCCAGCCGACGCATTGGCCTGGGCGCAAGACCATCTGGCCATCCTCAGCGGCCTGTACGGCGTGCTGCGCCCGCTGGACTGGATGCAGCCCTACCGGCTGGAGATGGGCACCCGGCTGGCCAACCCGCAGGGCGCTACGCTGTACAAATACTGGGGCCGCCAAATTGCCGACTATCTCAACCAGCGCCTGCGCGCCGATGCCACGCCGGTGGTGGTGAATTTGGCCTCGCAAGAGTATTTCAAGGCGGTAGACCGCAAGGCGCTGAAGGCCCAGGTGGTGGAATGCGTGTTTGAAGAGCTGCGCAGCAACGGCCAGTACAAGATCATCAGCTTCATGGCCAAGCGCGCCCGGGGGCTGATGGCCCGTTTTGCGGCCGAGCACCGCCTCAGCCTGCCCCAGCAGTTGCAGGGCTTCAACTTAGAGGGCTACGGCTTTGCCGCTGCCGTCTCTACACCCGAGCGGCTGGTGTTTCGCCGCAACGGAGCTGCCCATGGCTAAACCCGGCGCGGCGGCGCAAACCGTGACCCCCGCCCTGCGCAAATGGATCATCGAGCAGGCCGAGGCCGGGTTCGCACCCGACGTGGTGCTTGCGTCCATGCAGGCCTCGGGCTGGGATGAGGACGTGGCGATTGCCGCCCTGGAAGCCACCTTGACCGCGCATTTGCAGGACCAGAGCCAGCAGCCGCCACGGCCTGCCGCTGTGCCCGTGCCCAGCCCCGCACTCGACGGTGCGCCGCTGTGGCTGGATGCGGGTGACCGCCAGGTGGCCGTGCTATCGGTCATGCGCCAGCCCCGGCTGGTGGTGCTGGGGGGGCTGCTCAGCGACGAGGAATGCACTGCGCTGGTGGACCTGGCGCGTCCGCGCATGAGCCGCTCGCTGACCGTAGAAACCCAAAGCGGCGGCGAAGAAGTGCATGTGGACCGCACCAGCGACGGCATGTTTTTCCGCCGTGGCGAGAACCCGCTGGTCCAGCGCATCGAGGCGCGCATTGCCCGCCTGCTGGACTGGCCCGAGGTCAACGGCGAAGGCCTGCAGGTGCTGCAGTACCAGCCGGGGGCGCAGTACAAGCCGCACTACGATTACTTTGAACCGAACGAACCCGGCACCCCGCGCATTCTGGAGCGTGGCGGCCAGCGCGTGGGCACGCTGATCATCTACCTGCAGGCTCCCGAGCAGGGCGGCGCCACCATCTTCCCCGACGTGCAGCTCGAAGTGGCCCCGCAGCGCGGCAACGCCGTGTTCTTCAGCTATGACCGGCCCCACCCCAGCACCCAAAGCCTGCACGGTGGCACGCCGGTGCTGGCGGGCGAAAAGTGGATTGCCACCAAGTGGCTCCGCGAGAACGAATTTAACTAGTCAAATCGGCCTCTGGCGCAAATGCTACCTGCGCAGACAGCTATGAAAGGTATAGCTAACATGTCTAACACCCCCGAACAATCCCAGTTGGGCAAAAGCTCGGCCTACATCGACCAGTACGACGCATCGCTGCTGTTCCCCATTCCCCGCGCCACCAAGCGGGCCGAAATCGGCTTGGCCGACAAAGCCACGCCGTTCTTCGGGGCGGACCTGTGGACCGCCTTTGAGCTAAGCTGGCTCAACCTGCGCGGCAAGCCGCAGGTGGCGCTGGCCCACATCACTGTGCCGTGTGAGACCCCTAACATCGTCGAGAGCAAGTCCTTCAAGCTCTACCTGAACAGCTTCAACAACACCCGCTTTGCCGATGCCGCCGCCGTGCAGGCCCGCATCCGTGCCGACATCAGCGAAGCCGCCTGGCGCGGCAGCAGCACGCCGTCGTCGGTCGGCGTGCGCATCCTGCTGCCCGAAATGTTCGACCGCGAGCCGGTGCACGAGCTGGACGGGCTGAGCCTGGACCGGCTAGACATGGACTTCGACACCTTTACCCCCGACCCCACGCTGCTCAGCGCCGCGCAGGACGAGGCTCCTGTGTCCGAGGTACTGACCAGCAACCTGCTGAAAAGCAACTGCCTGGTCACCGGCCAGCCCGACTGGGGCAGCGTGCAGATCAGCTACACCGGCCCGCAGATCGACCAGGCCGGGTTGCTGAAATACCTGGTCAGCTTCCGCAACCACAACGAGTTCCACGAGCAGTGCGTGGAGCGCATCTTCATGGAGCTGTGGACCCGCTGCCAGCCGATCAAGCTGACGGTCTACGCCCGCTACACCCGCCGCGGCGGGCTGGACATCAACCCGTTTCGCACCAGCCATCCTGGCACCTTGCCGGGCAATGTGCGCACCGCGCGCCAGTAAGTCACGGGATCACAAGGTAGCGGTTCTTGCCTTGGCGCTTGGCCTGGTACAAGGCTTGGTCGGCGCGGCGCATGAGTTCGCCCAGGGCTTCGGTGTTGCGCCAGGATGCGACCCCGATACTGATTGACAATGGCCGGCCCAACACGGTGCGGGTGTGGATGTCTTGCACCAAACATTGGGCCAGTGCCTGGGCCCTGGCCGCGTCAAGCACCGCCGCCACGGCAAACTCTTCACCTCCCAAACGGCCAAAGCTGTGGCTAGCGGCATGCGTGGAAATGCCCTGGGCTACGTCGATCAGCGCGGCATCGCCCTGGGGGTGGCCAAAATCGTCATTGACTTTTTTGAAGTCGTCCACATCCAGCATCATGAAGAACAGTGTCTGGTCCGCGGCCAAGGTTTGCAGAACTTGTTCTAAGCGCAACAAAAAGGCCCGCCGGTTGGGGATGCCGGTCAGGCTGTCGATAAAAGCAGCCTCGTGCAACTGCAGCTGTAGCGCATAGGCATCCCGGCGCAGGCGGATGAACATGATGTTGCTCAACAGCCCGGCGCACAAAGAGCCCACCACCACCAACCACAGCAGGATCTGCTCTAGGCCCGACCTGGTAGGTGTTGGAACCAGCCATGCCAACAGGCACCAGATCAGAATGCGCGACCCCACAAAATGGAGACTGTTCGCGTACAGCGGCGGTGAGGTAATTGTCATCACCAAGCCGATGGTGATAAAGCAGGTTTCTGGTGACGGGGTAAACGGTGCCAAGCTGCTCAAACCTGCAGAGACAGAGATGGCGGTGAGGCTGTCGGCCACCGCCAAACTTTTCAGGCTTTGGCAGCGGAACGCGATGGCCAAGCCCACCAAAGCCAGCAGGACCCAGCCGTACAGCCCAAGTTGGGCGGGCGGGCTGTAAAAATCTTTCACTAGGAGTACCAGCAGGCAAAAAAAGATGCCCAGTGTTTGGCTGGCCTTCACCATGGGCCGCAAATGCTCCAGGGTCTGGGCTGCAAAACTGCTGGATACCAAGTGTGAGCTTTGGGTCATTGCGCTCCATGGTACGCGTGCGCAAGCTGCGATGCGATGCCAGGCCGGTGTGGCTGGGCCTGGGTAGTCATCAAGTCGTCACGGTGCGTGCTTACGCTGCCGGGTTGGCCCGCAGCGTCTCTGCGGCTCATCCACCCCAGAATAACCCAAGCCCACGCACCATGCACCGCACCTCCGTCCTCTCACTCGTTCTTGCGTCTTTGTTTGCCGCCACGGCGGCACAGGCCACGCCCACGCTGCTCGCCATCGGCACCCTGGGCGGCACATCCGACCTGTCGGGCCTGACCGGTACGCTGGAAAACGGCCTGGCCGGCAACGTACTGGGCGGCCTGGGCTCCGGCCTGGCCTGGGCCGGTGGCAACACCTTTATCGCCACGCCCGACCGCGGGCCGAACGCCACGCCCTACAACAGCCAGGTGGACGACACCAGCTCGTACATCTCGCGCTTTCAGACCCTGAAGCTGGACCTGGTAGCCACGGCTTCGGGCAACCTGCCCTACACCTTGACCCCCACGCTCACCGGCACCACGCTGCTCAGCAGTGCCACCCCGCTGGTCTACGGCACGGGCACGGCGGCAGGCCTGCCGAATGGCGCACCGGCGCAGAACACCGCCGGTGTCAACTACTTCACCGGCCGCTCGGACAATTTCGATGCCAGCCAGCCCTCGACCAACCCGAACAATGCCCGGCTCGACCCCGAGGCGGTGCGCGTGTCCAAAGACGGCAAGAGCGTGTTCATCTCGGACGAATACGGCCCCTACGTGTACCAGTTCGACCGTGCCACCGGCCAGCGCATCAAAAGCTTTGCCCTGCCCAACAACCTGGCCATCAGCACCCTCAGCGCCCAGGGCGCGGTGGAAATTGCTGGCAACACTACCGGCCGCGTGACCAACAAGGGCATGGAAGGCCTGGCGATTTCGCCCGACGGCACCATGCTGGTGGGCATCATGCAGGCCTCGCTGGAGCAGGACAAAAACAAGATGGTGCGCATCGTCACCATCGACATCGCTACCGGCGTGGTGCATGAATACGCCTACCAGCTCACCACCGGCTCCGGCGTGAGCGAAATCGTGGCCCTGAATAACCACGAGTTTCTGGTGGACGAGCGCGACGGCAAGGGCCTGGGCGACGGCAGCACCGCCGTGGTCAAGCAGCTGTTTCGCATCGACCTGGCCGGTGCCACCGACGTGACCAACCTCACCGGTTCCAGCGCCGACCAGGCCGCCCTGAAAGCCGCCGCGGTCAAGAAAACCCTGGTGCTGGACCTGGTGAAGGTGCTCACCGCCAACGGCATCAGCGCCGACCAGATCCCGTCCAAGATCGAGGGCCTGGCGTTTGGCGACGACATCACCCTGGACGGCGTGCTGTCGCACACCTTGTACGTGGCCAACGACAACGACTTTGTGCCGGGCACCTCGGGCGACAACAAAATCTTTGTCTTCGCTCTCAGCGATGCCGACCTGGGTGCTACCTTCACCCAGCAGCAGATTCCCGAACCCGAAAGCCTGGCGCTGGTGCTGCTGGGCTTGGGTGTGATGGGCGGAATGGGCGGCCTGCAGCGCCGCAAATCGCGGTCGCTACAAAAATAGAAGCTGCCAGCGCAGGTGGAATATGCGCTGGAGCCACTTTTTACCCATTATTTCACGCCAGTTGGAATACCTGTACTGAGCGGGCCAGCGCCAGGCTGCTGCCGCTCAGGCCCTCGGCCGATGCGGCAGACTCTTCGACCAGGGCGGCGTTTTGCTGGGTCACGGCATCCAGCTGGGTTACCGCCTCGTTGACCTGGGCGATGCCACCTGACTGCTCGACCGTGGCGCGGGTGATCTGGCGGATCAGCGCGCCCACTTCCTTGACCGACGCTACCACCTCGTCAATGGTGCGCCCGGCATCCGCCATCTGCTGGCTGCCTGCCGTGATCTGTTCGGCCGATGCAGCAATCAGCGTGCGGATCTCGCGGGCCGCTGTGGCGCTGCGCTGCGCCAGGGCCCGCACCTCGGTGGCCACCACCGCAAAGCCCCGGCCTTGTTCGCCCGCGCGGGCGGCTTCCACGGCAGCGTTCAGCGCCAGGATATTGGTCTGAAAGGCAATGCTTTCAATTACGCCAATGATCTCTTGGACCTTTTTGGACGACTTGTCGATGTTCTGCATCGCCACACCGACCTGGTGCACGGCCTCGCCACCGCGGGTGGCCACGTGGGTGCTTTGGTCGCTTTGCTGCGCCACCTGCAAGGCGGTTTCGGCGGTGTGCTGCACCGTGCCGGAGAGCTGCTCCATGCTGGCGGCGGTTTGCTGCAGGCTGCTGGCCTGGGATTCGGTGCGCTCCGACAAATCCATGCTACCCGAGGCAATTTCGGCAGCGACCTGGGTGAAGCCATGGATTTCGGTGTGTACATCGCCGATCACGGCCCGCATATTGATCTGGATCTGCCACAGGCAGCGCACCAGCGAGCCCAGCGGCGCGGGGTAGTCCAGCGCAATCGACGTGTTGAGGTTGCAGCCCGACAGGTCGCTGGCAAAGCGCTCGGCATCAACCACCACATCCGTCACGTGGCTCTTGAACCACAGCACCATCACCACCGCACAGGCCAGTTGCAAGCCCACTTGCAGCAGCAGCCCCAACTGGCCCTGCATCCCCAGCAGCAGCGGCAACAGACCTACGCCGACCATAGCCGCCAACACCAGCATGTAGCGCTGGGTCATGCCGATACGGGCCAGGCTGCCCAGTGCGCCGCGCCAGCCCAGCGGGCGCACCACCCCGGCATGCAGCGCAAAAGTAGGGCGGTTGGCAGCCCGTTCGCTGCGCATGCGGGCGTAGAGCGCTTCGGCATCTTGCACCTGTTGGCGGCTGGGCTTGGTGCGCACCGACATGTAGCCGCGCGGCTTGCCGCCGTCCATGATGGGCGTGACATTGGCCTCCACCCAGTAGAAGCTGCCGTCCTTGCGCCGGTTTTTGACCATGCCGGTCCACGGGCGACCGTGGCCAATGGTGCTCCACATGTCTTTGAAGGCCTCGGGCGGCATGTCGGGGTGGCGGATCATGTTGTGCGGCTGGCCCACCAGTTCGTCGTAGCCAAAGCCGCTGACCTGGGCAAAGGCGCTGTTGCAGTGGGTAATGTGGCCCCGGGTGTCGGTGGTGGACACCAGCATTTCGTTCGACGGGTAGTCGTACTCTTGCAGGGTTACGGGTAGGTTGGATCGCATGGAAATCTCCTTCAGCGTAGCGGTGACTACATTTGGTAACAATGTCTATTAAGCGGGTGCTGCGGTAGGAATTCAAGGCTTTGACAAGGGTGTTTGCGGTTCCCTTGATGCAGATCAAAAAGCCTGTGGTGTGCGCACCTCAGCACCGCCCCTAGGGGCGGTGCCTCAGCCCGCCACGATCTTTCGCCACTCTGTTCGTTGGCGCACAGATGGCCGCGGATGGGGTGGCGAAGATGGCTTTGCGTGCAGCCGTTCTGCACACGCAAGCCGCACTGCATCCAAGGTCCCCGACGGTGACCGCATGGCGCTTTTCAGCCCAGCCCTGCCACGAGGACGAACCATGCGTTGTGCCACCAGCCCCCAGGGCATGCCGACCGAGCCTGCCGCTGCCAGCCCGGTCCGGCCCGTCAACGACGTGCCGGATGAACTGGCGGCCCTGCTCTACCGCACGGCCGCAGGCTGCCACGATGCGTTTGGCTTGTTGTACCGGCGCAGCCGGGGCCGCTTGTTCGGCGTGATTTTGCGCATCAACCAGGACCAGGGCGAAGCCGAAGAGGTGTTGCAGGAAACCTATATCAAGGTGTGGCACCAGTGCCGGTGGTTCGAAGCCAGCCGGGGGCATTCCAGTGGCTGGTTGGCCAGCATTGCCCGCAACAGTGCCATCGACAGCCTGAAGCGCCGCGCCTGCCGACCCCAACGGGCCTTGCTGTGCACCGACCACGGCGACGATGTCTACGCCTGGTCGTATTCCCCTGACGATGGCCCGCTGGAGAGCCTGGTCTTGCGTCGCCGCGCTGCTGCCGTGCAGCGCTGCCTGCGCGCCTTGCCCGTGGGGGAGCGCAACAGTGTGATGCTGGCCTATTTCGGCGGCATGCGTTTTGAGGACATTGCGGTCCAGCTGGGTTGCCCGTTGGGTACGGTGAAAACCCGGGTGCGCCGCGGGTTACTGCGTTTGCGCAGCGCCTTGGATGCGGAGCAGTAAGGTCTGCATTTCTTGTTAAAAGTTTTTAAACAAAAAATAAGGCTCTGGCGCAGGTTCTGTCTGCGCAAGCAGCTATCAAAGGCATAGCACATGTCCACAGTCGGGTGAAGTATTTTGAGAAATAGTTCACGCATGTGAATCCAGGGTAAAGCTTGCTACGTATCTATCAAGCCCATTGCACCCAATGGACAACACCCACCAGGAGATCACCATGCGATTCAAAACCGGTCCCGTTACCGCAGCCTGCCTGCTACTCGCTTTAGGCGGATTTGGCAGTGCGGCCTTTGCCTCCAGCCACCGAGAGGCACCGTTCATCACCACCGTGCCCAAAGTCGATGGCACAGACTTCTACATGTTCCGAAGTTACGAGGGTGTGGCTAGCAACGGCAGCGGTGGCCGCTCCGACTACGTGACCATGATCGCCAACTACCAGCCCCTGCAGGCTCCGTACGGCGGCCCCAACTACTTTGCGATGGACCCGAACGCGCTGTACGAGATCCACATCGACAACGTGGGTGACGGCAAAGAACACCTGACCTTCCAGTTCAAGTTCAACAACAAACTCAACAACGTGGCCCTGCCCATCGGTACCGCCAGCGTGGCGATTCCGCTGATACAGGCCGGTGCCGTAGCCAACGTCAACGACGCCAACCTGAACGTCAACGAAACCTACACCGTCAACGTGGTCCGGGGCGATCGGCGCAAGGGCGTGGTGTCGTCCGTCACCAAGGCCAGTGGCGGTGCCAC
>NZ_JBDTEM010000411.1:0-15103 GCF_039922535.1 Rhodoferax sp. | reverse complement strand
TGGCCGAGCCGCTGGCCATCCATGGCCTGGGCAATGAGCAGGAGCGCATCGAACGCGCGCTGGACGAAGTGGGCCTGGGGCAGGGATTCCGCTTTCGCTACCCGCACCAGTTGTCGGGCGGGCAGCGCCAGCGCATTGCCATCGCCCGGGCGCTCATTTTGGAGCCGCAAATTCTGCTGCTGGACGAGCCCACTTCGGCCTTGGATGCCTCGGTACAGGCCGAGGTGCTGAATCTGCTGGAAACCCTGCGCGCCCGGCGCGGCCTGACCTTCATCATGGTCAGCCACGACCTGGCCGTGGTCACGCATCTGTGCCAGCGCCTGATGGTGATGCAGCGCGGCCAAACCGTGGAAATGCTGGCGTCCGCCGACCTGGCCGCCCGCCGCGTCACCCAGCCCTACACCCGCCAACTGATGGAAGCCGCCATCGGCTTCCGGAGAAGAGAGGCCTTGCCATGATCCATTGGGAATCCCACGCCTGCCTGCCGCTGCACCCGCAGGCCAGTTTTGCACCGATAGACCGGCTGCACGCCGCCGGGGTGGACTACGTGTCCATCAACGTCGGCATGGACATGAACCCGGTGCAGCAGGTGATGGCCGTGATCGCCGGGTTCCGCGCCAGCATCACCGCCCAGCCAGACCGCTACCGGCTGGCGCACAGCGTGGCCGACATTGCGCGGGCCCAAGCCGGTGGCCAGATTGCCATTGGTTTCGATTTGGAGGGTGCCATGCCCCTGCTGGAGCAGCCCGAGATGGTGGCGCTGTACGCGGCGCTGGGCGTGCGTCAGATCCACTTTGCCTACAACCGCAACAACAGCGTGGCTGATGGCTGCCATGACCTGGAGCGCGGCCTGACCCCGCTGGGCGAGCGCATGGTGCAGGCCGTGAATGCGGCGGGCATGTTGATGGACTGCTCGCACACCGGACGTAAATGCAGCCTGGACATCATGGCCGCATCCCGCCAACCGGTGATATTCAGCCACGCCAATCCGTTGGCGCTGGTGGAGCATGGCCGCAACATCACCGACGCGCAAATCCGCGCCTGCGCCGCCACCGGAGGCGTAGTGTGCGTGTCGGGGGTGTCCTTCTTTTTGGGCAACCCGGCTCCCACCGCCGCCGATGTGGCCCGCCACGTGGCGTATGTGGCCGAGCTGGTGGGCGTGCAGAATGTGGGTATCGGGCTGGACATCAGCTTTCGCCAGCCGGAGCTGAACGACGACCCACCAGGGGACTACAACCCCGGCTACTGGTGGCCTGCATCGGTGGGCTACAACGGAGCGATTGCACGGGCCAGCTACACCCCGGTGGAGACTTGGCAGGTGCTGGCGCAGGCCTTGCAGGATGTGGGCATGAGCGCCGACGACGCTGCGCTGGTCATGGGCGGCAACATGCTGCGGGTGGCGCAGCATGTGTGGGGTTGAAATGGCGTTGAAGTGGGATTGAAATTTAAATAAAAACAGCCTCTGGCGCAGGTGTCACCTGCGCTGGCAGCTACTGTTTAAATAGCAATCAGCGCACCAGCAATGCGTTCACCGCCAGCAGGTCTTCGGGCTTCAAACTGCCGCTGGCCTGGCGCAGTTTGAGCCCGCCCAGCAGCACGTTGTAGCGGGCCTGGGCCAGGTCGCGCTTGGTCTGGAACAACTGGCTTTGTGAATTCAGCACGTCGATATTGATGCGCACACCCACCTGGTAACCCAGCTTGTTGGCATCCAGTGCGATCTGGCTAGAGGCTTCGGCGGCTTCCAGGGCGTTGACCTGGCCAGCACCCGACAGCACGCCGTAGAACGCGGCACGGGTGGCCTGGGTCACAGCGCGGCGGGCGGCATCCAGATCGGCCTGGGCCTTGTCTTCCAGCGACAGGGTTTCGCGGATGCGGTTCTGGATGGAGAAGCCTGCAAACAGCGGGATGTTCAGGCTTAGGCCGATGCTGCCACCGTTGTTGCGCGAATTGTTGGGCAGGCTGGTGGTGCCGTTGGGGTAGCGGTTGACGTTGTAGCCCGCGGTGAGGTCCAGCGTGGGCAGGTTGCCGGCCTTGGCTTTTTGGGTTTCTAGCCGGGCCACGTCCAGAGCGACTTTGGCCTGCACCACATTGGGCTGCAGGCTTTCGGCTTGCTGCACCCAGGTGCTGATGTCGGCCGCCTGGACGGTCGGCAAAACTACCGGTAACGCCAGGGGCGTGGGCTGGGCGTTGACTCTGCTGACCAGGGTGTCCAGCGCCAGTTTCTTCACCAGCAAATCGTTGTCGGCGGCAATTTCCTGGGCCCGCACCAGGTCGAACTGGGCCTGGGCTTCGCGGGTGTCGGTGATGGTGGCGGTGCCGACTTCAAAGTTGCGTTTGGCCGAGGCCAGTTGCTCGGCTACCGCCGTCTTTTGGGCCCGCACAAAGGCCAGGGTGTCGCCCGCGCCCAGCACGTCGAAATAGGCCTGGGCCACGCGCACCACCAGATCCTGCTCGGCGGCAGCCAGCTGCGCCTCGGCTACATCGACCAGCTTCAAGCCTTGTTGGTAGTTGATACGGTTGGCCGGGCGGTATAGCGGCTGTGAACCGCTGATGGTGGCCGTCTGGGTGGTGTAGTTGCTGTCCACGCTGGGGTTGCTGCCGTCCACCATGGTGCGGGTGAGTCCAGCGGATGCGCCCACGGTGGGCAGGATGTAGGCCTTGGCCTGGTCCGCCTTGGCCAGATTCGCGTCGTACTGGGCTTTGGCCGACTGGTAGGTGGAGTCGGTGGCCCGTGCCGCATCAAACAGCTCGACCAGGCTTTGCGCTTGGGCAGCGCCGGTGAAAGCAAGCGATAGACCCAAAGACATGCCCAAGGACATAGCCAAAGCCAGAGCGGGGGAGGCGAGCGGGAAGCGGTGCATGGTCATCCTAGTCATTTCACGGGCGGTCAGTCGCGGTTCTTATTACGGTTTAGTACCGGGGAACGCCAGCATCGCGTTGCAGCGACCAGGCATCGATGCCACCGGCGATATTGACCACATTCTCAAAACCGTTTTGCACCAAAAACTGCGCTACGCGCTGGCTGCGGGCACCGTGGTGGCACAGGCAGGCTATTGGCGCTAGCGGGTCCAGCTCGGCCAGGCGGGCGGGGATGTCGTTCATCGACAGCTTCACCAGCGTGAAGCCCTCGGCCTGCACGCTGGCGGCTTGCCATTCACCGGGTTCGCGTACGTCCAGCACGATGGGGGCGGTCTGGCTTTGCAGCCATTGGGACAGATCGGTGGGGTTGATTTGGGAAATCATGGATGCGAAACCGCTTAGAACGTGAACTTGGAAGGCTCGGCAAAGTGCACCAGGCGCGGGGCCACGGTGTCCCAGGGCTGGGTGGTGGCGTAGGTGGTGTCGCCGGTGCGGGTGATGAAGTTGGCGCACATCATGGGCTCCTGGCCGACGACGGCAAACAAGCGGCCACCCACTTTGAGCTGGGCCTTGATTTGCTCGGGCACTGCCGCGACCGAGCCGCTGAGCACGATGGCATCAAACGGGCCGTCGGCCGCCGCACCCAGGGCACCGTCGGCCTGGCGCACTTCGACGTTGCGCACACCGGCGTTGCGCAGGTTGTTGCGCGCCAGGGTGGCCAACTCAGGCAAGATTTCCAGCGACAACACGCTGTGGGCGCTGGCCGCCAGCAACGCGGCCATGTATCCAGAGCCGGTACCGATTTCCAGCACTTTTTCGTGCTTCTGGATCTTCAGGTCTTGCAGGGCGCGGGCTTCCACTTTGGGCGACAGCATGCACTGGCCGCCGGGCAGCGGGGCTTCCATGTCCACGAAGGCAAACGCCTGGCTCTCTGCGGGCAAAAAATTCTCGCGTTTGACGGCGTTCAACAGCTCCAGCACCGAAGGCTCCAGCACATCCCAGGGGCGGATTTGCTGTTCGATCATGTTGAAGCGGAACTGTTCAAGCTGGGTGGTGGTGGTCATGGTGGGTCTTTGGGTTCAAGTGCGAGGTTAACGTTGGATTTTAGGGGGGGAAAGTGGCATGACCGGGCGTTTTCCAGCCCATTTACGTTGCGGCCAAGCGGCCAAATCGGCTCTGTCGCAGTGCACCGGGGGGTATCGCCTCTCGCCTGGGCAACATCCAGTGCTTCATAGATTGGTCTGCGGGGGCCGCACACGCAGCCCGTTGAGAAGAATGTGGAGCTGCGAGGCCAGGTACTGTTGTGGGTCCAGCGCGGCAGGTGCGCAGGGGTGGTTGCCCAAGGAGTGCTTCCACATGGCCAGAAAAATCAGCGGTGCGGTGACGCTGTAGGCGGCCAGGTCCGGGTCCACCGGGGCGAATTCGCCGCTGTCGATACCGCGCTGCAAGATCCGCCTAATCAGCCCCTGGTAGGGCAAAGCCACTTCGGTCTCGTAGAACGCGGCCATTTCGGGGAAGTTGTGGGCCTCGGTCAGCATCAGCTTGGTCATGCCCGATGCCTGGGTGTTGCCCACCCGCTCCCACCAGCTCAGCATGCCGTGGCGCAGCAGGTCGGCGCTGCTGCCGGTGTGCTCGTCTACCTCGGCACTCCACTCAAAAAAGCGGGCCGACAGGCTTTGTCGCACCACGGCTTTGAACAGCTCTTCCTTGCTGGGAAAGTACAGGAACAGCGTGCCTTTGGAGACCCCGGCGCGCTGGGCCACTTCTTCCACCCGGGTGGCGGCAAAGCCTTTTTCCACAAACAGGTCCAATGCCGCCGCCAGCAATTCCCCCGGCCGCGCCTCCTTGCGGCGCACGCGTTTGGCCTGGGGTTCTGTGGTGGAAGAGTTGGGCTGGAGGGGCATGGGGTTACTGACTAACGGGTTATTAATATAGCCCGTGCACCGGGGGCGCGTCAATGTGGGGGCATTCACCCCTCACGGTTTGGCCACCAGCAGCCCCAGCCACTCGCGCAACACCTCTCGTGACGACTGCAGTCCGTGGGCGGTGGGCAGCCATTCCAGCAAGCTGCGCTGCTGCACCAGGGTAAAGCCGGTGGGCGCGGGCGTCACGGTAAACCCGGCCTGCTCGAACGCCTGTTGTGCACGTGGCATGTGCCAGGCCTGGGTGACCAGGGCGATGCGATGCACGCCGTCGCGCGCCAGCAGGGTGTGTAGGTTGGCAGCGTTCTCCGCCGTGTCGCGCGACTGGTCGTCTACCCAGCGCAAAGCCATGCCGTAGTCTTGGGTCAGGGCCGCGCGGGCAGTTGCACCTTCGGACGGTGCGGCCGTGCCACTGTTGGCCCAGCCCACGCCACCCGCAAAGGCCAGCGGTAGTTTGGACTGGCGGGCCAGCCACACGCCATAGCGCAGGCGAATCGCCGTATCTGCCGTGGGCTGGGCCGCCCCGTACTCGGGCGCAAACGCCTGCACGCCGCCGCCCAGCACCACCACCGCTTGCACCTGGCGTGCCTGCAGCGCCGCACCGGCCGTGGCCGGGGGCAGGGCGGGCACCTGCGGCAGGATGTGCAGCGCCAGCCACACGGCCACCGCGTTGCAGCCCAGCAGCCACAGCCCACCCAGCGACACCACACAAAGCACGCCGCCGAGTGCTTTTTTACGCCAGATCAGCAGCAGCCCCAGCAACGCCAGCAGCAGAGGAGCCGCAGGCGGCAAGACCAGTGCGGTCAACAGGGGCTTGAATTCGCCTAATTCCATAAACTCACTTTTTGATAGCTGCTTGTGCTGGAGGGATGGGCGCTGGGGTCATTTTTTCCTTAAATTTTTTCCACAAGTAAAGTTGCAGTCAATATGAGTGTACAAGTCCGCACTCCTAAAAAAGGAGTACAAAGCAGCCTATGCAAAACACGCCTTCCTCTACTCCTTCTACACCCAGCCCACGCCAAGTGATTACCCTAGGAGGCGGATGTTTTTGGTGCACTGAGGCGGTGTTTGTGAATGTGCAGGGCATTACCGACGTGGAAAGCGGCTACTGCAACGGCCAGGCCCTCAACCCCAGTTACGACGAGGTGTGCAGCGGCGAGACCGGCCACAACGAGGTGGTGCGGCTGGAGTTTGACCCCGCGCAGATCAGCCTGCGCGAGATTTTGGAAGTGTTTTTTGTCATCCACGACCCGACCACGCTGAACCAGCAGGGCCACGATGTGGGCACGCAATACCGTAGCGGCATCTACACCAGCGCGCCCGAGCAGTTGGCGGTGATCGACACCGTGCTGGCCGAGATTGCAGTGAGCGGTACCTACCGCAAGCCGGTCGTCACCGAGGTGCTGACGCTGGCCAACTACTGGCCCGCCGAGGCCTACCACCAGGATTATTTTGCGAACCATCCCGGCCACGGCTACTGCCTGATGGTGGCCGCGCCCAAGGTGGAGAAGTTTCGCAAGAGCTTTGCCAATCTGGTTAAGCATTGAGCATCTTTTAGGCAGTTGGCGCAGATGTCACCTGCGCAGGCAGCTATAAAAAATGTAGTTTTTCGGGCTTCTGCCGCGTATGCTTTAGCGCATGCTGCGCCTGACCCAAGCCCCCAACCTCGCCATCGCCACGCTGTGGGTCGATGCGCTGCAGTTTGAAGGCATCGCCGCCAGCGTACAGCGCCAGTACCTGGCCGGCATTGCAGGCGATTTACCGCCCGACCAGTGCCTGCCCGAAGTCTGGATCCACCATCCCACCCAAGAAACCCGCGCCCGCAACCTGCTGCACGATCTGCAAAACGTTCCCCAACACCGTTGGCTGTGTACCTGCGGCGAGCTGGTGGAGGGCGGTTTTGAGCAGTGCTGGCACTGTGCCGCGTGGATGCCCGCTTAAACGAATATGAACAATCCCCAACACAGCCCCGCCGCCGAGCGCAACCTGCCGCCCATCCTCAGCGTCCTGCAGCGCGTTTTGCCCGCCCATGGCGTTGCGTTAGAGATCGCCAGCGGCACCGGCCAGCATGTGGCGGGCTTTGCCGCCGGCCTGCCGGGTTGGAGCTGGCAGCCCAGCGACGCGCAAGACGATGCCTTTGGGTCGATTGCCTACTGGTGCGCCCAAGTCGGTGTGGCCAATGTGCTGTCGCCCCTGCAGCTGGATGTGCTGGCCCCCTGGCCGCTGGCTCAAACCTTTGATGCCATTTACTGCGCCAACATGCTGCATATTTCCCCATGGACCACCTGCGCGGCGCTGATGCGCGGGGCGGCGGCGCACTTGGCACCGCAGGGCGTACTCATCACCTACGGCCCATACCTGGAGCGCGGCGTACCGACATCGCCGGGCAACCTCGATTTCGATGCCGACCTGCGCCAGCGCAACGCCGCCTGGGGCATCCGCCAGTTGGACGACGTAGTGCAGCAGGCAGCGCTGGCGGGCTTGGCGTTGCGCGAGCGGGTGGCCATGCCCGCCAACAACCTGCTGCTAATTTTTAGTTTTTCTGCAAACCCGCCACCAGCGCCGTGATGTTGTGCTTGGCCATCTTCAAATAGCTGGCACCGGGCTGGTCGGGGGCCGATAGCGCGTCGGCATACAGCGTGTCACCAGGGACCACGTTGGCTTCTTTGGACAATTGCTCCAGCAGCTTGGGGTTGGCCATGTTCTCCAAAAACACCGCCTTGATCTTCTCGCGCTGGATCTGGCGGATCAGGCTGGCGACCTGCTTGGCGCTGGCCTCGCCGTCGGTGGACACGCCCTGTGGCGCCAGAAACTTCAGCTGGTAGTGGGCCGCAAAGTAGCCGAAGGCATCGTGCGAGGTGATCACCTTGCGCTTGTCGGCGGGCACGGCGGCAAACTGGGTCACGGCCCAGGCATCCAGGGTTTGCAACTCGGCCACATACGCGGCGGTGTTGGCCTGGTAGGTGGCGGCCCCGGCGGGGTCGAGCTGCTCCAGCGCCTTGCGGATGTTGTTGACGTAAAAAATCACGTTGGCCGGGTTTTGCCAGGCATGCGGGTCGGTGATGACGCGGCCCTCGTCCTCCATCTTGCGCGGCTGCACGCCGGTAGAGGCTATCACGCTGGCCCCTTTGTAGCCGGCCGATTTCACCAGTTTGCCCATCCAGGGCTCGAAGCCCAGGCCATTGGTCACCACCAGTTTGGACTGCAGAATGGCCTTGGCATCGGCCGGTTTGGGTTCGAACACATGGGCATCCTCGTTGGGGCCGACCAGCGCCGTCACCGCCACCCGGTCGCCGCCCACCACCTGCACCAGGTCGCCCAAGATGCTGAAACTGGTGGTCACCGGGATCGGCGTTTGGGCCGATGCGCCGAAGGACGCGGCGATGGCCAGCGCGGCAAGGATTTTTTTGAAATGCATGGAAATACTCCTTTAAGAAAACTGGGGTTTGCGCAGGTTGGGCAACCAGCCGCGGGGTGCGCATAAAAGCGAGAGCGCGTACAGGCTCCCGGCGCAGACGATCACGGTGGGGCCGCTAGCGGTGTCCAGGTGGTACGACAGCAGCAGGCCCACATAGCTGGCCACGGCGGCTTGGGCCACGGCGTTGAGCATTTGCGCGGGCAGGCTGTCGTGCCACAGTCGGGCCGACACGGCGGGCAGCATCATGATGCCCACGGCCATCAGCGTGCCCAGGGTCTGGAAGCCCGCCACCAAGTTCAACACCACCAGCAGCAAAAAGCCTTGCTGCACCACAGCGGCCTTGCGGCCACTGGCGCTTTGCAGGTAGGCCGGGTCAAAGCTTTCCAGCAAAAATGCCCGGTACAACAGCGCCAACGCGGCCACGGTCACGGTAGCCACCCCGGCCACCAGCGTCAGCCCGCTGGCATCCACGCCCAGCGCGCTGCCAAACAAAATGTGCAGTAAATCCAGCTGGGAGCCCCGGCGCGATACCAGCATCACGCCCAGCGCCAGCGACACCAAATACAGCGCCGCCAAACTGGCGTCCTCGCGCAGCACGGTGGCGCGGCTCACCAGGCCCGACACCGCCGCCACCAGCATGCCCGCCAGCAGCCCGCCCACCGTCATGGCGATGGCCGACAGGCCGTAGAACATGAAACCCAGCGCCACGCCGGGCAGGATGGCGTGGCTCAGCGCTTCGCCAAACAGGCTCATGCGGCGCAGCGTGAGCAGCACGCCCAGCGGGGCCGCGCCCAGGGCTAGCGCGAGTGACGAAACCAGGGCCCGGCGCATGAATAAAAAGTCGGCAAACGGGGCGACGGCCAGGTCGTAGAGGTTGTAAAAAAGATGCTGCATCGGTTCAATTCGCGTGGATGTGGTCGTCCCAGCTTTCGCCGAGCAGGCGGGCCTGGCCCAAATGCTGCGGAGTCAGCACCTGCGCTGTCTCGCCCCAGGCCACCACGCCGCGCGCCAGCAGCAGGGTCTGCGGGAAGTGCTGGTGCACCTGGCTGTGGTCGTGCAGCACGGCAATCACCGTGCGCTGGCGGGCGTGCCAGTCGGCCACCAGGGCCAGCAGCTCGGCAGTGGTTTTGCTGTCGATGGCATTGAAGGGCTCGTCCAGCAGGATCAGGTCCGCGTCCTGCAGTAGCAGGCGTGCAAACAACACCCGCTGGAACTGCCCGGCCGACAAGGCGCTGATGGGCCGCTGCGCAAACCCACACAGGCCCACGGTGTGCAAGGCGGCATCGGCGGCGTCCAGCACCGCGCTGTCCAGGCCGCCCAGTGCGCCAGCGGTTTGCCAGGCCCCCAGCAGCACGCAGTCGTGCACGCTGATGGGAAAGCTGCGGTCGATGGCCGACTGCTGCGGCAAATAGGCGATGCGCGAGCGCGGGGTTTCCACCTGGAGGCTGCCCTGCGACAGCGGCAGCAGCGACAGAATGCTTTTCAGCAGCGTGCTTTTGCCCGCGCCATTGGGCCCTACCACGGCGGTGAGCGAGCCGGGCGCAAAGCTGCCGCTGACCCCGTGCAGGGTAGGGCGGTCGCGGTAGGTGACGGTCAGGCCGTCCAGCCTTACCACGGTGTGCCGCCTTGCGCCCAGGCCACGGCCAGCCACAAAACCAGCAGGGCGGGTATGACGCGCAGCAGCCGGGCCGATGCAGATAAACCCAGGAAGCTGGGGCGAGAAGGTGTTGTCATAGAAGCTGGGTAAAGTCGGTAGGGGTTGCGAATTTGGCGCGATAATGCAACCCAATTGCATCAAAGTATATCGCAACAAAGTTGCGTTAAAGGCGTTTCAGAACCCCATGGCTGCATCTTTACCTTCCACTTCCGCTCCATCGGCAACGTCTTCGGACGACCTGCTGGTCTCCCACGGCCTGCGCCGTACCAATGCCGCCCGCATGGTGGTGGACTGGCTGCGCGCCCACGCCGACACCCGCTGGACCCACGCCCAGTTGCAAGAAGCCCTGGCCCGTGAGTCCAACATCACCCTGGACCGCGTCACGCTCTACCGCCTGCTGGACCGCCTGTCCGAGGTCGGCCTGCTGCGCTGCAAGGTGGATGCCGAACGGGTGCGGCACTACCAGGCCATCGTGGACGACGCGCCTGCGGCACCGCATTTCGAGTGCAACACCTGCCACCGCGACCTGCCGCTGGAAGGCCAGATGGACAAAACCAACGCCGAGCTGGCCCAAGCCGCCATTGCCGCCATCCAGGCCCTGAAAACCTTGGGCCAGCAAAACGTCAGCGTGGACCTGGCGCTGCGCGGCATCTGCGGCGACTGCGCGCCCGCCAAAGGGATTCGGCGTTGATTCGTACCACGCAGTTGCGTTACAGCTACCCCGGCGCTGCGCCGCTGGACTTCCCCGATATCGACATCCCCCAAGGCGGCGTGCTGTTGCTGCGCGGCGCGTCGGGTGCGGGTAAATCCACCTGGTTGGCGCTGGCGGCAGGTTTGTTGCGCCCCGCCAGCGGACAAATCACGGTGGCCGGTCAAGACCTGACTGCTATCCAAAAAATAGCTACCGATGTATGGCGGGCGAGCGCTATCGGCTTCTTACCCCAAAAGCTCCACCTCAGCGAAGCGCTCACCGTGGCGGGCAACCTGGCCATGGCCCAGTGGGCCGCAGGCGTGCCCGACGACCCGCAGGCCGTGCGCCGCACGCTGGAGGCCCTGGACCTGGCGGAGCTGGCCGGGCGCAAACCCCGCCAGCTCTCCGGCGGCCAGGCCCAGCGTGTGGCCCTGGCCCGCGCCGTGCTGCTGCAGCCCAAAGTCATCCTGGCCGACGAGCCCACCGCCAGCCTGGACGATGACGCGGCCCAGGCCGCCCTGGCGCTGCTGCAGGCCAGTGCCCAGCGCTGCCAGGCTAC
This sequence comes from Rhodoferax sp., assembly GCF_039922535.1. Classification (GTDB taxonomy): domain Bacteria; phylum Pseudomonadota; class Gammaproteobacteria; order Burkholderiales; family Burkholderiaceae_C; genus Rhodoferax_B. The sequence continues at coordinate 3,997 of NZ_JBDTEM010000411.1, read as the reverse complement.
GCTGGTCATCGCCACCCACGATGCGCGGGTGGCGGCTGCACTTCCCCAGGCGTTTACATGCCAAATCGGCATCCAGCGCACATTGCACCTGCACGGACAGCTATGAAGATAGTAGCAATCGCCTTTCGCTACCTGTGGTCGCGCCCGCTGGCTGCAGCGCTCAATTTGCTACTGCTGGCGCTGGGCCTGGCCAGCATCACCTTTGTGTGGATCACCAGCGAGCAGTTGGACCGTGCGTTTGACCGCGATCTGGCCGGTATCGACGTGGTGGTGGGGGCCAAGGGCAGCCCCCTGCAGCTGATTCTGGCGGGCGTGTTCCACATCGACGTGCCGCCCGGCAACATCCCCTTGGCCGCGGTGCAAGAGATGCAAAAAGACCCGCGCGTGGCCCAGCTCATCCCCATCAGCCTGGGCGACACCTTCCGCGGCTTTCGCATCGTCGGCACCAGCCCGGCCTACGCGGCCCACTACGGGGCCGAGCTGGCCCAGGGCGCGCTGTGGACTAAAGCCATGCAGACCCTGGTGGGTGCGCAGGTCGCCAAATACACCGGCCTGGCTGTCGGCAATACCTTTTACGGCTCGCACGGCCTGGGCGGCGGCGGCCACATCCACGGAGACTTCCCCTACACCGTGACCGGCGTGCTGGCCCCCTGCGGCTGCGTGCTGGACCGGCTGGTGCTGACGGCCACCGAATCGGTCTGGAAAGTGCACGAAAAAGCCACCGCGCTGGACGACGAAGACCAAAAAATCCTGGAGCAAGAGCGCGAAATCACCCTGGCGCTGATCACCTACAAAAGCCCGCTGGCGGCGGTGACCTTTCCACGCTTCATCAACACCACCACCGAGATGCAGGCTGCCGCGCCCGCTGTAGAAATCACCCGCCTGCTGCGCATGGTGGGCGTGGGCACCGACGTGCTGCGGGGTTTTGGCGCGGTGCTGCTGCTGACGGCGGCCTTGAGCGTCTTCATCGCCCTGTGGAACGCCGTGCGCGAGCGCCGCGCCGACCTGGCCATGCTGCGCATGCTGGGCGCGTCGCCGTACAAGGTGGCCGGGCTGGTGCTGGTGGAGGCCCTGCTGCTGGCCGCCATGGCCACCGCGCTGGGCCTGCTGTGCGGGCATCTGCTGGCGCAACTGGTCGGCAGCTGGCTGCAGGCCGAACGCTCGCTGCCGCTGACCGGCTGGATCTGGCTACCCAGCGAGTGGTGGGTGCTGTTGCTGGGCGGCGTGGTCGCCACCCTGGCCGCCGCGCTGCCTGCCTGGGAAGCCTACCGGCTGGACGTGACCACCTTGCTGAACCACCGTTAATCGGAATTTTTATGACCAAAACCCTTGCCGCTTTCTTGCTTGCCACCTTGTTCACCGCCAGCGCGCTGGCCGCCGAACCCGACAAAGACACCAAAGAAGACATCGCCCGCCACCGTGCCATCGCCGCCGCCCATGAAGATGCCGCCAAGTGCCTGGAATCGGGTAAAGGTGACGAGGTGTGCGAGAAAGCCCTGCAAGCCGCTTGCAAAGGGATTGCCATCGGCAAATACTGCGGCATGAAGCACGAGCACTGAAGTTGTAAGCAATGCGCCATGAAGCCGAGTCAGTTGCAGGCAGAAGCGGCCTAGCCCATCGGGGTCAGATCACAAATGCGCGCAAGATTCTGAAAGAGTATGCACAGCAATCGCCCGCATTTGTGCTATGACCCCTATGGCCGGTTCGACGTGTCGTACCCAATAATGACCGTCAATGGCTAAAGCGCTCATCACATCTTTGGGATACCAACCGCCCAGCGGGGTCAGAGCACGCATGCGAAGGGGCGCACGTGGCGCAATCCGCTTTTCGGCGCGCATGGATGATCTGACCCCACTGGGCTACCGTCCTTGGATGCATCACGGTGGGCAGTGTCCGCTAGTGCGACTATCTGCAGGGATTGAGCAAACTCAACCATTGGCAATGAATTTCCATCGACTTTTGAAAGCTGTGCCCATGCCATTCAAACTCCTACTCTTGGGCCTCGCCTTTGCCGCAAGCGCGGCCTGTGCCCAGACCAACCAGGCCTTGCCCATCGACCTGCCCGCAGGCACGGGCCCCGGCTACCACAGCCCAAACAGCCCGTTTGCGCCGCTGTCCGAGCGGGCCGACGTGGTGCCGTGGTCGGTGCTCACCGCCGTCAAGACCCGGGCCGAAAAAAACCGCATCCTGCCCAATTTTGGCCTGCCGCAACTGGCCTTGCACCTCAAAACCCAGCGCATCCAGGGCTTCATGGTGCCGCTGGATGCGGGCGAAAAGCAAAAGCACTTCCTGCTCACCTCGGTGCCGCTGACCTGCGCCTTCTGCCTGCCCGGTGGGCCAGAGAGCATGGTCGAGGTGAAGACCAAAACCCCGGTCAAGTACAGCCTGGAGCCGGTCATCGTCGAAGGCAAGTTCGCGGTGCTGAACGACGACCCGTACGGGCTGTATTACCGGATGGTGGACGCCACCAGCGTTAAATAAGAATGCTACTTTTTTAGTAGCTGCCCGCGCAGATGGAATGTGCGCTGGGCGCTATTTTGGCTACTATTCCGAGACCTCGCGTAGAACCCGCAGCAAGCCCTCATCCACCTGCGCCCGCCACACCCCCGGCGCGGCTTCTTGCAGCTGGTAGACCACGCAGTTGGGCATCGGCAGGCCGAGCTGAAAACCGCGGAACGCCCGCATCGCCAGGCTGTCGGCCGACCTGAACCCCAGCAGCTTCCACACCAGCATGCCAAGCCACATGCCATGGCCGAACACCACGGTCTGGTCGGGCAGGCCGTCCAGCTTGTGCATGAAAGCGCAGACCCGCTGGTCAAATTCCACATAGGTTTCGGCTACTTTGCCCATGCGCTGCAGCGGGTCGGCGGCCTGCCAGTAGGCATCGGCCATGGGAGCGCGCTGCTGGCCGTCCATGCCCTGCATCAGCGCGGGGTCGATGGTGGAAAACTCGTTGAGTAGCGGCTCTACCTGCGGAACCATGCTGAATTTGTGGCACAACGGGCGGGCGGTGTCGTGGGTGCGCGAATAGCCAGACACCAGGATACGCGCCGGGGTGACTTGCAATGCGGTGGCCAACGCCTGGGCCTGGCGGTGGCCCAGAGCGGTGAGCGGAATGGCATCGTGCGCCATGGTGAGGCCACCGGCGTTGGCGGTGCTTTGGCCGTGTCGGACGAAGGTGATGGTTTTCATGGGGTTGCTACTGAGTTGATAGCTGGCAGCGCAGGTGCCACATGCGCTAGAGGCCTATTTGACGTAAAGCGTGAGCGCCAGCAGCGCGTACAGCAGTCCAAAGCATAGCGGCACGGCGTTCTCTACATGGGTCAGCGGCAGATAGAGGCGGGCATCCTCTCCCCGGCCCAGCGCGTTCCATTCCGCGTCGTACGGCGCAGCGGGCAGCAACTGTTCCAGCGCGTAGACCACCTTGAACTTGGCGGAGTTGAGCTGGCGGTACGAGCGGATCACCCGCCACCAGATGAAGCACAGCAGCAGCACGGCGGCAAACGGGGCCAGCCCGCCCAGCGTGGGCAGCAGCACTTTTTCTTTCAGCAATACGGTGAAGGCGGTGATCAGCGCCGTGTGCACGCCCACAAAGAACGAATTCGCCAGCATGCGCCGGGCGCTGATGCGGTCGGCCATATCGACGTAGAGCTTGTACTGCTCGAACAGGTGCTTGTCGTACTCGGGGCCGTAGGCGGCCTTGGCTTGGCGCAGCAGCTGGAGGGCGTCGGCGGCCATCTAGCAACCTATGACCTTGAATTCAACCCGGCGGTCCAGCGCATCGGAGGCATCGTCGCGGCCGTTGCCCACCATGGTTTGGCGCGAGCCCATGCCGTTGGCGATGCTGCGCTTGGCCAGGGCGGGGTTGGTGGCTTCGAGCCGGGTTTTGACGTATTCGGCGCGCAGTTGCGACAGGCGTTCGTTCAGCGGCTCGGGGCCGGTGGCGCTGGTGTGGCCGGTGATTTCCAGGCAGGCGGGGCTGCTGGCGGTTTGGGTG
>NZ_JBDTEM010000410.1:0-9263 GCF_039922535.1 Rhodoferax sp. | reverse complement strand
CTGCCTCACTGCCAAAGTCCAGCACGCTCATCTGCGTCTGGTCCTGGTAGAGGTCTTGGTAAACACCGCGTAGATGGCGGTAGATAGGGCCCAGGTCACCGGGGGTGTAGAGCCCATGGCGGCTGATCGCGTCGGCAATATCACTCTGGATGCGAAACGGTCCATCCAGGAAGTTGCTCAGCCGGTTGCTGGAGGCCCCCATCAGCGCATCCAGGATGCGGCTGCTGGTCTTGTCCATCAGCTGTGCGGTGGTCTCCTGCTGTGTCACCGCCAGCAAAGCCACGGTGCCGGCCAGGATCAGTCCAAACGGCACCGTGATGGCGACACGCAGGGAGGGGCGGAAGATGCGCATCTAGGCCTCCTAAGGTAGGGTGGGCGGGTGGCGGAACGTGGCTGCCGTCAGCGGAAACACCGGTAGCGGCAGGCTGAGGCGTACGCACAGGCCCTGTGGCACCCGATTTAACGCCACTGCGTTGCCGCCGTGGCGCAGGGTGATTTCTTGCACGATGGCCAGGCCCAAACCGCAGCCGCCGGGTAGCTCGCTGGCGCGCCAGAAGCGCTCGAACACCCGGGGCACATCGGCCTCTTGCAGGCCGGGGCCATTGTCTTCCACTTCCACCACCGCAAAACCTTGCAGGCGCTGCACGCGCAGGGTCACGGTGGCACCCCGGCCCGCGTAGTGCAGGGCGTTGTCGATCAGGTTGCTGATGGCTTCGCGCAACAGCAGCTTTTCGCCCTGGGTGACCAGGCCGTCTTCGCCCTCGTAGCCCAGGTCGATGCCGGCGGTGATGGCGCGTGGTGTCCATTCGCGGGCCACTTCGCGGGCCAGCGCGGCCATGTCCAACGGCTGGGGTGTGATGTCGGCCTCGGTCCGGGCCAGCGACAGCAACTGGTGCACCAGGTGGGCACTGCGCAAGGCCCCGGCGTGTACCTTGGTGAGCCGCTCTTGCAGGGCCTGCGGGTCGTGTTCGATTTTGGCCAGTTCCGTCAAGGCCAGCTCGGTCTGGCTGATCAGGCCGGCCAGCGGGGTGCGCAACTGGTGGGCGGCATCGTTGATGAAGCGCTTTTCCTGGCCCAGGCTGCGCCGCACGGCGGCCAGCATCTGGTTTACGGCTTCGGCCAGCGAATGCACTTCCTGCGGGGCCTGGGTCAGCTCGATAGGCAGCAGGGTGGTGACGCTGCGGTGGGCCCGGTCGCCCAACAGGGCCTCCAGGCGCTTCAGGGGCTGCAGGCCGCGGCCTACGCCGATGTACACCACGGTGCCGATCAAGGTGCCCAGCAGCACCAGCGGCACCAGCATGTCGGCCACCAGCTCGCGGGCAATGCGCTGCTGTACGGCCAGGCTTTTGGCCACCTGCACGCGCAGGCGCTGGGGGGCGTCGGCATCGCCGTAGTTGACTTCCAGCAAGGCCACGCGCACCGGTTTTTTGTCCAGCAGGGTTTCGTAAATCAACGGTTCTCCGGGCTCCACACGAACATCCAGCAGCGGGTCGGGCAGCTTGCTGTTGCCCAGCACAAACTGGCCGGGCGGCGACGACACCATGTAGCTGACGCGATCGGTCGGGTCTTCTTCGAGGATGTCGCGGGCGGCCCGCGGAAAGTCCACCAGCAGGCCCGAGCCCATGGGCTTGACCTGGCGCGCCAGCGAGCGCACCGACTGGGTAAGTGACTGGTCGATGCCTTTTTCGGCGTAGTTCAGTGCGATGCGGTAGGCCAGCAGCCCGCCCACCAGCCACAGCAGGAGTTGCGGCAGCAGCAGCCACAGTAGCAACTGGCGTTTCAAAGACAGGCCAGGGGCTTTGTCTTTTTGCAGGCCCGGCGGGAGGCCTGGCAAGCTCATGTGGGTCTCATGGCGTGGTGGTTTCCAGCATGTAGCCCAGGCCACGCACGTTGCGGATGCTCAGGCCCGAGTCGGCCAGCTTGCGGCGTAGGCGGTGCACGTAGACCTCCAGCGCGTTGGAGCTGGTGTTGGTGTTGTCACTGGTGTCGCTGGGGTCGGCTTTCCAGGCGCTCAGCACGTCTTCGCGGCCGACCACCTGGCCCGCGTTTGTCACCAACAGCGACAGCAGCGCCCATTCGCGGTGGGTCAGCTCCAGCGGCTCGTCGCCCAGCCAGGCCAGCGGCTGCGTGGCATCCAGCCGCAGGCGGCCTGCAGGCAGCTCCAGCGATCCGCCAAAGGCCGGCAGGCGTGAGCGGCGCAGCATGGCGACCAGGCGGGCTTGCAGCTCGGCCATGTTGAACGGCTTGGTTAAATAATCGTCGGCTCCGGCGTTCAGGCCTTCTATACGGTCTTCTACGCCGTCGCGCGCAGTCAAGATCAGCACCGGCAGGGCCAGCAGGCGTTTGCGTATCCAGCGCAGCAGGGCCATGCCGTCTACCAGGGGCAAACCCAGGTCTAGCACCACGCCGTCAAAGCGGGTGGATTCCAGCAGCTCCTGGGCCAGTGCGCCGTTGGCTGCGGTGGTGGTTTGGTGCCCCACTTGCCCCAATTGGGCCGCCAGGCCGTCGCGCAGTAAATCGTCGTCTTCAACTATGAGTAGATGGGCCATAGGCAGAGCATACGATGAACTTGGTACACCCCCAGGCTCCAGCGCGTGGGGCTTTCCGACACGCAGGGGGCAACAGCGGCGGCCTGGCGGAGCCAGTTCCGCGCTGTTCTGGGTGGGGGTGGTTTTTCATTTACCGTGTTTTGCTACATAAATAGTAGCTTCTTGTGCAGGTGAAATATGCGCTGGAAGGCTAAAACGTATGTTGCATTCCTAAGGCCAGTGCACGCACGTGTGCGCCGAGCGCGCCTGGGTTGGTGGCGGTGTCGGCGGACACCAGGGGGAAGACGGCGGTGGCGCTGTTGTTGACCTGGCCGTAGCTGGTGTACAGCGTGGTGCGCCGCGACAGCGGGTAGGTGTAGCCCAGGCCCAGCACCTGCGCGGTCTGGGCGGTGCCGCTGGCGGTGTTCAGGCGCATTTGCAAGGCGCTGACCGCCAGCGTGCCTTCGCCGATTCGGGCGCTGACCCCCAGCGAAAGCTGCTTCCCATCGGTGTTGGCCACGGTGGGCTGGCGGATCTGCAGATAGCCCGCGCTGATGCCGTACCGCCCCCAGTCGTAGCGCGTTCCTAGCACCACATCCCTGCGCGTACCGGTCGCCCCGGTAAAGGCGGCGGGCGATCCGGCAACGGTGGGCAGGCTGATTTGCTGGTAGGCCGTGGTGAGCAGCCAGCCCTCCAGTGTGTATTTGCCCGATACGGCCAGCATTTGGTTGGCCTTGCGCGGCGGGGCGGACGGGCCGCCGCCGCTTTCAGAACCCAGGCTGGCCATGCCACGCAGCATGAAACCCCGGACCACCGGCGAGGCATAAAACAAGGCGTTGCTGGCACGCCCAAAGCGTTCGGAGCCAGTGCCCGCCAGGGCCAGGCTTTGCTGCAAATTGCCATACAGCATCAGGCCCTGCACGTCACCGTCCAGGGCGGCCCAATACACCGGGGTGTAGTCGCGCCCGGCGGTCAGACTGCCCCAGGTGCCGCCCAAGCCCACGGTGGAGCGGCGGTTGAACAGCCCGGTGGCGGGTATGCCGCCCGGTGCGGCCGGTGTGGCCGTTGCAGGATTGCCAACGTAGGTTTTGCCGGCCCCGGTATCGGCATCGAACCCGGCCTCTAGCCGGAACAGCGCGTGCAAACCGCCGTCCAATGCTTCGTTGCCCGCCACGCCAAACACCGACGAACGCAAGACACCGGAGGCTACCGACACGCTGTTGCCCAATCCCGGCGCCCCCGTGTGGCTGGTGACCACGGCCAGATCGATCGAGCCGTACAAGCGGTTGCCGGGCACCGACTGTGCCAGCCCCAAGGCCGGTAGGCCGAACCCGACAGCCAGACAAAAAACAGTGCGGTTCACCATCGGCGGCCCCCTGAAAAGCGCTTTGTGGAAGATCACGTTAACATCTTTACTATGAAATAAGTAGCTGCCCCTGCTGATCCATTCAGCGCCAGAAGCCTATTTGGTACTTAAAAAATTCCGCTACCTTTAGAGAGTGAAAACCCATGAAATTTGCTGCCGTATTGTTTGACTGCGATGGTGTGCTGGTCGATTCCGAGCCCCTGACCATCGGCGTGCTGCGCGACATGCTGGCCGAGAGCGGCTGGGCCATGACCCTGGCCGAATGCATGCGCTTGTTCGTAGGGAAAACCGTGATGGACGAAGCGCCCGCCATCGAGGCCCACACCGGCAAGCCACTCACCGATGCCTGGATGCTGGAGTTCCGCACCCGGCGCAACCATGCTTTGGAAACGCGACTGCAGCCGATTCCCGGTATCCACGCCGCAGTGCACGCGGTGCACACCGCCTATGCGGGCCGCATCGCCTGTGCGTCGGGGGCCGACCGCATCAAGATCGAGCTGCAACTGGAGAAAGTCGGCCTGGCCGAATACTTCAAGGGCCTCGTTTTCAGCGGCCATGAAATGCCCCGCACCAAACCCTGGCCCGACGTGTACCTGGCGGCCGCCGCCGCTTTGAACGTAGACCCCGCCCGCTGTGCCGTGGTGGAAGACACCACCACCGGCGTGCGCGCGGGCGTGGCCGCAGGGGCCACCGTGTTCGGCTACGCGCCCGCCACTTCGGGCCATGTGGATGCCCAGGCGTTGATGGATGCGGGGGCGTTTTGCACGTTTACCAGCATGGACCAGTTGGCGGGGTTGCTGGTTTAGGGCGTGAAGGTGGGCAGGCCTAGCTGGGACAGCACGGCATTGCCGGCGGTGCCGTTCAGGCGGACGACTTTGGAGGTGGTCAGGCGGTCTTTGTAGCCCCGGTACACCTGTCCCCCGCGCTCTACAAAAACCCGTTCGTAAGACAGGTTGGAAAATGCTGCGGGCAAGCTGCTGAAAGTCATTACACGGGCATCGCCAAGGGTGGTAATGGTGTAGGTGCCTGTTCCTACCGCCGTGCAGTTGCGGGTGGAGCCGTCGATGGAACGCTGCAAGCAGGTGTAGAAGGTGGCGGCATTGCTGCTGCCTCCGGCAAAAGAGACCCGCAGCGGTGTGTTACCGGTGTAGTAGCTTGTAGCTGTTGTGCTGGTGCCTAAGGGCGCATTTCCGATAGTGCCCATGGAGGCGGATGTGTTGCCCCAGCCCATATCGGTTGGCACGCTGTTAAAGGTTTGTCCATTCACTCCGGTGATGCTTCGTACGCCAAAAATACAAGGGGTACCTGTACTGCGGGCGATCATGGTTTCCAAAGTCACCGCCTGAGTGGCGTTGAACGACCGCGAAGTATTACAGGCCACAGCGCTGTTGGTGACTGCATTGCCGCCTGCCGCCACGTCGGCATCACCCACCGTCACGATGGCGCTGGTTTGCACGTCGTACCCCAGCGCCGTTGCCGTCGTCGTTTGGCTTTGTACCAGCAACTTGGAATCGGCGGGGAAGGTGGCAGTACCCACGCTGGCAGTTACCGTGCCGGTGAACCAGGTGGGTGCTTCGCCCCAGTTGCTGCCGTTGGTGCGGGTGGCCTGGATCAGCGTAAACACGTTGGCCATGGGCTGGCTTTCGATGCTGGTCGTTATGCGCTGGGTGCTACCCTTTTCGTAGCCGTCACAGTAGTTGTAGGTGGATCGGCCCAGCGCATCGCGCACGGTGCTGGTGTTGGGGACGCTCGTCGAACAGCCTACCCATGCGCTACCGTTCCAGTGCAGGTCGCCCGCACGCGAGGAGTCACTGTTAACCACCCACTCGGTATCCACACCCGCCACTCTTTGGTGCCGGATGGCCCGGTAACGCACTAACCCATTGGAATCCGGCGTATTTTCTGCAGCGGTAGAGGTAAAGATGCGGGTGTACCAGTTGTTGGCATCCCCCGCGTTCACCCAGTCCAGCGAAAAACTGGCGACCGGCGTGGTGGTCTCGGCAACGACCGGGGCCGCTGCCAAGGTTATTGCCGCAGCGACTGTGGTCGGTGTCAGGCCTGCATCGGCCACCACGGTGGCGACCGCGGCGGCAATGGCTGTTTTACACGCGTCCGAGGTTTTGACAGCGCACGCTGTCACTACCGTGCTGTCCGCCCCGGCCAGCACTGCTGCCGCCAGCAGGTTGGTGGCGTTGGCTGCAATGGCTTTTTGCACGTCTGCCGCACTGCCCAGCGCAACGGTTTGGCTCTGGATGGCTGCCACCAGCACCCTTGCGGCGTTGGCAGCAGCGGGGTCTGCGCTGACGCTAGCCACATAGTTGGCCAAGGGCGAGCTGGTCAGACCTGTCTGTGACTGTACGGCGGCGGCGGCATCGGCTGCGCTCAGGCCCAAACTGCTCACCAATTGCTGCACCACGGTGGTCAGCGGACTGATGACGGGGTTGGCGACAGGTGCCGTCAGGCTGTACTTGGTGACGATAGGGGTGTTGGGGCTGTCTTCGTCAATGGCTCCCGCGGGCACTTCGGCTACCACGGGGTATTTACCTAGATCTGCAGTCGGCACCGCAAACGTGACCACTCCGCCTGCGGTGCTGGTGCCAAACGGCTCGCCCGCATCGCACACGCCGTTGCTGTTCGTGTCCAAACACACTTTGGCCCCTACGATGGGGCCGTCTATCACGGTAACTGACAGGTTGCTGGTCGCAACGACCGGCGGGCCACTGGCGACGGGGCTGTCGCCGCCGTCTCCACCGCAGGCAGCAAGGACTGCAATCATGGCCCCTGACAGGGCCCATTTCATATGCGTTTTCATCGTGGATCCTTTGGGTTAAGGGCGTGTATGCTTTTGTAAAAATTCAGTCTCGGCCAGCCAAAGGGCCGCCACAATAGTGCAATTGCACTACGGGCATGCACTTCTTATGGATGACCTTCGTGACCCGCCGGTAGACTTCAATACGCTGTTGTTAAGGCTTTACCGCTTGGCGCAGGAACTACCCATTCAGTATTTCCAGGACGCGGTGCTGGCGCAGATCAAGCAGGTTTTGCCGTTTGACTCGTCGGTGTGGGGCACGGCCACCGCGACTAGCCGGGGTATCGACATCCACACCGTGCACCTGCATCAGACATCCAGGGAGATGCTGTTGGCCTATGAGCCGTTGAAGCACCTCGACAGCGCCGCCGCAACGGTGTTTGACAAGCGCCACGTTACCCGGGTATTTCATACCGATAGCTGGTTTGACGGTCCCGAGACCCGCGCTCTGCGGGATTTTTTGCACCGGTTTGGACATGAAAACATTTTCGTTGCCGCCGATAGCAACCCCCGTACCCGTTTTGTCCATTGGGTCAGCCTGTTTCGTGCCGATAAGGAGGCGCATTGCACTGAAGAAGAGCGCTTGCTGCTAGCCCAATTGACACCCCATGTGATGCAGGCTCTGGCATTCAATCGGGTGGTGCACCTTGGCCATTTGGAGGCCGCAGACAAGGCGCTGTCCCCGCATGGCTGCGCCATTGCGGACATGCGCGGGGTGGTGTACCACTCTGACCCCCAGTTCAATGCCCTGGTGCTGGCGGAGTGGAGCGACTGGACGGGCCAGGCGCTTCCAGCACCGCTTATGGAAACCGCGTTGCTAGGAGTGGATCGTTTTATGGGGCGTGGCGTGGTGTTACGGGTGTACGTTGAGCACGGCCTGCTGTTCCTGAAAGCCCGCGCGCGTTGCCTGGCAGACCAGCTCAATGTGCGAGAGTGGACCATCGCCCGGCGCATCGCCAAGGGCGAAAGCCACAAGGAAATCGCCCAGGCCCTGAACCGTTCGCCCGCCACCGTGCGCAACCAAATCCAGGCGATTTACGAAAAACTGGAGGTCGGCAGCATTGCCCGGCTCATTGAGGCGCTGCGCTGGGCCGAGTAAACGAAGGCACCGGGCACGGCTTATCCCACAAAAGGGGGATGCCGAAAAGGCTGGCAAGCCTATGCTGGCGAGGAGAGGGACCACTCCAGGTCTCTCCTCCTACAGCAGGCAAGCCCATGGCACATTGGCAGGTTTTGGTGGTCGAAGACGATGCGCAGACGCGTGCATTCTTTGCCGCCAGCGTGTCCGGTTGTGCGCCGCTGGTACTGGCCGCGGCGGTGGGCACGCATGCCGAAGCGGTGGCTTGGCTGCAGCAGCCAGGGCATGTGGTCGATGTGCTGCTGGTCGATCTGGGTCTGCCCGATGGCAGCGGGCTGGACATCATCCGGCGCGCCGTGCGCCTGAACCCAAACTGCGAGCCGTTGGTGATCTCGATGTTTGGCGACGAAGACAATGTCCTGGCCAGCATCGAGGCCGGGGCGCTGGGCTACATCCACAAGGACGCGGCCCCCGACGACATTGCGCAGGTGGTGCTGGACATGCTGGCCGGGGCCTCACCCATTTCGCCCATGATTGCGCGGCGTGTGTTGTCCAAGTACCGCACATCGGCGCTACACAGTCTGGAAGTGCCAGAGAAGCTGCCGGTGCGGGTGGTCACGGTGGCGCTGGAGTCGCCACGCCTGTCGCCGCGCGAGACCGAGGTGTTGTCGCTGATCGCGCGCGGATTCTCGTACGCCGAAATCGCCAGGCTGCACACCGTGAGCATCCACACGGTGCAAACCCAGATCAAGAGCCTGTACAGCAAGCTGGCGGTTAACTCCAAGACCGAAGCCGTCTTTGAAGCAACCCGCATGGGCTTGCTGCACAGCTGATGTGGCGCTGGCTATGGCTGTGCGTCAGGCTGTGCTGCGGGCTGTGGTTGGGCAGTGCCGCGGCCCAGCCACGGCCCGCGGGACTGCTGGAACTGCGCACCGCGCAGGCCCGCATTACCGTGGACGGCCAGACCACGCAGGGCCCAGTGCGGTTGCCCTACATCTGGGACCGCCGCCAGCCGGGGCACGCGGGCACGGCCCAGTTCGACATGGTGTTTGCGCTGGCGGGCCCGAGCGACACCCCGTACGGCGTGTATTTTTTGCGGCTGGGCAATACCTACGAGGTCTGGCTCAACGGTGGCTTGCTGCAGCGCCGGGGCGACCTGCAAGGCCTGGACGATGCCGACTACGCCAAGGTCCCGCGCTACATCAGCATTCCGGCGGCCTTGCTGCAAAAAGACAATCTGCTGCGCGTCCTGGTGCATGCCCACGTGGGGCGGCGCGGCGGCATGGCTGCGGTGGTGGTGGGGCCCGAGAACGCGGTGATGGCGCGCTACCAGCAAGAGGCCGAGCGGGTGGACCTGGGTTTTCGCCTGCTGGCGTTCTGGGGGTTGTTCATGGTCATTATGGCCAGCCTGCTGTGGTGGACGCAGACCGAGCCTTCGGCCACCCGGCCCGGAGCGGTGGAGCGCGACCGCTTGTACCTGTA
>NZ_JBDTEM010000409.1:0-19668 GCF_039922535.1 Rhodoferax sp. | reverse complement strand
ACATGCACGCGGTAGCGCGCACCCTGCTCCGTGACCACGTGGGGCTCGGGCACTTCCCCCGCCATCAGCCGCGTCTCGGTACGGCCATCAAAGCGACACTGGTAGACCCAGTTCAGCGGCTGGCCGGGCACTAGGTGCTGCCAGCGCGCGGCGAGTGCGGTGCCGACCACAGCCAATACGTCGTCGCTAGCAGGTTGGAAGCTGGTGAGTACAAATACAGGCGGAAAAACATCCAGCGCCCAGTGTTCGCAGCCAGGGTGTAGGCCGCCCCGACCGTGGAAGATGCGCCGGACATCGGTGGAGAGGTCCATCGTGGCGATGGCGTGGAGTAAGGCGTGCATGGGATGGCAGACTGAAAATCAAACCCCAATAGTAAAAGAAAAGCCGCTCAGCGCTTACAGAGTATGCGCAACCAGCTACTGAAACAATAGCATTTTCAAACGGTTGAACTACTGGCGTGCTGGTGGCACATGGGCGCGCATCTAGATGTCGGCATGGGTAAAGGCGTGGTGGGTGACCACCATTTCGGCCTTTTTCTGCAGTCTCGGGTAATCCCGTATTTGCAAATGAAACCGGTTTCATATACTTGCGGCAACCCTGAAAAATGACTCCACCGTGCATTACCAATTCCAATTTGACGCTGTGTTTGCCGCCTGGCCCTTGCTACTCAAGGGCACCTGGATCACCGTGCAACTTTCGCTTACGGCCACCCTGTTGGGCCTGGTGGTGGCCATCGCCTGTGCCTGGGGCAAGACCTCAGGGCCGGGCTGGGTGCGGTTTGTGGTGAATGCCTATATCGAGCTGATCCGCAACACACCTTTTTTGGTCCAGCTGTACTTCTTTTTCTTTGCCCTGCCGTCGATTGGCCTGCGTTGGTCGCCCTACACCGCGGCCCTGACCGCCATGGTGGTGAACCTGGGCGCTTATGCCGCCGAGATCGTGCGCGCGGGCATTGAGTCCATCCCCAAGGGGCAGATCGAGGCCGGTCGGGCGCTGAACCTGTCGCCCTCGAAAATCTTTCGTTTCATCATCCTCAAGCCTGCGCTGAAGGCGATCTATCCGGCCCTGACCAGCCAGTTCATTTTGCTGATGCTGAGTTCGGCCGTGGTGTCCGTAATCTCGGCAGACGACCTGACTTCGGTGGCCGCCAACCTGCAGTCGCAAACCTTCCGCAGTTTTGAGATTTACATCGTCGTAGCGGTGATCTATCTGGCCCTGGCCCTGTCGTTCTCGGCGCTGTTCAAGCTGATCTACCAGCACGCGCTTAACTACCCTGACCGTCGCTGAGGCCCACCATGCGCACTTTTGGCACCAACGAATTTTTCTTTATTCTGCAAGCGGCCCAATGGACGCTGGCACTCTCCGCCATCGCCTTTGTCGGGGGCTCCCTGCTGGGCCTGCTGGTGGCACTGGGCCGTACCGCCGAGCATGCCGCAGTCCGCGGCGCAGCCACCGTATTCATCCAGGTGTTTCAGGGTACGCCTTTGCTACTGCAGCTGTTTTTGATTTTCTTTGGCGCGCCAGTGTTGGGGCTGGACATCAACCCCTGGCTGGCCGCTGGCATCGCGCTGGTACTCAACAGCGCGGCGTTTCTGGGTGAAATCTGGCGCGGCTGCATCCAGGCGGTGCCGCGCGGGCAGCTGGAGGCAGCGCAGGCGTTGAATCTGCGCTACGTGGCCCGCATGCGCTATGTGGTGCTGCCCCAGGCTTTCAAGATTGCGCTGCCGCCCACCGTGGGTTATGTGGTGCAAATCATCAAGGGCACGTCGCTCGCCGCGATCATTGGTTTCACCGAAATCACCCGGGCCGGCCAAATCATCAACAACGCCACTTTCCAGCCTTTGCAGGTGTTTGCCACGGTAGCGGCTTTGTACTTCGTAATTTGCTGGCCTTTGTCGCTAGCGGCGGCCCGCATGGAGCGCCAACGTGCCAAGACGCTGGCGCGCTGAGCCGTAAGCGTCAAGGCAAGCGCATCGTTTTCCGTTTCTTTCATCCACCCTCAGGAGACACACCATGACTATTTCCCTGCAACGCCGCACTGCCACCTCTGCGCTGGCAGCCTTGGGGCTGGCAACCGCACTGGGCGTATTTGCCACCCATGCCTCGGCGCAGTCGGTAGCCGATATCAAGAAAAAGGGCGAAATTTCGGTCGGCATGCTGGTGGACTTTCCGCCCTATGGCACCACCAATGCGCAGAACCAGCCGGATGGCTACGACGCCGATGTGGCCAAGCTGTTGGCCAAAGACCTAGGTGTCAAGGTCAACATCGTGCCATTGACCGGCCCTAACCGGATTCCATTCCTGTTGACCAATAAGGTGGACGTGTTGGTGGCTTCTTTGGCCATCACGCCAGAGCGTGCCAAGCAGGTGCAGTTCTCCCAGCCCTACGCTGCAGCCACCATCGTGCTGTATGGCAAAACCACCACCAGCATCAAATCCGCTGCCGACCTCAAGGGTGTCCGTGTGGGTGTGGCCCGCGCCAGCACACAAGACGTTGCCGTCACCAAGGCTGCCCCCGAGGGCGTGGAAATTCGCCGCTTCGACGACGACGCTTCCGCCATGCAGGCGTTGATATCGGGCCAGGTAGATGCCATTGGCTGCTCGGTCACCGTAGCGGCCCAAATCGCCAAACGCGTGCCACCCAATACCTATGAGAACAAGTTCAACCTGGTGCAACAGGCGATGGGCATTGCCAGTCGCCCCGGACAGGACGAGTTGGGCAAAGCCATGAACGATTTTGTGGCCCGCAACACCGCCAACGGTGAGCTGAACAAGCTCTACCGCAAGTGGCTGGAAACCGATCTGCCCAAGCTGCAATAAAGGACAGGCCATGACGGACGCAGTCACGAACGCGGGCGCCCAAGGCGTTGCAATGGAACCCATCATCCGCATGGAAGGGGTGAACAAGTGGTACGACCGCTTTCAGGTGTTAACCGACATCCACTTGTCGGTGCGCCCCGGCGAACGCATCGTGGTCTGCGGGCCCTCGGGCTCCGGCAAGTCCACGTTGATACGCTGCATCAACCGCCTGGAATCGGTGCAACAAGGCCGCATCGTGGTGGATGGCATTGAGCTGACAGCCGGTGGCAAAAATGTGGATGCAGTGCGCGCAGAAGTCGGCATGGTGTTTCAGCAGTTCAACCTCTTTCCCCATCTGACTATTCTGGAAAACTGCACCCTGGCCCCGATGCGCTCCAAGGGCATGGGCAAGGAAGCGGCCGAGGCGATTGCCATGCGCTACCTAACCCGGGTGCGCATTCCCGAGCAGGCACTCAAATACCCTAGCCAACTCTCGGGCGGGCAGCAACAGCGGGTGGCCATCGCGCGTGCGCTGTGCATGTCGCCCAAGGTCATGCTGTTTGACGAACCTACGTCGGCGCTGGACCCAGAGATGGTCAAAGAGGTGCTGGACACCATGATGGGCCTCGCCGAGGACGGTATGACCATGCTGTGTGTGACCCACGAAATGGGCTTTGCTCGCAACGTGGCCGACCGGGTCATCTTTATGCCCGACGGAAAAATACTGGAACAGGCACCGCCCCAGCAATTCTTTGCGCAGCCGCAACACGAGAAAACCCGCCAGTTCCTGGGCCAGATCCTGACCTCACACCACGCCTGAAATGACAACATTCGCATTCGATGTAGCCCTGTTTGGCGAGGCCATGCTGCTATTGGTGGCCAATGAGCCGGGTCCACTGGAACACGCCACTGGCTTTTACAAACGCACCGCGGGTGCCGAGACCAATGTAGCCATTGGGTTGGCGCGCTTGGGGCTACGGGTGGGGTGGGCCAGCCGCCTGGGCACCGACTCCATAGGCCGTGCCCTGCTCGCCACCATGCAGGCCGAAGGCATTGATTGTTCGCACGTCCGCTGCGAGGCAGACCAACGCACGGGCTTCCAGTTCAAGGAACGCGTGACCGACGGACGCGACCCCCTGGTGGAATCCCACCGCAAGGGCTCGGCCGCCAGCCAAATGACACCCGCCGATGTGGACGAGCCCTGGCTACGCAGCGCACGCCATCTGCATGCCACCGGGGTGTTTGCCGCCATCTCGCCCACCAGCTTGCAGACGGCGGTGCGCACACTGGAAGTAATGCGGGCCGCCGGGCGCACCATTTCATTTGACCCCAATCTGCGCCCTGCGCTGTGGGAGTCGACCGAGGTCATGCGCCATTGGATCAACGAGCTGTCGCGCTATGCCGATTGGGTGCTACCGGGTCTGGAAGAAGGCGTATTGCTCACGGGCGCGACCTCCCCGGAAGACATTGCGCGTTTCTACCGGAAACGCGGCGCGAAGCTGGTGGTCGTCAAGCTGGGGGCCGATGGAGCGTATTTCGACAGTGACGCGGCCGGAACAGGCTATGTGGCGGGTTGCCCGGTGGCCAAAGTGGTGGATACCGTGGGGGCTGGAGATGGCTTTGCCGTGGGCGTGGTCAGCGCCTTGCTGGAGGGTTTAACGGTGCCTGCGGCGGTACAGCGCGGCGCGTGGATAGGAGCGCGGGCGGTCCAGGTACTAGGCGATACCGAAGGCTTACCCACCCGCGCGCAACTACAAGAGGCCTTGCTATGACGCGCCAAAACGTACTGGTGTTTCGTGCGCTGCCGCCGGACCAATTGGCGCGGCTGGAAGCCGAGCACGATGTAGTCTGCGCAGACCCCAAAGACCCGGCCCAGCGCCTACAGTTTGAAGCGGCACTGGCCGAGGCCCATGGTCTGATCGGTTCGAGTTACCCGATCAATAGCCCCCTGCTACAGCGTGCTCCGCAGTTGCGTGTGGTGTCCAGTATTTCCGTGGGCGTGGACAACTACGACCTGGATGCGCTGAAAGACCGCGGCATCTTGCTATGCCATACCCCTGGCGTGCTGGACGAAACCGTGGCCGACACCGTCTTTGCGCTGTTGATGGCGACCAGCCGCAGAGTGGTGGAGTTGTCGCAGCTGGTACGGGAAGGCCTTTGGCAGCGCAACATTGGGGAAGATTTGTTTGGTTTCGATGTACATGGCAAAACCTTGGGGCTGCTGGGCTTTGGCCGCATAGGCCAAGCTATTGCGCGCCGGGCGGCGCTGGGGTTTCGCATGCCGGTGGTGTACAGCACACGGAACCCCATGGACCTGGCCGCGACTGCTCCGGAATTGCAGGGACTGGCCCACCGCCTGCCCCAAGACGAGCTGTTGGCACGCGCCGACTTTGTGGTCGCCATGCTGCCACTCACCGAAAGCACCCGGGGCATGGTGAACGCCAAAATGTTTGCCGCCATGAAGCCCGGTGCCATCTTCATCAACGGCGGGCGCGGTGCTACCGTGGTGGAAGCCGACCTGTTGGCCGCATTGGACTGTGGAAGCTTGCGTGCGGCGGGCTTGGATGTCTTTGCGCAAGAGCCCTTGCCATTGAATTCGCCGCTGCGCACCCATCCACGGATCACGCCATTACCCCATATTGGATCTGCCACGCATGAGACACGACACGCTATGGCGGTGCTGGCTACGGACAATTTGCTGGATGCCCTGGCCGGGCAAAAGCCTAAGGCGGTGTACGACAATCGCCGGCTATGAGCCGACGCCCCACGATTGTTGATGTAGCCACCGAGGCCGGTGTTTCCAAGGCCACGGTGTCGCGTTATTTCAACCACCGCGAACGTCTGCTGAGTCCCGATATTGCGGCCCGCGTCGAAACAGCGATTGCCAAGTTGGGCTATTCGCCCAGCCCCATGGCCCAAGCGCTCAGCCATGGCCGCTCGCGGCTGATCGGGCTGGTGGTGGCCGACATTACCAACCCCTACTCCGTGGCGGTTTTGCGGGGTGCGGAAAAAGTCTGCCAGGAAGCGGGCTATCTCGTCATGCTGTTCAACCTGGGTAATGATCGGTCGCGTGAGCGCGTGGCCATTGACGCGTTAGCCAGTTACCAAGTGGACGGCTTCATCTTGAACACCCAGGGGCAAGAAGACGGGCATATGGATATGGCCGCCCTGCGAGGCATTCCGGCGGTGTTGGTGGACAGGCGGCATCCGGGTTTGGACGCTGACTTTGTATCCCTGGACAACCCGCAGGCCATCCGCAGTGCTTGTGACCATCTGGTCGACCAGGGCTGGCGCGACTTGCTGTACCTGACCCAGCCGATGGTTGGTGTGAGTTCACGGCTGGAACGCATGGAAGCCTTTCGCCAGTGCGTACAACGGCACGGAGCGGCTGTGCATGGCAAGGTGCAGGAGCTGCACACCGACGACAACGCTGCGCTGGTTCCGTTACTGCAGCAATGGCGGGCCGCCGCAGGCACCAAGCGACCACCGGCCATCGTGACCGGCAACTCGGTGGTCACGCTTCGCGTTGCTGCGGCGATCGACCAATTGGGTTGGAGCTTTGGAGAAGACCTGGGTTTTGTGGGCGTGGACGATCCCGAATGGGCACCGCTGATTCGCCCAGGGCTTAGTGCGGTGGCCCAACCCACCGATGCCATAGGCCAATGTGCCGCCCAGTGCCTGATGGAGCGGCTGGGTGGTTTACAGAGCCCCGCACGTGAGCGACTACTACCGGGGCAACTGGTGGTACGTGGGTCTTCATTACGCCGCCCCGCCCGCTGACGCTCCAACGTCAGAGGCCGGTCTGCATTTGGCACTGTTGTTCATTAAGCTCCTAAGGCTGCCAGACGCGCCTCCACCCTGCGATGGCCACGAATCGACATCACCAAAGATGCCACCGCCAACACCATCAAGCCCACGGCAATAGGGCGACTGACAAGAATCGCCGCATCACCCCCTGAAATCACCAGGGCACGGCGCAAATTCGATTCCGCCATCGGTCCCAAAATCAAGGCCAGCAAAATGGGTGACAAGGGGTAGTCGTAGCGCGCCATGAGGTAGCCAATAATGCCGAAGGCCAGCGTGGTGTAGACGTCAAACATATTGCTGCGCATGGCAAACGCGCCCACCATGGACAACACAAAAATCGCGGGCGTGAGAATGGCACGGTCTACCAGAATCACCTTGGCAAACAGACGGATACCTGCCATGCCGATGAATTGCATGGCGAACTGGGCCAGCATCATGGAAGCAAAAATTTGGTAGACCACGTCCATGTGCTCCTTGTAGAGCATAGGCCCGGGCTGCAACCCCTGTACGACGAAGGCACCCAGCAACACCGCGGTCACGGCATCACCGGGTACGCCCAGCGACAGCAGAGGAATCATGGCACCACCGGAGCAGGCGTTGTTGGCGCTTTCGCTGGCCGCCACCCCATTGATCTCACCGGTGCCAAATTTTTCTGGCTCACTGGATGCCCGTTTGGCCTCGCCATAGGCGACGAACGCGGCAATGTCGCCCCCTGCTCCGGGAATAGCCCCTATACCGGTGCCGATCAAGCTCGACCGAATCAGTGTCTTGTAGGTGGCCTTGATGTCGGCCCAGGTCGGCAGGTAGCGATCCAGATTGGCCTTGGCCTGCTGGATTTGGCCGGTCTTCTGGACTTCGTTGAACACCTCCGACACCGCAAACAGTCCGATCAAGGTGGGAATGAAAGGAGGGCCCTCCATCATTTCCATCATGCCCATGGTGAACCGTGGAAAGCCTGAAATGGGATCAAACCCGATGGAGGCGATCAGCAAGCCCAGAAAGGCCGACATGGCCCCCTTGATCAGCGAGCGCCCTGAAATAGAGACAATGACCGACAGCCCAAAAATCGCGAGCCCGAAGTACTCCATCGGCCCAAACTCCAGCGCAATACTGGAAATATACGGCGAGGCGAAGGTCATGATCAGTGCCCCCATCACACCGCCGAAAAAGGAGGCAAATAGTGCCATGGACATGGCCCTGCCTGCTTCGCCCCGCTTGGCCATGGGATAGCCGTCCAACACCGTGGCCGCACCGGCCGGTGTACCCGGCGTGCGAATCAGAATGGCCGATATCGACCCGCCATACATGGCACCGCAGTAAATACCGATCAGCATGGAGATGCTCTCCAGCGCCGGGCGGCCAAAGGTCAGCGGAACCAACAAAGCAACGCCCATGGTGGCCGTTAAACCCGGCAAAGCACCGATCACGATGCCAGCAGTGGTGCCGACACAGATCATCAGCAGAATGCTGGGCGTAAACACGGTGCCATAGCTTGACAACATCAAGCCCCAATTGAAATCCATGGTGTGTGCCCCTACAAAATGCTGGACAAAATGCCGGCTGGCAAGGACAGATGCAGGGCCTTCTCGAACACCCCCCAGACACCCGCCGTGATGAGGGCCGGTCCACACAGAATGAGCACAGGCTTGCGCAAACCCATCACCAAAACCATCAGGGTGAGAAAAATAATCGATGTCGGAATAAAGCCCAATGGCTCCAGCACCGCAACAAAGCTCACGGCGGCAGCCAACATCATCAGGCCGCGCTGCAGGCCTTTGTCGGACAGCCTTAGGGGTTGCAACTCGCCTTTGCTCCTGCCACGCAGTGCATTCACCACCAACACAGCGCTGAACAAAAACAGTGCGACTGCCAGCAGGCTAGGAAAGAAACCGGGGCCGATTTTCATGACCACGTCGGTCGGCATGGTCGAGCTTTGCCAAAAAATGAAGACACCGATCAGCATTCCGATCAGTCCCCCAACGATGTCTGCAGTTTTCATAGGCCCACCCATTCCAATCTCACACTAATCACTGGCATCCGTTAGAAAAAAAAGTATCCAGTCGGCCCCGTTCCCCCACAACACCTTACTTTTTCGCCAGACCCAGCTTGGTCATTACCGCGTCCACGTCTCGGTAGTTCTGGTCCAGAAATTTACTGAAATCAGGACCGTCCTGGTAAGACAGGTTGAGCGATGCCTTGGCGGCGAAGTCCTTGAAATCCTGGGAGTCAAATGCCTTCTTGTACGCCGCGACAATTTTTGCCCTGGCATCGGCAGGCATGCCCTTGGGACCGGCCAGACCACGCCAAGTGAAGAACTGCACATCAACGCCCTGCTGAATGAAGGTCGGTACGTCGGGGAAGAGCTTGTCCCGCTCAGAGGACATCACACCCAGAATCTTCAGGTTGCCGGCCTGCACCTGACCACGCACTTCCGACACCGACACGGCCACGGCCTTGATGTGCCCACCTACCAGGGCCGTCACCGCGGGCTGGGCCCCATCGAACGGAACATGCTTGACGGTCACACCCGTTTTTTCCGCGGCCAACCCGGCGGCAATATGCCAGACCGAACCGGGCCCGGAGTTGCCCACGGTGATCTCACCAGGATGGCTTTTGGCGTAGTCCATGAAACCGCGCACGGTGCTGTAGGGCGCATCCGTACGCACAGTCAGCGCTGCAGGGTCGGAGTTGATGCGCATCAGCGGGTCAAAGTTCTTCCAGGTAAACGGTACCAAGCCTTGCGGCGGCAAAGAGTTGAGTTCGAAGGTGATCATGCCCACGGTGTATCCATCTGGCCGTGCCGCACGGATGGCGTTGTGCCCGATCGCACCGCCACCACCGGTTTGGTTAACCACGTTAATGGTTTGGCCCAGGTACTTTTCGGCTTCTTTGGACAACGCCCTCAGCAAGGTATCGGTACCACCACCCGCAGTCCAAGGACAAATCATGGTGATGGGTTTATCCGGAAAAGCGGCAAAAGCAGGCATCGCCAACATGCTGGAAGCCAATGCCATCGAACCAAGGATCAGGTTTCTGCGTTTCATGTCTACCTCTTTTGTTGCTGCTATGGGGAAAAGTTCGTCTGCGGCAGCGTGTCGAAATGACAGCGGCCTCTTTAATAAAGCGCGATTCGGCAAGTTTCCACGTTTAAATGAAACCGGTTTCATAAATTATAAAAATAGAACAACCACTAGGTAACTATGGGAAACCCTCAGTCCATCTGGTTCGGATGGCAAACTGGGACGGCGGTGTAGTTCTGCGCGGAACGAGGCCAATACCCGGGGCATTCGTCTCGCGCAGGTTGCAGTTCGACCCAATCAACATCGGCCGTACTGATACCTTATTACAGGCAATTTTCGAGCAGTAAAAATACGCTTAGCGCCTGTATTGGTTGCGCTGCCAGCTGCCAAATTCGTAGCAAAAAATGAATCGCAGCTATCACTTCTTGGCAGACGCCAAGTCTGCGTAACTACCGTGCGCCAATTCCCCGTCCATGCCGATGGACTCGCCTAGCGCGGGATGCGGGTGGATGGCTTGGCCGATGTCCATCCCACCTGCGTCTCTCGCGATCGCCAGGGCATCACTCCGAACATGCCGCCAACGAGAATTTCGGCGTGGCCGCGGACTTCTGGGCTGTCCTCCTACCGAGGTTTGGCGAACCAATTGGGGCGCGGTGAATGGCTGCAACGTAAATGTGCTTTTGGCGACCTTCCCTACCGCCATCCGTACCCCGTACGGTGGCAGGCCGTCGAAGATTTGCAGGCGTGCGCCTGCGTTGGATAGTTCGATTACAGGAACGTCTGCACAGCCTTGTTGGTGCGCTGTCGAACAGACCTCGCACATCCAAGCCGGTATAACGGTAGAAAAATTGGCAATTTGCGCAGGCTATTCTTGGGCTTTTCCACCGTGATCTGCTTCGGCGGCCGCTCGCTGGTCCCGACTCTTGACTGACCGCCCCGTCACTACCCCATGCACTCCGTCACCATCACCCTCTTGCTGCTGCTCGCCGTAGTGCTTAGCGACCTACTCTCACGGGCGCTGGAGTCAAGCCTGCCTTTCACGATTCCCAAGCCTCTGATCCAGGTGGCTTTCGGCGTAGTAATGGGCCTATTCCCGTCACTAGTAGTCACGCTGGAACCGGGGGTCTTCTTCCTCTTGCTGCTGGCACCCTTGCTGTTCTTGGACGGCTGGCGCATACCGGGCGAAGAGCTGTTAAAGGACCGGGGCAGCGTGGTTCAACTGGCGCTGGGCCTGGTAGTGCTCGCGGTGCTTGGCATAGGTCTGTTCGTTCATGCACTGATTCCGGCGATACCCCTACCCGTTGCCTTCGCGCTGGCTGCGGTGCTGTCTCCTACCGACCCGATTGCCGTCTCGGCCATCGCCCGCCGCGTACCCATGCCGCCGCGCATGATGCGGATACTGGAAGGCGAGTCGTTACTGAACGACGCCTCTGGCCTGGTGTGTTTCAAGCTCGCTCTAGCAGCCATGCTGACGGGCAGCTTCTCGGTGCAGACCGCGATACTCAATTTCGCCTGGTTAGCCGTTGCCGGTGTAGTAACCGGAGTGGGCCTGACGCTGCTGCTAACCACCATGAAGAACGCTGCCGCACGGCGACTGGGCGAGGACAGTGGCGCACAGATCCTGATCAGCCTGCTGATTCCCTTCGGCTGCTACATGCTGGCCGAACGCTTGGGCGGCTCAGGCGTGCTAGCAGCCGTAGCCGGCGGTTTGACGATGTCTGTGGTGGAAAGCTCTGGCAAGGCCAGCGCCACCACGCGGATACGCCGCAGCACCTTTTGGGACGTTATCAGCTTTGCAGCCAACGGTGCAGTCTTTGTGCTGCTGGGTGAGCAGCTACACGGCATCGTTGAGGAGTTCAACAAGCCTGACGGGCCCGGCGGCGGCCCGCAGAGTTTGGCGTGGCTGGGGCTGTACGTGGTGGCCATCACCGCCGCACTGGTCGCGATTCGCTTCGCGTGGGTGTTTGTCTCGCTGCGGCTGCGGCTGTTCAGACGCAACCGCACGCCAGATGCGCTGGCCACGCCGCAAGACCTGACCTTGCGCATGATCGCGGTGATGTCGCTAGCCGGCGTCCGCGGCGCGGTGTCACTAGCTGGCGTGCTGGGCTTGCCTTTAATGCTGCCTGGGGGTGCCCCTTTCCCTGCGCGTACCCTGGTCATCGCGCTGGCCATGGGCGTGATCGCGCTATCCCTGGTGTTGGCTGCGGTGGCGTTGCCCCTATTGCTGAACAGTCTGGTGCAACCGGCAGACACCGCGCAGGCGCAGGAAGAAGATACAGCCCGGCTGGGCTCAGCCCGCGCTGCAGTGGCCGCTATCGAGTCCCTGGAGCGCGAGCGCCCGGCAGACCACCCCGACGCAGCGCTATACACCGCCGCGGCAGCACGCTTGCTGGCACTGTACCGAACCCGCATGGACAACCGCGACGGCAGCACCGAGACCCTGGCGCAAGCGCAGCGCGTGGATGCCATTGAACGCGAGATGCGTTTGGCCGCGTTGCGTGCCGAGCGCAGCACACTGTTTCGTGAACTGCGCGCAAGGCGGCTGGGAAGCAGCACGGCCCGCAAGCTGGTGCGAGAACTGGACCTGCTAGAAGCCAGGCAACTTATCTAACCAGGACAGCAGTCATTTAGCGATTCATGTCGCCGCCATGCATGCCGACCATTCCATTGCCAAGCAGAAAAACAGTCGCAGTTGCCCCAGCCGTAACCGACTCGTAAGGCCTTCTTGCGCTCAGAGTTTCTCGGTCTCGCCGGTCTTGGGCTGCCACTTCATCAGCCGCTGCTCGATGCGGCCCACCAAGCTGTCCAGTGCCAGGGCAAACACCGTTAGCACCACAATGCCGGCCATCACGGTGTTGATGTCAAAGCTGCCTTCGGCCTGCAGAATCAGGTAGCCCACGCCCGAGCTCGATCCCAGGTATTCGCCCACCACCGCCCCCACAAACGCCAGGCCAACCGACGTGTGCAGCGAGCTGAACACCCAGCTGGTAGCGCTGGGCAGGTACACATGGCGCAGCAGCTGGCGCCGGTCGGCACCCAGCATACGCGCGTTGGCCAGCACCACGTGGCTGACCTCCTTCACACCCTGGTAGACGTTGAAAAACACAATGAAAAACACCAACGTGACACCCAACGCAACCTTGGAGCCCATGCCGAGTCCAAACCACACCGAGAAAATCGGTGCCAAGATGATGCGCGGCATGGCGTTCATGGCTTTGATGTAGGGCTCCAAAATGGCCGAGGCCATGGGGGCCAGCGCCAGCCACAAGCCGCCCGCCAGGCCCAAGCCGGAGCCGATGGCAAAGGCCATCAGCGTCTCGGCCAGGGTGATGCCCAGGTGCTTGTAAATGTCGGCATCCACCACAAACCAGGCCCAGATGCGCTTGCCCACCTGGACCGGCTCGCCAAAGAAGAACGCAGCCTGGCTCTCGTTGCTGAACATCATCGGCGGAATCAGCCCAGGCGCCGTCATCACATACCAAAACACAAACAGCAGCAGCAATAGCACCAGCTGCCAGATCCACAAATTGCCGCGGCGCGGCTTCAACCAGGTCCACATGTGCTGTATGCGTGCTTTATGCCGCCGTAAGTTGTTGTTGGTAGCCCTTGAGCACTTCTTCGCGCAACACGGCCCAAATGGCCTGGTGCAGCGCGATGAAGCGGGGCGTCGTCTTGACTTCGGCCACGTCGCGCGGACGCTCGATGTCAATCACAAAGTCGCCAATCGGGTGGCTCCCCGGCCCGGCGCTGAGCACCACCACGCGGTCGCTCATGGCAATGGCTTCGTCCAGATCGTGGGTGATGAACAGCACGGCCTTCTTTTTAGACTGCCATAGCGCCAGCAGCTCGTTTTCCATGAGCTGGCGCGTCTGGATATCCAGCGCAGAAAAAGGCTCGTCCATCAAAATAATGTCGGGGTCGAGCACCAGGGTCTGTGCCAGGCTCACCCGCTTGCGCATGCCACCGCTGAGCTGGTGCGGATAGCGGTCGCCAAAGCGGCCCAGGCCCACGCGGCGTAGCCATTCTTCACTTTGCGCGCGTGCCTGGTCCTGCGGCACGCCATGGAACTCCAGCCCGGCCATCACGTTGCCCAGCGCGGTGCGCCAGGGCATCAGGCTCTCGGCCTGGAACATATAACCGGCACGCCGGTTAAGTCCGTGCAGGGCCTCGCCAAACACCTTTACCGTGCCCGCGCTGGGAGTCAGCAAGCCGGCCCCCACATTCAGCAGCGTGCTTTTGCCGCAGCCGGTCGGCCCCACCACGCTGACAAATTCACCGGCACCCACCGACAGCGTTACGTCCTGCACGGCGGTGTAGCGTTGACCTGGGTTGTTCCGGTCCGTGAAGGTGCAGGCCACACCCTGCAGCGCAAGCGCAGCCGCCACGTCAGCCTTTGGGGTACTTAGCATTGGCCTTTTTGACGAACTCGTTGGTGTAGATGGCGTTCAGGTCAATTTTGGTGCTGCCCAGCTTGGCATCCACGCTGACCAGTGCCTTGTAGGCGGTCTCGGCACCTTTGGGCGGGATCATGCCGTCGGGTGACAGCGCGTTTTGTGCGGCCAGGAACCCATCGATATAAACCGCACGGTCCCCCAGCAAGTAGCTTTCAGGCACCACCTTGATGATCTCGCCCGCGCTCGCACGGCGGATCCACTTGTCCGCCCGCACCATGGCATTGGTCAGGGCCTGCACGGTGTTGGGGTTCTTGTCGATAAAACTCTGCGGCGCGTACAGGCAACCGGCGGGCATGGGGCCTGCAAACACTTTTTCTGCCTCGGCGACGTTGCGGGTGTCGGTGACGATCTTCAAGTCGCCCGAGCGCAGCAGCAGGGTGATGACCGGGTCCAGGTTACTCACCGCGTCGATTTGCCCCGAACGCATGGCCGCGACCGCTCCACTGCCTGCGCCCACACCGACAAAGCTCACGTCGCTGGGTTTCAGGCCAGCCTTGGCCAGCACATAGTTGACCATTACGTTGGTGGAACTACCCGGCGCGGTTACTCCAATTTTCTTGCCTTTGAGGTCGGCGACCGACTTGAAGTTGGGCATAGTTTTGGGGTTGATGCCTAACACGATCTGCGGCGCTAAGCCTTGCAGCACAAAGGCGCGCATGGCCTGGCCCTTTGCCTGCATGGCAATCGTGTGCTCGAACGCGCCCGACACCACATCAGCGCTGCCGCCGACCACCGCTTGCAGCGCTTTGGAGCCACCGGCAAAGTCCACAATGGTGACGTCCAGCCCTTCCGCCTTGAAGTAGCCCAGTTGCTCCGCGATGGTCAGCGGCAGGTAATAAAACAGATTTTTACCGCCCACGGCGAGCGTCACAGCGGGTTTCTCAAGGGCTTGTGCCGCGGCCCATTGGGGTATGGCGGCGGTGGCGATGCCTCCAATGGCACCAGCGATCCATTCGCGTCTTTGCATGGTTTTGTCTCCAAATATGTAGATCAACAGGCGGCTTCGTTGATGGCGGCCATCCTATCATCATACGACTTGGCAAAAAGCATTTTGTCCTTGTCCAGCAAGGGCAATAAGCTATCAAAATCATTGTGCCAAATGGTGCGGCAAACAATCGACAAGCAGTACAGTGGTGACGCGACGGGTGGATCGACTGCCTGAAGCCAGTCCTCAACAAGGTCTCGGCTCGCCAACCCGACGAGCGCATTGTCATGCTCATCGATAGCGTGGGTTGGCAGCGTAGTGTTGGCCTCAAGGCTCCGGTCAACATTCATCTATTGAAGCTTCCGCCCTGTCCACATAAGCTCAAACCCATAGAGCAGTTCATTGCGGTTGCCTCATGGGTATTCTTATGAAGCGGTTACGGCCGATAACCCTCGAACCAAGGTGTCTTGCGGGTATGCCCGCCGTCTCAAAAAGTACGAAAGGATGGGATAGTGTCCATTCCGGCGCGCCATCCCATCCTCTCGCAACTTGGCCCAGTTGATAGCTACCTGCCTACGTAGGGCACTGGCAGGTCACGCCACTTTGCGTTTCGATGCCATGCGCAGCAGCGGTGGCACGACCACCATCAGCACTGCACCGATCCACAGCCCCCGACAGATCGTGCTATCCACCAAAATTCCCAGCTCGCCGTTGGTGATCGACAAGGCACGGCGCAAGTTTTGCTCCATCATGTCGCCCAGCACAAAGCCCAGAATCAACGGGGCCATAGGCACACCTTGTTTGCGCAACAAGTAGCCCACCACACCCAGACCCGACATCAGCATCAAGTCAAACGTGGTTGCATGGACCGAGAACACACCCACCGCGCTGATTGCCAGAATGCCAGGTACCAACGCCCAGTTAGGCAAGCGCAGCACACGGGTAAACAGGCCAACCATCGGAATGTTGATAAAAAGCAGCATCACATTGGCAACGAACAACGAGGCAATCAGCCCCCACACCAGCGTCGGGTTCTGTGAAAACAGTGCCGGGCCGGGTGTGATGTTGTAGAGAGACAGCGCCCCCACCATCACTGCAGTGGTCCCCGAGCCTGGCACACCGAGTGTGAGCATAGGTACAAAAGACCCCGCAGCAGATGCGTTGTTGGCAGCCTCTGGTGCAGCCACGCCACGGATATCACCCTCACCAAACGTACCAGAGGCACCAGCCAGTCGCTTCTCAGTGGAATAGGCCATGGCGCTGGCAATGGTGGCACCAGCACCTGGCAACACGCCAACCACAAAGCCCAACACAGACGACCGCAACACGACCCAGCGGGTATAGACCAATTCCTTCATGTTGAACATGCTTCGCCCGGTGATCTTGAGCATGCCAGCGCTGCTGTGGTGCTGCTCCAGCATCAGCAAAATCTCGCTGATCGAAAACACGCCAATCACCACCACAATGAACTGGATACCGTCCGACAAGTGCAGGTTGTCACCAGTGAAGCGGTAAACCCCCGAGTTGGAGTCGAGCCCAACGGTGGACAGCGACAAGCCAATGACTGCCGCCAAAACTGCCTTTATGGGTGCATCACCCATCAAGCCGGTGATGCAGGCAAAGGCGAAACACATCAGTGCAAAGTATTCTGCCGGGCCAAAAGCCAAAGCCCAGCGCGCCAACAGCGGCGCAAACAGCACGATGCCAAGGGTGGCGACAGCCGACCCGACAAACGAACTCCAGGCCGAGATGGACAGTGCTACACCGGCCTGACCGTTCTTGGCCATGGGATAGCCGTCTAACGCAGTCATGATTGCACCCGCATCGCCCGGCACATTCAGCAGGATCGACGAAATGCGACCACCAAATTCACAGCCCATGTAGACCGCTGCCAACAGAATCAACGCGGTATCAGGCGGCAGCTTGAGTGCAAAGGCCAGGGGCATCAAAATTGCCACGCCATTGATAGGCCCCAACCCGGGCAACATACCGACCATGGTGCCAATCAAACCACCCAACGCGGCTACCAGCAAATTGGTGGGTGTCAGCGCCACGCCAAAGCCGGTCATCAAGTATTGCAAGGTATCCATTAGCGCCCCCCTAGAACGAACGACAGCAATCCGGTGGGCAGCACCACGTCGAGCAGCTTGTCAAATAGCAAAAACAGCACCAATCCAATGCCGATACCACCGGCCAAAGACTGCTTCCAGCTGCCGCCAAACGCCATGCCTACAGGCAAAGCCATTAGCGAGGTTGCCAGGGTGAACCCCAGGGTCTCGAATAGCCCGGCGTAGATAAACACCGCTGCCACCGACATCAAAAACGGCTTGTAATGGGCCCGCTCCATGCCAAAGGTCTGTGCACTGGGCCGCACCACCAGCCAGGCACCTGCCGCAGCCAGAAGACCGGCTAGCAGCATTGGAAAAGCGCGTGGCCCCACCGGCTCATAAGATATGGCTGCTGCGTAACCTTGCGCAGCCCAGGCCATGCCTGCGCCCGCCACTACGCAGATCGCTCCAAGAAGACGGTCGCTCATTTGACAACATTCAAACCAAAATCGGCCGCCATGGTGCGGTAAGCAGCCACGCGTTGCTTAATGTAAGCATCGAGCTCAGCACCCGTCATCGCAAACTTAAACAAGCCGCGCTCAGCACGTAGTTTGTTGAATTCAGGTGTCGCCATCATCTTGTTGAAGGTGTCAACCCAGACCTTGTAGTCGGCATCGCTGACCTTAGGGCCCAGGTAGAAGCCACGAATGATCGGCCACTCGACATCCATGCCCTGCTCTTTGGCCGTAGGCACGTTGGCCAGACCGCCTTCCAGGCGCTTGTCGGACATGACCGCCAGCACGCGAATTTTGGCCCCGGCCTTGATCTGCTCTTCGGCCTCGGAAGCATCTCCCGAATACACCTGCACATGGCCACCTTGCAGCGCTGTGATGGCTTCGCCACCGCCTTCAAAGGCTACAAAGCGCATCGCCTTGGGGCTCAAGCCGGCCGCACGGGCAGTCAACGCCGCTTTCATCCAGTCCTGGCTGCCAATAGAGCCACCAGCACCAAACACCACCTTGGACGGATCAGCCTTAACCGCAGCAACCAGGTCTTTCAGGGTTTTGAAAGACGAGTTCTCTGCCACGATGACTGCACCAAAATCGCTGCCGACGGCTGACAACCAACGCACATCATTTTCGTTGTAGCGGCCAAACTTGCCCTGCGCAATATTCAAGAGCGAGCCGCCTGAGTACGCCACCAGGGTATTGGCCTCAGCCGGGCGCTGCGCAATGATGGTGTTATAGGCCACCGCACCAATACCACCAGGCATGTAGGTAATGCGCATCGGGTCGGCCGAGTATTTGCCTTGCTGCAAGGCAGCCTGAGCCAGTTTGCAAGTGAGATCGAAGCCACCGCCTGGCTTGGCTGCTGCGATGCATTCGGTTTTGTCGAGTGGGCCGGCCATTGCTGCGCCGACCGTGCCAGCCAGGAATAGTGAAATCAGGGATTTTTTCAGTGTCATGGTGTCTCCACGAGGTTTAGGGGGTACCCCTCCAATTCGCCTTTTGAATCAGAAAGTGGCTGGACCTTATCAATTCAAGGCTTTCGGGTACCTTTCAAAAAAATCGCAAAAGCCCGCGGGGAAACCCTGATTCACTCGTTTGCGACAGCGCGCGGCAACAGCATAGACACCGCCAACCCCTGACCGTCTGGACCCTCAGCGACACGCATGGCACCACCATGGCGTTCAGCCACCGAGCGCACGATCGCCAGTCCCAAACCAGAGCCCGGCTGGCTCACTCCAGCCCCCCGAAAAAACCGCTCGCCAGCACGGGCCCGCTCCGGTGCAGGCATGCCTGGACCGGTGTCTTGTACTGTGATTGCCACCTCGTTTAGCGCCTGCCGGAGCTGAACGGTCACCTGGGCCCCGCGCGGCGAATAACGAATCGCGTTGTGCAATAAATTAGACAACGCCTCCTTCACCAGTGCTGGTTGTGCTGCGCACAACATAGGCTGCGCAGGCGCATCAAGCCCCAGGTCAATACCAAGGGTACGGGCATCTGACCACCACTGCCGAGTGACTTGCTCGGCCAAGGCCCGGACATCCACCGCCTCCATCACGACCTCTGCGCTATCAACGCGTGCAAGCGCCAACATTTGATTGGTCTGGCGCACGGTTTCTTCCAGTTGCGCCTTGATGGCAAGCATTGCCTCGCGCTGGTTGGCGGGATTGGCCTCGCGCAGTGCAAAGTTCACTTGGGTGGTCAGCGTCGCCAGCGGCGTACGCAGTTGGTGCGAAGCATCGTCGACAAAGCGCTGGCGTGCCTCGGCATGCTGCCGACTACGGTCAATATGAAAATTAATGGCATCCACCAAAGGCTTGACATCCGCTGGAATGCCTTGAGATGAAATGGGTGTGAGGTCTTGAGCCGCCCGTGCCTGCACATCGTTGCGCAAACGCCGCAGTGGGCGCAGCGCCCACCCAACCGCCACCACCATCAACGCTGTAGCGGCCCCCAAGAGTAAGATGTCGCGCGCCACCGAATTCCACACCAGCGCCCGGGTAAAGTCTTGCCGGGACTGTAGCGTCTCCGCCACCTGGATTACCAATCGCTGCCCGGGTGGCTGCCCAGCCAGCGGCTTATCCAGCACCCGCACATAGGTGCCCACAC